>CAZVTD010000350.1:2233-2541 GCA_964629945.1 uncultured Planctomycetota bacterium | reverse complement strand
GTCGCTGGCGGCGGCGGGGCTGGACGGGGTGTACGTGCCGATGCTGACGGACGATGCGCCTGGGACGGTGGGCTCGTTCCGTGAGCTTGGGTTCGCGGGGTATTCGGTGACGCTGCCCCATAAGGAAACGGTGATGGCGGCACTGGATGAGATCGACGGGCTGGCGCGTGCGATCGGGGCGGTGAACACGATCGTGAGGCGCGAGGACGGCAGGCTGTGGGGGACGAACACGGACTGCCGAGCTGCGATCGGGTCGATCGAGGCGGTGATGGAGGGGGGCTCGCAGCGGGGGCGACGGGTGGCGATCA
>CAZVTD010000350.1:0-2219 GCA_964629945.1 uncultured Planctomycetota bacterium | reverse complement strand
TGTATGATTTGTGGGGGTTGATGGTATTTTATTTCAGGAGGGTGATCACGTAGACGGAACTGGGAGACGAGCTGGGGTGGTTGGGGGCGGGGATGGATAAGGTGGGCGAGCTGGAGGCGGACGTAATCTGCAACGCGACGAGCGTGGGGATGTCGCCGAGGGAGGAGGAGAGTCCGGTGAGCGCGGGGGTGTTCCGGAAGGGGATGGTGGCGTTCGACGCGGTGTATCATCCGCTGATGACGCGGTTCCTGAGAGAGGCGCAAGACGCGGGGTGCGTGGTGGTGACGGGACTGGAGATGTTCGTGGGGCAGGCGGCGGAGCAGTTCCGGCTGTGGACGGGACAGGTGGGGGTGACGGAGCTGATGAGGAAGGTGGTCCTGGAGAAGCTTGGGGAACAATGAGCGAGGACAGCGGTCGTCAACAGATCGGTCCGCCTAAGGAGGTCCTGAAGTTTCTGTCCGCCAACAGGGGGCCCTATGGGGAAGCGGAGACGAAACCCAACGGTGGGGACTCTCGACAGGAGAGGACGCCGAAGGATCGTCTCAACTGGTATTTTCCGCTGGTGAGTGCGCTGCAGGCGCTTTTCCCGGCCACGTGGCAGGCGGAGGCAAAACGTCTCCGGCGCATCGACAGGTTTCTGGGCAGTCTGTTCTTCGTGGGGTTCATTCTGGTGTGGTCGGTGCCCGTGACGTGGATCATGGGGATGTGGATCGTGCGAACCGTCGATCAGCACCGGTGGAAAGACCTTCCCTGCGTGATCAGCCGGAGCGAGATAGAGCCTTACGGACGGCCTCGTTTCCTGGTAGTATATGAGTATGAGGTCGAGGGACGGCTCCATCGCTCCGAACAGTACATGAGGTCCTACGTGAACAGTCCTTCGGAGGAGGAGGCGCAAGCGCTCGTGGAAGAATATCCGGCGGGGAGCCGACACGTGTGCGCGGTCAACCCGCGGGACCCGGATGAGGCGGTGCTGAAACGTGAGCCCCTGTGGCCGGCGCCTTTCGTGGTGTTCCCCGCGGCACTTACGGTCGTGGGGCTCGTGGGGCTGTGGCGGTCGCTGGGAGCATGTCTGTTCTACCGGACAACCGCAGAGCGAGACATGGAAGAGGAGGCCCGCGAGAGGGAGATATTGACGCCTTGAGCCGCGACAACGCAAAGAGAGGAAAGGAAACATCATGAGCGAATGCCGAACGTGCTGCGACTGGGACGTGGTGGTGATCGGAGGGGGGCCCTCGGGATTGACGGCGGGGCTCTACGCGGCAAGGGCGGGACTTCGGACGCTGATCGCGGAGCGGTACATCCCGGGCGGCCAGGTGGCGATCACGTATCAGATCGAGAATTACCCGGGGTTCGATGAGCCGATCGGGGGAGCGGAACTGGCGGAGCGGATGAGGAAACAGGCGGAGAACTTCGGGGCACTGGTCCAGACGGGCGAGGTGGACAAGGTCAAAAGGCTGGACGAGAAGACGTGGTGCGTCCACCTGGCCGACCAGGACGCGACGCTGACGACGTATTCGGTGATCGTGGCGACGGGGGCATCCCATCGGAAGCTGGGGATACCGGGAGAGGATACCTTCTGGGGACGCGGACTGTCGTGCTGCGCGACATGCGACGGGCCGATCTTCCGGGATAAAGAGGTGGTGGTGATCGGGGGCGGGAACACGGCGGCAACCGAGAGCCTGTACCTGACGCGGTTCGTCAAGAAGATCACGATCGTCCACCGGCGAGACCGGCTTCGGGCGACCAAGGTTCTGGCAGACCGGCTGAAGGAGATGCCCGAACAGATCGAGTTCGCATGGAACGCGGCGCCCGTGAGCATCAACGGGAAGGCGAAGGTGGAGTCGGTCACCGTGAAGGACGTGAAGACGGGAAAGAAGCGGGAGATCGCGTGCGGCGGGGTGTTCCGGTTCATCGGACTGGACCCGAACACGAGCTTCATGAAGGGCGTGGTGGAGATGGACGAGGCGGGCTACATCGTGACGGAGCGGGACCAAAGCACGTCGGCGGAAGGGATTTTTGCGTGCGGCGACGCGGCACAGTAGCCAGTGAGACAGTTTGTGTTCGTTTGCGGTGAGGGAGCGACGGCAGCCCATTCGGCCGGATTGCACGTGGGACGGATGAAGGGGACGGCATACGAGTGAGCTGGGTTCCTGAGCAGCAAAATGGCGGAGAGCTGTCATAAAAAGGTGCAGAAGGGGGAATCCGGGGGTTCCGGGGGG
>CAZVTD010000349.1:0-2566 GCA_964629945.1 uncultured Planctomycetota bacterium | reverse complement strand
TTCAGTTCCTCCGCCTGGAGTGTTTCCGCCTGTACCCCCGCAATCAGCCCCGCCGCCAGCACCGACACCCATCTCCCCACCGCAAGACGTCTCATTGGCTCTTCCCCCTGTTTTCTGCCGTTGCCCTGTCACGCCTCCCCGCACAGTGCCGCGCCACGTACAGCGCCAGCACATCATCCACGTCACAGAACGCCTGCTCGCCCTCCATCCGCTTGCTCCCTCGTTCCGCCTGAAGCGATCTCAGCTACCTCGTCTGCTCCAGTGCCTCCCCAATCCATTCCGCCTCTTCCTGACCGGCCTTACCCCGTCCCTGCGCGCGTGCCATGGCGCGCTGCAGCGTCTGCTTCACCTCCGGGCCGCCCAGCGTCACCAGTCCGTCCAGCGCCTGCTTCCACACCTCAGGCGATGGGTCCTCCAGCGCTTCTTCCAGGAAGTCTGCGCTGTGGGGCAGTCGGTGTTCCCGGATGACCTGCACCAGGATCGCCCGTCTCTTGGGGTCCTCTTCGCCCTGATACGCTTCGACCAGCAGAGGAATCACCGTGTCCTCCGCCTCGATCAGGGCGTGAAACGCATCGTCTCCTCGGACCCCGTCGAGTTCCCGAACCTGTTCTCTGACCCACTTCCGGATTTCGATCATGCGTGCCTGCTTGCTTTTATTGCCGTTCGAGTTTGAGGTTGCGATGCCTTCTGCCTCACCGTCCCAGGGTTCTCGTCTCGATCTCCGTTTCCACCACCTTCCCCTCACGGACCTCCATCCGATACGCCTTCGGCCCCGGCAGTGCGCTCACCGCCTCCACCAGCTTTTGCCCGACGTAATGCAGCCCCACGTAATCCTCTGCCGCCACGCCATCGGCCAGCACCCCCGTCCTCACCAGTCGGCGATACACGGGACGCCTTCGCCCTTCCGACAGGTAATGCGGACACGCACTGCCTTTCAGGAATCCCAGCCCGTCCTTCAATGCCGACGCCGGCTTCCCCAGCGAATCCGTCACCGACTCCTCGTACCAGCACAGCATCCCCGCGCTCCCCCCGGCCAGCACGATCCCGCGCCGCCACGCCTCGTGCAGGATGCGATCCACACCCTGAACCCGCCACACCGCCAGCATGTTCGCCGTGCTTCCCCCGCCCACATAGATGATGGCCGGGCTCACCAGCCGCATCCGAATCACCCGCACCTGCGATGTCCGGAACAGCGCCACGTGACTCGCCTCTGCTCGACGTCCCTTAAACACCTCGTGGAACCGCTCGATGTACTTCTCCGCGTCGCCGCTCGCCGTCGGCAGAAAACAAATCTTCGGGCGTCGTCGTCCCGTCAGCCCCAGCATGTAATCATCCAGCAGTCGGCCCGGACCTTTCGTGTCGCCTCCTCCTCCGCCGATCGCCAGAATCTGCCTCATCACTTTTCGTCGGGTCGTCATGGCGTATCTTGTTCCTCCGCTTGGGTTTCAATGCCGGCGGCACCGGCAGTTGCCGGTGCCAGTTCCGGACAGACCAGCTCGATCTCATGAGCCGTGAAGAAATCCAGCCATTCCTGCGACGGCGCACCATCCGTGACCACCGTGTCGATGTCGTCCCAACCCACGACACGGCACAACGATGCGGCCGCGAACTTGCTGTGGTCGGCCACCAGCACCACCTCGCGGGCGTTCTGGGCGGCCCGGCGGAACAGATACGAACTCTCCACGTCGGCCGCCATGACGCCGTGGTCCATCGAAAGCCCATCCGCTCCGAGGAAGCAGACGTAACCGTGGAGCCCGTCAAGCGTTGTGTGCGCCAGCGGACCGACGGTGTCCATGCGATCATGACGATACTGCCCGCCGATGAGGATGACCTCGGTGTTCACGCTCTCGAGTTCGAGCGCCAGCCGGGCGGAGTTGACGATGATCGAAAGTCCCTGCTTGGCCTTGAGATGCGGCGCCATCGCCGCACAGGTCGTCCCCGAGTCCAGAAAGATCTGATCCCCCTCCATGCACAGCCGGGCCGCCAGACCGCCAATGATCGCCTTGGCCTCGATGTTGCGGGTGGCCTTCGAGCGGTAAGAGTAGTCTGTGCCGGGTCTTAGGACGGCGCCGCCGTAGCTGAGGACCACCTGGCCGGTGGCAGCCAACGCCCGGAGATCGCGACGCACGGTGGCCTCGGAGACCCCGAAGACCCGCGCCAACGCCTTGGCGCTGACCTCCTGACGCTCATACAGCTGGGCGAGAATGCTCTGATGCCGGGCATGCACGGACTTGCTCATGATGCCTCTCCCCAGGGTTGGATCAATAGGAACCATGAATGTGACACAGAGGTAGATTAGCCCGAACCAGTCATAGATGCAACAGAAAACTGCACAGTTCGTGCACAATCATGCTTGACTTGTGCAGAATCAGGGCGTATTGTGCTTCAGGTGACGGCGGACAACACACTTCTACGCATGCGCATGGGACGGAGGGATCGATGGACGGGTCGAAGGGGAAGGGGGGCGTGATCGAGATGCCCCAGGTGGGCAACACGATGGAGGAGGGGCCGATTCTGGGGGGGAAGGTGGCCGCGTTTCCGTTGGGTCCCCGTCTTATCGGTAGGC
>CAZVTD010000348.1:0-2576 GCA_964629945.1 uncultured Planctomycetota bacterium | reverse complement strand
CTCGAAATCGACCACCTCCGGGACCGTCCCCTCGGGGAACTCTCAGGCGGCCAGCAGCAGCGCGCCATCATCGCCCGCGCCCTGGCGCCCCGCCCCCGGATCATCCTCTTCGACGAACCCACCGTCGGACTCGACACCCATGGACGTCAGGGCTTCCACTCCCTCATCTCCGCCATCGAAAAAGAATTCGGTGTCACCATCGTCATGGTCTCCCACGACCTCGAAAGCATGGCCCAGCACGTCCAGCGCGTCGCCTGTCTCGACCGCACGCTCCACTTCCACGCCACCCCCGAGAACCTCACCGACGCCCTCGTCTCCAACCTCTTCAATTGCAGCGTCCACGCACTCCTCGGAAAACACCGCGATGGCGTCACCACCCCGGCACCCACGCCTCACCAGGGAGAGCGCTCATGAACCTCCTCGCAGAACTCTCCGTCTGGCAGCGCTTCGTCTCCTTCCCCATGTACCACAACGCACTCGCCGCCGGTCTCGGCATCGCCCTGGCCTGCGGACTCCTCTCCGTCTTCGTCGTCCACAAGCGCATGGCCTTCATCGGTCAGGGAATCTCCCACGCCGCCTTCGGAGGCGCCGGACTGGCCGTCTTCCTCGGTGCGATCCTGCCGGACTATGACACCCCGCTCCTGCGCGTCGCCGTCATCGCCGCCTTCTGTGTCCTCACCGCACTCATCATCGGCCGGATCTCCAGCACCGGCCGCGTCCGCGAGGACTCCGCCATCGGCATCTCTCTCGTCGCCGCCATGGCCTTCGGGCTCGTCCTCATCGACCTCCGTTCCCGCTTCTTCGGAGGCTACACCCCGCCCCTCCATGATCTCCTCTTCGGCTCCATCCTCACCGTCGGCGGACCACCCTTCCTCGGAATCAACCTCGAAGCCTGGATCGCCCTCGCCCTCGGACTCCTCATCCTCGCCCTCCTCCTGCTCGTCTTCCGTCGGATGATCTTCTTCACCTTCGACGAGGAATCCGCCGCCGTCTTCGGTCTCCCCACCTCGCTCCTCTACTTCGGTCTCCTCGTTGCACTCGGTCTCACCATCGCCCTGGCCGTGCGTCTCGTCGGTGTCATCCTCGTCTCCGGACTCCTCATCCTCCCCGCCGCCACCGCCACCTTCTGGTCCCGGCGCATCGAAATCATCACACTCCTCTCCTGTCTCATCGCACTCGTCGGCGTCGTCCTCGGGCTCTTCCTCTCCATCTGGCTCGAGGATCTCTCCACCGGACCCGTCATCGCCCTCACCCTCTTCGCCCTCTTCCTGGTCTCCTATCTCCTCGACCTCTTCCTGCGCCGTCGTCGCACCCGAATCCGCCGCCCGGATCCCCCGTCGCCCCCAGCGGCGCCCGACAAAACCCGCGGACCCATCCCTCCGCCGGTACAAAAAGAAAGAAGGACCGGGATCCACTCCCGGCCCTTCCTCCAGACATTCACCGCTTCAGCACACCGGCTGAATCGTCCTCATCGTCCATACATGGCCTGCAAGGCCTCCTGCGACGGGAAGTTCGTGTATCGTTCCCCGTTCGGGCCCACCCACACGGTCCCTTCGCGACGGAGCAGAACGGACGTGTAGCTCCCGTTCCGGTTCTGCACGTTCACCACCTGCGTGTTCGATTCCGCACGGATGGACTCCATCTCCTGGCGTGTCTTTGCCTTGTCCGACTCATTCCCGACGATGTACCCCGCGCCCGCGCCCACGCCGGTGCCGATCAGTGTCGATTCCGTGTCGCCGCCGATCGCCTGACCCAGTGCCGCCCCGCCCAGTCCACCCACCAGTGCTCCCGTCTGCGCGTCCGTTTGACAGCCCATCAACCCCACCATCGAAATCACGCCCACCAGTGCCGCCAAGGTCATCCGTCCCGCTCGCATGTCCAGTCCATCCTTTCGTTTAAAGTGGTTTGGCCCGCCTCACCCGCCTTGCTCTCTCAACAGGACACCTCATTGTACTCTCGGCTTCTTTCCTTGTCAACTCCACCCAAACCGCCTCTGTCCTTGTCTTTCTCGACGGCTCTTTGTCCCGTTCATTCAATTTTCTCCTCGAAAACCGCCCTCCTTCCCCCTACAATCCCCCTTCCTGTACTTTGGAAGGGAGTCCCTTGTGAGTTGGACCGTTCTTGCCGTCGTTGCCGTCGGACTGGCCATGGATGCCTTTGCCGTCTCCCTGGCCGCCGGTCTCTTCCTGGACCCCGTCCGGCCCGCCCACGTCTTTCGCCTCGCCTTTGCCTTCGGCTTTGCCCAGTTCATCATGCCCGTCATCGGCTGGTACACCGGAAACTCCATTGCCTCCCTCATCTCCACCTGGGACCACTGGCTCGCCTTCGGACTCCTCGCCGCCGTCGGGGCCCACATGGTCATCGAAGCCTTCGCCCATCACGACCGCCCACGCACCGACCCCACCCGAGCCTGGCCGCTCTTCACCCTTGCCGTCGCCACCTCCGTCGATGCCCTCGCTGTCGGACTCTCCCTCGCACTGCTCAACGTGACCATCTGGGTCCCCGCCCTCGTCATCGGTCTCGTCGCCGCCGTCCTCGCCAACCGCGGCGTCCTCCTACGAAAGCGGTTCCCACAA
>CAZVTD010000347.1:0-2597 GCA_964629945.1 uncultured Planctomycetota bacterium | reverse complement strand
CTCCACCACCCCGTCCTCCAGCACCCGCAGCAGTCGCCGCTGAAGCGCCAGCGACGCCTCCGCGATCCCGTCCACGAACACGACGCCCCCGTTGGCCGCCTCCAGTTTCCCCTCACGGTCGCGGCTCGCACCGCTGAACGCCCCGCGCACGTGACACCTTCCAGCAGCACCGGCGCACGCACGTCCGCCAGGCTCAACGCATGACGCACCGCACGCTTCATGATCCGGTTCGACGTCAGCAGACGACTCGCCCCCGCACGCTTCGTCCCCTCCTCTCGCACCCCTTCGATGCTCTCCTCCACGCTTCCACCGTGGGCGTCCTTCGAAATCTCCCCGCCTCGACCGTTTCCGTCCTGACCCAGCATCGAGTCCAGAAGACCCGTCAAACTCAACTCCAGCGTCTCGCGACTCACCGGCTTGTCCAGGTAGTCGCTCGCGCCCGACTTCATCGCACGAACCGCTTCGGCGACCTCCGGATGGTCCGAAACCAGCACCACGGGCACCTCCGCGTGGCGACGCTTGATCCGCCTCAATAACTCCAGACCCGTCGTCCCCCGAAGATTCATCCCCGCCACGACCAACACGCAACCCCCGGCCGACAAACGCCTTAAACCACTCTCGGCGTCCTCGGCGGTCTCCAGCGCCACCTTCCACCGGCGACACAGATCCCGCATGTGCCCAAGCATCTGGGGGTCCGTTTCAACAGCTAACACTCTTGGTTCTGACATGTCTGAAATGCCCGTCCCTTCACTGTTTATGACCCGTTCCATGTGATCCCCCAAGCCTCTGAAAACCCGCTATTTTACAGCCCCGAGCCGCCTCCACATCCCGACAACAGAACCGCATTTCGTTGCTATACCCCGTTGTCAGCACGTAAGTTGCAGCCATTCCATCGTGCGCGCGGCCTGCAACGGGGACGCGCAAAACCAAGGTTGATTGCAAATACCGTACCAAAATGAGACAAAATAGGGGGTTAAAAAGCGTCGGCGGCCTAACATGCTCAGGATTAACATGTTAACTTCTGGATACTCGGTTCAGCTTCCCGGTGCGGAGGGGGCACTCGGGATTTGACATGTTCAATTTTCCCAACAGAACAGAAATGGTCATCTTTGTCTGGACGGACGCAACTCTTTTTATGGAAAAGGGTTGCGTCGGTGTCCTCTGTGGTGAACATCGGAGTACGACAGGGGAGGGCCGGGGGCCGCCGATTCGCGGCCCCCGGGGTGCGTGAATCGGTCGATAACTGCATTATACGAATACAAGACCATTCAGGTCTTGTCCGCGAAATGCGTTATACGGGGAGTACGGGACGATCCGTGCGGCGAACCCCGGTACAGGCGGTCCTGAATCACGAAATGGCGGACGACTTGGAAGATATCACATAGACTGAGACTTGTCCGGAACCGCGTTTTTGAGCTAAAAACGGGGGTGGGCTGGCGAAGCACCCGCTAAAACTGGTCGAATTCGGTGCGAATTTGTGCAAAAAGTGAACAAATTTGCGATGATTTTGATGCCGCCTTCCGCTGACCGCTTTCGACCGACCACTTATGAAGAAAAACCAAAGAAACACTTAACGCAAAGGTGCAAAGAGCGCAAAGGACAGCACGGCCAGGTGAACAGTAACGACAGAAAAAGAAGCAGGTGGACAGAAAGGGCGCAAACCTTGGCGCGGGAGTGGTTTGGCGGTACGATTATTGAGAGGGTGAAGGAGCGGTGTGGCTCTCAGCGCTCAGCACTCTGTGGACCGCACACCGCGCACCGCGAACAGTGAGAAGAAACAACTCACAGCACACAGCACTCGGCAGGCCGCGAGCCGAGTTGCGAGAGTATGAGGTTGCAGGAGTGAGCAAGGGTTGGTAGTGTTGAGAGCGTTGGCGGTGTGCGAAACGCTGCAGGAGAAGAAACAGCAGATTGCGGTGGGGCAGGCGAGGGCGCCTGCCCGCCCAGGCAGGGTGTGAGGTTTCCGGTGGCAGGAGGAGGGGGAGATGGGGAAGATGTACCGACGGGACCTGCCTCATATAGACGGAGACGGCAGGCCCGTGCATGTCAACTTCGGCACGCGGGACGGATTCATTCTGCCTGAGGGTGTGCGCGGATTGGCGATGAAGTGCTGCCTGGCGGAGAACGGGAAGAAGTATACGCTGCATTGCGCGATGGTGATGCCCGACCACGTGCATCTCATCATCAGCCTGCTGGAGGATCGCGAGAGCGGGGAACGCTACCGTCTTGCGGAGGTGATGCAGGGGATCAAGGGGGCGTCAGCGCACGCGATCAACAAGGTGCTGGGACGCAGGGGGAGCGTGTGGCGCGAGGAGTCGTTTGATCGGATCGTGAGGCCCTCGGAGAGCGTCGAGGAGAAGACGCGATACATCCGGGAGAACCCGGTGAGAAAGGGCCTGGTGAAGAAGGCGGAAGAGTGGATGTGGTATTGGGAGGCGGAGAAGGACGGGCACGGCACATAGCGGTGTGGTAGGCGAGAGCGTGAGTTGGCAGGAGAGTTAGGCGGTGGGGCAGGCGGGGGCGCCTGCCCGCCCAGGCAGGGTGATAACGTGGGTTTGCAGAGGAGTTAGGCAGAAGTACGCCGAGGCGGTCCCGAC
>CAZVTD010000346.1:0-2606 GCA_964629945.1 uncultured Planctomycetota bacterium | reverse complement strand
ACCCCCATCAATCCCCCCTCGGGCTGCACCTTCCACACCCGCTGCCGCTATGCCGTCCCCGACTGCCAGGCCCAGGTCCCGTCCCTGCGCGAACTCACCCCGGGTCATTGCGTCGCCTGCTTCCGTGCCGAAGAGATCCGGAATAACCCCACGGGAACCATCACCAACGGCATCCCTTCCGCCTGACGCCTCTCAATCCTGCCCCTTCTGTCGCTGACCCGTATGCGTCTTGAAGTCGATCCGGATCGGGACTTCCGCATAGGGCAGCCGAACCTGCAATCCTTTGACCAGGTAATGACGATAGTTGTCCGGGAACAACGCCGGATCATTCACGAACACCACCACCGTCGGCGGCTGAATCCCCACCTGCGTGGCGTAATAGATCTTCCCCACCCGGTTCGCAATCGGTGGCGGTCCCTGGATGTCCTTCGCCTCCTGGATCGCCTGGTTCAGCCGACCCGTCGTCACCCTCACCCCCGCCTGAGCATACAGCGTCCGCACCACCTTCATCATTTCCGCAACGTGGTCCCCCGTCTTTGCGCTGATGAACGCAAGCGGCGCAAACCCCAGCCCAGGGAGCGCCTCGTCCAGATACTTCCGGAACTTTCCTGTCTCGACGTCTTTCACCAGGTCCCACCGGTTCACCGCGATCACCACCGGCTTGAAGCATTCCACTACGTAGTTCGCCAGCATCTTGTCCACTTTCCCGACCTCAGCCAGTGCGTCCAGCACAAGCACCACCACGTCCGCCCGCGTCACCGCCCGTCGTGCACGATCCTGACTGTAGAACTCGAACGACCCCTCCACCTTCCGCTTCTTTCTCACGCCTGCCGTGTCGATCGCCACGTAGGGAAGTCCCTCGTATTCGAACGGCACGTCCACCGCGTCGCGGGTCGTCCCCGGGACGTCGCTCACGATCACCCTCTGCTTCCCGCACAGATGATTGATCAAGGTCGATTTCCCGACGTTCCGTCTCCCGACCACGGCCAGCTTCAGGACCCCGCCCGGTTCGGCTTTACCCGTCTTTCCTTCGGGCAGTTCGGCCACCACCCGGTCCAGCAGATCATTCCGCCCCATCCCTTCGCGGGCCGAGACCCCAAGCCCGTTTCCGAACCCCAGCCGGTAGAACACCCCCACCTCCGGCTCCTGACTCGCCGAGTCCACCTTGTTTGCCACCATGATCACCGGTCGTCCCATCTTCCGCAGTCGGCGTGCCACTTCCTCATCCAGCGGCGTGATCCCCTCGCGAACGTCCGTCACGAACACGATCACGTCCGCCTCTGAAAGCGCTTGCTCGATCTGATGTTCCACGTCCGCCGTCAATCCGTCGACATCCTCAACCCCCATGCCTCCCGTGTCCACCAGGTCGAACCAGCGGCCACGATGTTCCAGCGACACGCTCACTCGGTCACGCGTCGTTCCCGCCTGGTCATGGATGATCGCCAGACGCTTGCCGCACAGCCGGTTGAACAGGGACGACTTCCCCACGTTCGGCCGTCCCACGATCGCCACCACCGGCGTGATATTCCTCTCTGCTCCGTCCGTCATTTCTCCCTCACGATACGAAAAGAGCGCCCTGAACGCTCCCTCACTTGGTAGCGCGTTCTCCGGCGCTCACTTCGGCTTCTCGGACTCCTCTTTCTTCTCGTCCTTCTTCTCGTCCTTTTTCTTTTCGTCTTTTTCGGGGGGCTTCTCGGTTTCCTTCGTCGGACCGCGATCCTTGTCCTTCTTCTTGAAGTCCGGTTTGGGAACCGTCTTCGCCTGCTCCTTCTTCCATTCCACCCAGTTCGTTTCCACGCTCCCCAGCAGGTCCCCCACACGTCCCGTTGCCGTGCACAAGGCTGTGTTCATGTCCTCGCCCTTCTTCAGGGCGTCCATCATCGCGCTGAATTGCTCTGCGGTCAGGTGCTCGATCAGATACCGTGTCACCGATGCACTCTGCATGTAGAACACACCCACCTGCGAAGGATATCGCCGGAAGGCATACAGGTCCTTCAGGTGGAAATACTGACCCGCCGCCGTCGCGTGTGCCGCATACGCCTCGTAGTCTTCGTGCGTCCCCTCTTCCACGTACATCGCCAGACCTTCGTTCAGTGCCAGCGGCGCTCCCCGTCCCCCGAACCACTCTTCCATCACCACATGTGTCAACTCGTGCGCCAGAACCTGCGGCAAAAGGTCCTCACGGAACTTCCCATCGTTGTCCAACTGGAATAGGTCCACCCGCCTCACTACGTTGTCCGCCGAATATGGGATGTACGAATACCCGCCGCCCGACCAGTCCGGAAGCCCCCGCTCCTTTACATACTCCTTGTGGTCCTTGAAAATGTACACCGAGATCACCCTGGGCCACATCTGTCCCCGAAGGAACGCCGCACAGATCCGCTTCAGGTGACGCTCACCCTCTTCGGCCGCTTTACGTGCCAGGGCCTCGTTCTTCGCCCAGACCACGAGGTGTTCACTGGTGAACTTCACGAACGCATCCTGCGTCGTCGTGAAGTTCCCTTCCCCTTCCTTCTTTGGCTCAGTCTTCGGGCCCGTCGTCTCGGGCTTCTTCACCGTCTCCGTCGTCTTCGGTTTCCTGCACTCCGCCAGGTGTGACGTCGCCA
>CAZVTD010000345.1:0-2609 GCA_964629945.1 uncultured Planctomycetota bacterium | reverse complement strand
CACGCACACTCCTCGAACCCCTGCCGCTCCTCGTCGCCCCTCCCTCCGCACCCCGCCCCCCATCACCCGCCTATCAGCGCTACGTCCGCAAATACTTCCAGCCCGAAAAAACCTAGCACCGGAACCATTCAAAACGTCGTGCCTTCCCCTGGATCAGTTGTACATAAAAAAAGCCCCTTCGCTGCAGCCTCAGATGCCCTCAGGCTCAACCCGGGCTGCCACCGACGGACCGACCTGGACGTTTCCGAATCTTTCTGGTTTCTTTTTTTATGAAGCATTCGGCCAGGGTACACCGATCCGCTTGGACGAAGGGACTTGCGTTACTCCGAATTGTCTCGACACTTCTTCCCTTCTCCTCCTTTGCTCCCCTCATTGAAAAACGCATCTCGCTCTGTGCAGCCAATTCGTACATATCACATAACTCACCCAGGTGCCAACCGGTTTGTCACTTTTTTTTCAGACTTCTTCCCCGCCGCGAATTTCGCGTCGTCTTCTTCGATGGCTGTTTCTGTTGTGGCGTCGCGACGGTCGCGTTCCCGCTTTCCCTCGCCGTCTGACTCAGGAAGATTTCTCTCTTTTCATCCGTGCCCGCGGATGAGACTGATCATACGTCTCCTTCATCCGCGACGTCGTCACGTGCGTGTAGATCTGCGTCGTCGTCAGGCTGCTGTGCCCCAGAAGTTCCTGCACGCTCCGAAGGTCCGCCCCGCGGTTCAGCATGTGCGTCGCGAAACTGTGCCGCAGCGTATGGGGCGTCACCTTCCGGGACAGTCCCGTTTCCCTGAGATACTTCCCCAGCATCCGCTCCACGCTTCGCGTCGAAAGCCGCGTCCCTGTCCGGTTGATGAACAGCGCCTTGCTCTTCCGTTTCAGTCGTCCCTGTCTCGCCGTCCTCACCTTCAGATACGTCTCCACCGCCGCCAGCGCCATCCGTCCCACGGGCACCAGCCGTTCCTTCTTCCCCTTCCCTCTCGCCACGATCACTTCCGACAGAAAATCCACCTCGTCGATGTCCAGTTGAACCAGTTCGCTCACCCGCATCCCCGTCGAATACAGCATCTCCAGGATCGCCCGGTCTCGCATCCCCCACATCCCCGACAGGTCCGGCGCCCCCAGCAGTTTCACCACCTCCGCTTCATCCAGAAACGTCGGAAGCGTCCGCTCCAGCCTCGGCGTGCGAACCCCCTCCGCCGGGTTGCTCTTCAGAACACCCTCCCGAAGAAGGTGTTTCAGAAAGCTCCGCAGCGACGCCATCTTCCGCGCGATGCTCCGGCGACCCAGCCCAGCACCGCGCAGACCCGCCAGATACGCACGGACCGCCAGAACGTCGACCTCCTCCATACGCACGACCCGCTTGCCCTCCCCGCGTTCGGCCAGAAAATCAAAAAAGCCCGCCAGATCACTCTGGTAGGCTCTGATGGTGTGCTCCGACGCACCCCGGCCGTGTTCGAGGTAACCCAGGAACCGCTCGAGCATCTCCGGCGTCCCCGAACCCGTCATCCCCCCGCTCCTCCCGCTATTCGTTCGACCGGGATGCCCCTTTCTCCGTGCTCTGCATCTCCTTGATCACACACAGAACGTCCGCCCATTCCAGGTTGCAGTCTTCCGACTCCGCACAGTCCATCAGACGGTTCTGCACCTCTTCCTCCTTCCCGATTTCGTAAAGGAAGATATAACGGTGCTCCCCCTTGACCAGGATGATAAAGTCCATCTCACAGACCACGCGTGTCCTCCATCCTATCCCGGACCCTCCCGGCGTCACTCCCCGGGAAACATGTCTTACGCAAGCTCCCACAGAACGTCCCTCACCATACGATCCGAAACGAACTGCAGGTAATGCCTCATCTCCCGCATGTCTCGTTTCGTCCCCGTCGCACCCTCGACCGCGGCTGCATCATCACCCGTGAACACCCCGTACTGCCTTCTTACCGATCCCCGTTCGCCGTTATAGTCTCTCGTCAGGCTCACCGTCGGCTCCGCCGGTTCCGTCTCCTGCGCTTCGCGATCCCGACCGCTTCCCCTGGACGTCTCATACACCTCCATCGACACCGACACCTTCGGCCCCTCGCACATCTCGTAGTTCTTCACGCGCCCCACCAGCACCGCCTCCGCGTTCACCAGTCGTCCCAGCACGTCCACCTCGCGCGGAATCAGCAGTTCGTTGTGACACACCACCGCCGCCACAGCCGCCGCCGGGACCACCTTCACCCCGCCCAGACGTTCCAGTTCCCCCGTGAAGATCTGCGCGAACCGAAGCTCATCCACCGATGGATCATCCGTCTCGTTCAGCATCACCACCGCCGCCCGACGGATTCCGCGTCGTGGCAGCGGACTGTTCGAACCCACCACACCTCGACCGAACACCCGACCGAGACCGCGACCACGGATCCATTCCAGCAGACCCAGGCCTCCGCGAACACCGTGATAGGTCTTAACCTCTGACACTGTAACTCCTTGCACCGAAACACCCATGCACCGGGGCCGATCTCGAACGTCTGGAATACACCTCTCAACAACGACAAGACCGCCCCCACAGTTTCGTATCGGCCCACCCTCCAAGCCAACTTTAGGCTTTCGCCCCGCCACCCACACACACACCAAGTCACCCC
>CAZVTD010000344.1:0-2613 GCA_964629945.1 uncultured Planctomycetota bacterium | reverse complement strand
GTCGCAGGCGATAGTGGGAAGGGGAGGGGTCAACGGAGGAATTCGGGGGAGGGCTTCGGACCCTCCCCCGTACCCTGTACGCTTGTCTTCCTGGTGCCTGGGTATGTTTATCTGTTCGATGGGGTAGAGCGAGTGCACAAGCAGGTGGGCGAAAAGACAGCCAAACAGACGAAAGCCTGTTCCTGTTTAAGTCACTAGTTTTCGGAGGAGAGCAAGGTCGAAGATGACGGGGCTGTTTCTGTTCTAGCGTTGTTCTCGTTCGCGCTGCCAGTTCTCAATGCCGAGGGTCAGGAAGCGGGCGAGGAGGACGACGATCATCAGGATGCCGATGAAGATTTCGAGACATACCAGCCATACGCCCAGTGATCCCGGTTGTGGATGGAGGTCTCCATAGCCAACCGTTGTAATGGTGACGAAGGAGAAGTAGAGCATACTCAAGGGATCCCTCACCGGTTGTCCGCACGTGCCAATGATGGTGCCCGACGCGCGATAGAAGAGGGCGAAGGTCAAGATCACGGTCCCGTAACCCATGAGGAGCAGGACGACAGAACGCGAGGGGGAGTGTGGGCGTGCGCTTGCCTCGTACACATTGACGAACTGGACGCGAAGAGTACTCACAAGCATTTCGGCCGTCAGGTAGAGCGCGATTAACCAACACGGACGGCATGTCCATCCTGCAACGAGAAACCAGAGAGGTATGCCAATTCCCGCTAAGAGTGCGTAGAAGTCGAGGAAACCACGCCGACAATGCTGGGCATTTGAATCGTGGCCCGGGGAGCGAATCCATCTAAACATATTGCAGAGGGAGGGGTAACTCAAATAGATGATTGCCCTTATCCAAAGGAGTTCTAGGCCCGTGAGCGGTCTCTGTTCTGGATTGGGAGGGAAGCCGCCCTGTCGCATGAGCCTCAGTGGTTTCAGATTGCTCCTATGGAATCGCTTGAGGCCGACCCGGAAACGCTGATGAACGCGCCGACAGCATGGTGCAGGTTGTCGGGTAGCCATTGTGGCTGACCTCTCTCGAGCGCAGGTGACTGGTGTCCCCGAAGGGCATCTGAGTTGGCGATTATAGCGAGGATTGGTGGTATGTGCAAGGGTGTTTGGGAGGTGGGAGAGTGGTCAGCCGTTTTTGGGGTTGTGGCGGCTGAAGCGGTGGCAGTGTCTGGAGAAGGCTTTCTTCTGTGCTTTGTCGAGGATGCGGGCCTTGGCGTCCTGCTTTCGGGCGAGGTGTGTCATCTCCTTTTCGAGCTTGAGGTAGTCTTCGAGCCTTTTGGGTTCGAGAGCGCCTTCGGCGATGGCGGCGAGGACGGCGCAGCCCGGCTCGGTGCGGTGGTGGCAGTTCCGGAACTTGCACTTGAGGGCGAGGGCTTCGATGTCGGAGAATTCGGTGGCGAGACCTTCGCCTTCGCCCCAGAGCTGGATTTCGCGCATGCCCGGGGTGTCGATGACGACGCCTCCGGAGTCGAGGAGGATCATCTCGCGCCAGGTGGTGGTGTGTCGACCTTCACGGTCGCTTGGGCGGACCTGGGCGGTGAGTGCGAGGTTTTGTCCTGCGAGTCGGTTGATGAGGAGGGATTTTCCGACGCCCGAACGTCCGAGAAAGACGGCGGTTTTTCCGGTGCCGAGGAGGGGTCGCAACGGGTCGAGGCCGAGGTCGAGGAGTGCGCTGACGGCGTGAACTGGGACGCCCGGGGCGGCAGATTCGACCTCGAAGACGCGTTGGTCCGGTTCGGGACAGAGGTCGGACTTGTTGAGGAGGACGACGGGCATGGCGCCACTCTCCCAGGCGAGGGTGACGTAACGCTGGATGGTGGGGAGGTGGAAGTTACGTCCGCCATCGAGTCCGCTGACGAGGAAGGCGACGTCGATGTTGGCAGCGATGACCTGCTCTTCGGTGAGGGGACCGGCCTGGTGACGAGAGATTCGGCTTCGACGCGGGAGTACGGCGTGGATGGTGGCGCGGGATTCGGCGGGGAGGGGAGCGACGGCGACCCAGTCACCGACGGCGGGGAGTTCGGTGCGCGAGACGGCGTGGTGACGTGTGCGTCCGGTGAGCTGGGCGTCGAGCCGGCCGAGCTCGCTGTAGAGGACGAAACGGTCGCGTTCCTGGCGTGCGACGCGCGCGGGGGCGAGGCCCTGGGTTCGGAAGGGCTCGAAGTGGGTTTCGAAAAAGGGGCTCCAGCCGAGCCGGGAGAGGGTGATGCGGTCCGGGGGCTGCGGATGGGTTGATTCATGGTCGGGCATCGTTCTGATCTCCGTGATTCTGATCGGTATTATTAGTTGTTGAGGTATCGGTACGGGGAAGTCCGTGGCGGGTACGGAAAGAGAAGTCGCCATGGACGGGGGGCGTCGTCGGCCTGTCCGGGCAGAAAAAGGGCCGCTTCCGATCGGAAGCGGCCTGATGGGGCTGTGCGAGTGAGGCTATGGATCAGGTCCGAACCGAACGGAGGCGCGACGAGGGTGCGCAATTCGCAATGCTCGCAGTCATGGGCGTCTCCTTTCAGTTAACGTTGGATGGTGCAACCACGTGGTGAGTATGGTGTCGGTCGGGGTGAAAGTCAAGGGGAAAGGGGCGTGGGAGGGGATTTGCGGGGGCTGTTTGGGCGCAGGAAG
>CAZVTD010000343.1:0-2634 GCA_964629945.1 uncultured Planctomycetota bacterium | reverse complement strand
TCCTCTTCGAACCCTCGGCACACCTTGACCAGCCGTCCCGTCGCGGCGAACACCATCGAGCAGCCGTCGAAAATCAGCTCGTCGTTCCCCCCCACCTGGTTGACGTACACCAGGGGCAGGCCGTGCTTCCTCGTCCGTGCCGAAAGCATCCGTGCCTTCAGTTCCGTCTTCCCCCCGAAGTAAGGCGACGCCGACAGGTTCACCAGAAGCGATGCTCCTCCCGCCACCTCCAGCCCCACCGGGTCCTCCCGATACCATTTCCGCGACCAGAACTCCGGGTCGTTCCAGATGTCCTCGCAGATGCGCACCCCCAGCGTCTCTCCGCCGAACCGCACCACTTCCGCACGTTCTCCCCGCGCGAAATACCGGTCCTCGTCGAACACGTCATACGTCGGCAGCAGCATCTTGTGATACACTGCCGCCCGCCGTCCCCCGACAAGCAGTCCCGCCGCGTTGTACAGGTTCCGTCCTTCCGGACTTTCCTTCCGGTCCACGAATCCCACCAGCAGCCCGACCCGGCCCGTCTCGCCGGCCAGCGTCTCCACCGCCTGCAGGTTTTCCTGCACGAACCGGTCATATTCCACCAGGTCCCGGGGCGGATAGCCCACCAGCGCCAATTCGGACGTCACCACCAGGTCCGCGCCCCGTTCGACGGCCTCCCGGTACGCCCGACGGACCTTCTCCAGGTTCCCCGGGATATCCCCAACGATCGGGTTCAGTTGTGCCAGTCCCACCTTCATCGTTCGATCGCCTCCAAGTGCTGGTAAACCCGAATGATACGTCATCCCTCCCTCTCCGGTCAAGACCGAACGGTTCCGGAAGGGATTTGTTTGAGTTCATAGCCCGTCAAAGAACCATGATCGATCTTCCATCCCTCACGTGGGATCGAACCCTCTTGCCCCGGGCCGATGTGATTTTACCCACCCTGTCCCCTTGTCCATAAGGGGATTTTGCCCCGTCTCGTGAGCAGGGCAGGGCGGCGAAGGTACATGCCCTGACAGCCGGCTCGGCAAGTGCAGGCCGTGGACTCAACACCGCCTGCCCGACCCTCAAATCGCCAAAAACTGCTTTTGTCAGACGGCTGTCTTTAGCAAGCTGCTGAACGATCTCCTTGGCCGGTCGCTGTCTTTGGCGGCCTGCTGTCTCTGGCTGCCGCCTGCTGAACGACTGCCTCAGCCCCCTGCCGAACGACTTCTCCTGCAAACTGCTGAGCGACCTCCTTGCCGGGTCACTGTCTTTGGCCGCCTGCCGTCTTTGGCGACCTGCTGTTTCTGGCAGCCGTCTGCCGAACGACTTCCTCCACAGACTGCTGAAAGGCTTCCGCAGACGCCGTCTGCCGAACGAATTTTTTGGAATTTGTCTTGACCCCATGAAACTCGTGGGATAAAGAACTTTGTCAAACAAAGTAAGCCCTGCCCTCAGCCGGCAAACCCCGCCCCTCCACGCAGACCGACCATGCGTCACAGCCTGCTTTTCCTCCTCCCCGCACTTCAGGAGGTCCTCGACCGCGACTTCAGGCAGATCAAATACTCCCTCTTTCCCCCGCTCAGCCTCCTCACCCTGGCCGCCCTCACCCCGCGGGACCGCTACGACGTCCACCTCATCGACGAGCACGTCGAATCCCTCCAGCTCTGCGATGTCCCGGACCTCATCGCCATGACCGTCTACGTCTCGTCGGCCCCCCGGGCCTATGAATTGGCCGACCGCTACCGTCGTCTTGGCGCAAAGGTCGTCCTGGGCGGGATTCATCCCTCCACGATGCCCGAGGAGGCCGCCCTCCATGCCGACGCCGTCTGCATCGGTCCCGGCGAACCCGTTTGGCCCCTCATCCTGGAGGATTTCGAACACGGCACGCTCAAACCGTTTTATCGTGCCGCACCCCAGGGCTCCGCCGCCCTCCAGCCCATACCTCGGCGCGACCTCATCAACCCCCGAGCCTATCTGGTCCACAACACCCTCGTGACCTCCCGGGGCTGTCCCCACGCCTGCGAGTTCTGCTACAAATCCTCCTTCTGGGGACGCAACTTCTACGAGCACCGCCCCCTCGAACAGGTCGAAGCGGAATTGGCCTCCTTCCGGGGAGGCTTCCTCTTCTTCCTCGACGACAACTTCATGGGGCACCACCGCTGCGTCCGCCGGCTCTTCCCCCTCCTGCGCAACAGCGGCTTCACTTGGCAGGCCTCCGCCTCCCTTGATGTCGCCCGCGACCCCGAGCTCCTGCGCGACGCCTACCGTGCCGGCTGCCGAAGTCTCTTCATCGGCTTCGAATCCCTCTCGCCCTCCAGCCTGCGTCGCTCCGCCAAGCACGTCAACCTCCCCGCGCGTTATCCCGACGCCATCCGAACCATCCACGACGCCGGCATCATGATCAACGGCAGCTTCATCTTCGGACTCGAAGGCGACACCCCCGACGTCTTCGACCGCACCCTCGCCTTCGCCATTGCCAACGCCGTCGAAACCGCCACCTTTCACGTCCTCACCCCATATCCGGGCACCCGTGCCTTTGCCCGGCTCGATGGGGAAGGGCGCATCCTCCATCGGAACTGGGCCCTCTACGACACCCGCCACGCCGTCTTCCGCCCGCGGGGCATGTCCGTCACCCAGCTCGAAAACGGCTACCGTCGGACCTGCCGC
>CAZVTD010000342.1:0-2663 GCA_964629945.1 uncultured Planctomycetota bacterium | reverse complement strand
GTTGGAGGTGATCGAACGGATCGTAAGGGAAGCCGGGGCCTGGCTGAAGGCGGGGGGACATCTGTTGATGGAGATCGGCCAGGGTCAGGCGAAGGCGGTTCGGGAGCTGGTGTCGAAGAGCATGGGAATGGAGATGGTGGGCGTGGTGCGCGACTACGGGAAGGTCGAGCGCGTGGTCATCGCGAGACGGGAAGGAAATCATGGATAAGTTCGTAATCGAGGGTGGGAAACGTCTGTCTGGGAGGGTGTCGGTGTCTCGTGCGAAGAACGCGGCGCTTCCGATCATGGCGGCGGCGCTTCTGGCGGTGGGGAAGACGGTCATCAAGCGCGGGCCGTGGCTGGCCGACGTGGCGGCGATGGAGCAACTGCTGAAGGCGCTGGGGGCACGGGTGGAGCGTGTGGGGGAAGACGTCGAGATCGAAGTGACGGACGAACACGAATCGTTGGGTGCGTATGACCTGCTGCGGAAGATGCGAGCGGGGTTCTGCGTGCTGGGTCCGCTTCTGGCGCGACGGGGCGAGGCGAAGGTGTCGGTCCCCGGAGGGTGCGTGATCGGGATCCGTCCCATCGACCTGCACGTCAAGGGGTTCAAAGCCCTGGGGGCGAAGGTGGAGACCCGCGGGGGGTACGTGTGTGCGGTGGCCAACAAGCTGGTGGGCAGCCGCGTGTTCCTGGGTGGACCTTTCGGCTCGACGGTGCTGGGGACGGCGAACGTGATGATGGCGGCGACGCTGGCAGAGGGCAAGACGATCATCGAGAACGCGGCGTGCGAGCCGGGGGGGGCGACCGTGGCCGAGGGGCTGCTGCAGCTGGGGGCCCAGATCCGGGGAGCGGGGGGCCCCAAGATCGCGATCGAGGGGGTGAAGCGTCTGAAGGGGACGACGGCGGAGCTGATTCCGGACCGGATCGAGGCGGGGACGTGGCTGGCGGCAGCGGTGGCGGCGGGAGGACACGTGACGGTTACGGACATGGTGCCCGAACACCTGAGCGCGGTGACGGACAAGCTGACGGAGATGGGGGCCGAGGTGGAGATGAAGAAGGATTCCTGCACGGTGTTCGCGACGGGCAAGCCTCGTGCGACCACGGTGGTGACACACCCGTATCCCGGCTTCCCCACGGATCTTCAGGCCCAGTTCATGGCCATTCTGACCGTCGCGGACGGGACGAGCGTGGTGACGGAGAAGGTGTATCCGGACCGGTTCATGCACATCAGCGAGCTTCAGCGTATGGCGGCGGATGTGCGCAAGGAGGGTCCCAACGCGATCGTGGTGGGGGTGGACGAGCTGAGCGGGGCGCCGGTGATGGCCAGCGACCTTCGGGCGAGCGCGGCGCTGGTGATCGCGGGACTGGCGGCGGAAGGTCACACGCACGTCAAGCGCGTGTATCACATCGACCGCGGGTACGAGGGGATCGTGGAGAAACTGAGGGGACTGGGGGCACGGATCGAGCGGGTGCCCGATGATGAGACGATTGCACCGGAGATCTGAACGCGGGGCGCAAGAACACGAAGGACATGCCCCCGCCCGAACCGGGGGGGTTGTTTTTTGAAACGCGGAGCATGCGGGATGAAACTGGCGTGGAAGTCGGTTGCGGCCGAGGCGGCCGGGTGGGTCGAGGCGTGGTGGCGGGGGGAAGTGCTGGACCGGGTGTGTCTCAAGGTGGACGCGCCGCGGAACCCGGGACCGCCGAAGCCCGAGCCGGTGCTTTCGGGGGAGGCGCTGGAGGCTTTCTGGACGGACCCGGAGCAGGTGGTGGGGCGCTGGGTGGATTATCTTCCGCAGTGGTGGTTCGGGGGTGAGGCGTTTCCGGTCATGTGTCCGGTGTCGGTCCAGATTCCGGCAGTCCTGGCGAATTACCTGGGCAGTCCGCTGCACTTCGAGGGGACGACGACGGGCTGGTGCGAGCCGATCATCGAGGACTGGGGGCAGTGTCCCGAGCTGCGCTTCGACGAGGGGAGCCCGTGGTATCGGAAGTCGGTGGCGCTTCTGCGTCGGGGCGGTCAGGCGGCACAGGGGAAGTGTCTGCTGTCGGCGCCCGGGTTCAACGGTCCCGGGGAAATCCTGGCGCAGTTGCGGGGTTCCGAACGTCTGGCGATGGACCTTATGGACAACCCCGAACCGGTCCACGAGGCGCTGGGGACCATCAACCGGCTGTGGCTGGATTATTGGGAGCGGATGAACGCGATCATCCACGAGTACGTGCCGGGGTATCTGTTCTGGATGAACATCTGGTCGGAACGTCCGGCGACGGACCTTCAGGTCGATTTTTCGATCATGATTTCGAATGAGATGTTCCGGGAGTTCTTCCTGCCCCATGTTGCGCAGCAGACCGAATGGGTGGAACGGACGATCTATCACCTGGACGGGCCGGGTGCGGCACGGCACCTGGACAGTCTGCTGGAGCTGCCGAAGCTGACGGGGATTCAGTGGGTTCCTGGGGCGGGGGCGCCGCCGATGAGCGAATGGATGGACCTGCTGAAACGGGTCCAGAAGGCGGGGAAGCTGCTTTATATCGCGTGCCTGCCCCGGGAAGTGGAGAAACTGGTGCGGGGGCTTCGTCCGGAGGGGCTTCTTCTGACAACGCATGCGAAGACGGTCCAGGAAGGGGAGGAGCTTCTGCGTCTGGTGGCGAAGCTGACGGGGCGGTGAGGGGGTTCAGGGAGG
>CAZVTD010000341.1:0-2667 GCA_964629945.1 uncultured Planctomycetota bacterium | reverse complement strand
ACGCAAAGGCGCACCCGGCTTCGTCCAAGGACTACGCCGAGGCAAGAAGGGCGCAAAGGATCCCGACAAGTCGGGACTTCGCTTCGCTCAGCAACAAGGTCTGGGGGAACAGAAGAAGCGCTTGCCGGTCAATGGGTTGGTGACGAGGGGCCCAGGGAAATGCGAATGACATGCGAAAGAAGCGCGAATCACAACAGCGGAGGCTGGGGAAACAGCAGAAGAAACGGAACGGCAACACAGCGAATACGGAGATCGCAGAGAACAGCCAAGCCCGGGGAAACGACAGAAGAAGCGGCCACAACAACGGAGAGACAACGGAGAACGGCAACAGAAGCAACAACGGAACGGCAACACGGAGGCCGCGGAGAAAGCGGAGATCGCAGAGAACAGCCAAAGCCGGGTAAACGGAAGAAGAAACCGCACAGCCGACACAGAGGAACAAGAGGGAAACAGGAGAACACAGAGAACAACCAAAACCTGGTAAACGGAAGAAGAAACCGGACGGCCGAGGGGGGGACAGCCACAACGGCCCAGGCAACGGCGAACCGGGAATGTGCTTGCGCCTGTCGGGTCCGGCGATAAAATCGCCGCGAAGGCCGACCAGGACCGTCGGGCGCAGGCCAACTCAGGCGTCCCGACCGACATTCACGGAAAGGGCACGTCCATCTCTCGCGCCGGGGCACCATCCAATCACGTTTTCTATCGCAATCAGAAATGGCGTTATCCGCGCATCACGCACGGGAAGGGGATCTATCTCTACGACGAGGAGGGGAAGGAATACATCGACGCGTGTTCCGGGTCGGCGGTGGCGAACCTGGGGCACGGGAACGTCGAGATCGCGGAATTCACGCGGGAGCATATGGAGCGGATCGCGTTCACGCACCTGTCCCGCTGGACGGTGGATTCGATCGAATTGTGCGCGCAGAAGGTTGCGGAGTGGACGCCCGGGGACCTGAACCACGTCTATTTCGTGTCGGGGGGGTCGGAGGCGACAGAGACGGCGATCAAGATGGCGCGTCAGTATTTTTTCGAGCGGGACGGCGTCAACTCGCCGAAGTGGAAGGTGATCTCGAAGTGGAATTCGTTCCACGGCAACACGCTGGGGGCGTTGTCGATGACGGGGATCGTGGAGCGTCGGCGCGTGTATCAGCCGATGCTGCTCGGTTTTCCCAAGGTGCCACAGTTTTATCATTACCGTAACCCGTGGCAGTGCGCATCGCTGGAGGAGACGAGCGTGCGCGCGGCGGAGGCGCTGGAGGCGGAAATCCTTCAGCAGGGTCCCGGGACGGTGGCGGCGTTCATCACGGAGGTGGTCGTGGGGGCGGCGTGTCCCGGCGCTCACCCGGACCCGGTCTATTTCCGCAGGGTCAAGGAGATCTGCGAGAAATACGACGTGCTGCTGATCATCGACGAGGTGATGAGCGGTTTCGGCCGGACGGGTCGACGCTTCGCGGCGGACCACTACGGGGTGGTGCCGGATATTCTGACGATCGCCAAGGGGATGAGCTGCGGGTATACGCCGATCGGGGCGGCGGTGGCCAGTGACAAGGTTTTCGAGACGATCATGATCCGAGGTTCCGGGAGCTTCGTCCATGGGCACACCTACGCGGGGAACCCGTTGTCGTGCGGGATTGCGGCGAAGGTGATCGGGATGCTGGAACGGGACGGCATCGTGGAGAACGCGGCGGCGCAGGGCGAATACCTGATGGGACGGCTGCAGGACTTCTACGACATTCCCATCGTCGGCGATATCCGCGGCAAGGGGCTGATGATCGGGATCGAGCTGGTTCAGAACCAGGCGGACAAGACGCCTTTCCCGAAGTCGGCAAACCTGCGCGGCAAGGCGACCGAGGCGTGCCTGGCACATGGCGTTGTGATCTACCCGGGAGGCGGGACCGTCGACGGGGAGCATGGAGATCATTTCCTGCTGGCGCCGCCGTTGAACATCACGCGCGATGAAGTGGACGTGCTGATCGAGAGGGTTCGGAAAGGGCTGGAGCAGGCGGCTTCGGCACAGGAGGGCGCATCATGCAGAAGTTGATCATCACGCTGGCGATGCTGGGCAACGTTCCGACAAAGGCGAAGGTTCCGGACACGCCGATTAGTGCGACGGAAATTGCGGACACGGTGGAGGAGTGCTGCGGTCTGGGGGTGTCGGTGGCACACCTTCATGCCCGTGACGAGAAGGAGGCTCCGACGCACCGCCGGGACCGGTTCGAGGAAATCCTGAGCGAGATTCGGCGGCGTGGGATCGACGTCATCACGCAGCTTTCCACGGGGGCACGGGGCGGGGAGAACAACATCGAGAGCCGCGGCCAGATGCTGGACCTTCCGTGCGAGATGGCGAGCCTGTCGACGGGATCGTCGAACTTTCCCAGCTCGGTCAACGCGAACTCACCGGAACTGATCCAGGCGCTGGCCGAGACGATGAGGAAGCATGGGATCAAGCCTGAGATCGAGGCGTTCGACGTCAGCATGATCGATTATGCTCTGTATCTGGCGAAGAAGGGAGTGCTTGCGCCGCCTCTGCACTTCAACATGGTGATGAACGTTCCGGGGTCGATCAAGGGGACGCCGAGGCACCTGCTGCATATGGTGGAGTCGCTGCCTGCGGGCAGCACGTGGACGGTTTCTGGGATCGGGACTGCGCAGGTTCCGATGCTGGGG
>CAZVTD010000340.1:0-2671 GCA_964629945.1 uncultured Planctomycetota bacterium | reverse complement strand
GGGGCGGTTCGATGAGGCGGTAGACGCGAAGGTTATGAACGCCCTTGACGTTGACGCGTTCGGCATTGAGGAGTTTTTTGTTGGGGGGTTTGGGGTTGATGAGTTTGTTGTCGATCATTCGGCGGTAGTCGCTGTCTTTCTCGGCGATGATGTATTGAGGCTTCCAGTGGGCGAGGAAGTAGAGCAGGCCGTCGCGGGATTCCCATTCGTAGCGTGTGACGCCCTCCCAGGGGGTGGCGGGTCCACGGACGGTGCGGTTGGAGAGGTAGGCGAAGAGATAGGAATAGTGTGCCCAGAAGACGGTGTCGTCCGGGGTTTTCTTTTTCATCCAGCGAGCGAGGATGAAGTAGTCACGCCAGAGGCCGTGGTCGTAGGTGTCATAGAAGGGTCGGTGGTATTTTTCCCAGGAGAGCTTTGCGATGGGGGGGAGGTTGACCAGCGGCAGGAGGAGGATGAAGAAGACGAGGAGGAAGGGGAGGATCTTCTGGAGGTGTCGAGAGTCCGGCCAGTTCCGTCGTGCCAGGGAGATGAACCAGGCGGTTCCGAGGAGAAAGCCGGTGGCGGCGAGTGGGAGGACGGCGAGGAGGTAGCGTCGGTTGAAGAGGTGAACGGAGAGGAGTCCGGCTCCGAGGAGTGCGTAGAGTGAGAGGTGCCAGGCGCCTCGCTGGGCCAGTCGGACGAGTCCGACGATAACGAGGACCAGGAGGAGGAGGTTGCCGAGGAGTGTTGCGGGGTTCCGTGCGAGGGTTTCGGTGATCTGCTCGGGGAGTGTGAGGATCTGTCGTGTGGTGTATTTGACGAGAGGGAAGACGCCATGTCTGAAGGAAGAGGAGTCGAGATAGGTTCTGCGGTCGGCGACATCGACGTGTTCGATGAAGAGGAACCAGACAAGGAGCGGGACGCCGATGGCGGCGAGCCAGCCGAAGAAGGCGAGGAGTTTTTCGGGACGCTTCATGGCGGTTTTGGGCTGGCAGAAGAAGGCGGCGAGTGCGACGGGGATGAGGACGAGGCCATTGGGACGCACCATGACGGCGGCGGTGACGGCGACGCCGGCGAGGAAGGCGGCGATCAGGCGGCGTGAGGGCGTGGGCTGGAACCACATCTGCTGGATGAGCCAGAGCGACAGGAGTGTGAAGAAGAGGTGGGGGACGTCGGTGAGGATGGTGCTTGAGTATTGGAGGAGGGTGTGTGTGGTTCCGACGACGAACGCGACGGCGAAGGCGGGCCGAGTTCCGAGCCATGGTCGGAGGATGAGGAAGGTGAGGAGGACGCAGGCGAGTCCCATGAGGAGAACGGAGAGGTTCAGGAAGATGAACTGTTCCCCGACGAGTCGGATGACAGCGGAAAGGATGAGCGGGAAGCCCGGGAAGACGAGGGTGTGGGTGATGCCTTCGGCCTCCTGGAAGCCGTGGCCCTGGGCGAGGGAGCGAGCGAGGATGAGGTAGAGTGCGGAGTCCTTGGTGGGGATCCAGTAGGAGGTGAGGTTGACGGCGAAGAGGAGGAGGAGGAAGCCAACGGCGAGGAAGGGGAGCCAGGGACGCCAGAAGCGGTCGAGGACGGACTGGAGGAGTTCGAGTTCGTGGGCGTCGGAGGTTTCCATGGGGTGGGGCTGCCGATTCGTCATAAAGGTCTCTCAGAGGATTCAAGAAGAAGCTATGTAACAGTTTCCGGTCGTTTCGTCAAGAGGAAGGGTGGTTCGGGAAAGAGGAAAGGCCCGTCGAAGGACGGGCCTTTCGTATGGGGAGCGGAGGTTGAGGGGTCATTTGGCGTCGGTCTGGAGGTTGGCTTTTTCCGAGAGGACGGCGTTGGGGTCGAGGTTCTTCTTCAGGACGTAGACGAGCTGGAGATCGGTCATGGCGTGGATGAGGGGATAGCGGTCACGGTTCTTGAGCAGGACCTGACGGATGCTTTCGGAGAGGATCTGCCAGTGGACCTCGTTGCCGGGGCGGTCCGGGACTGGGGCGTTGGGCCAGTCGTGCCCGATGACGGTGAAGACGGCCTGTGGCTGGTTGAAGTACCAGTAATCGAAAGAGGCGGTGAAGGCGCGGATGCGCTCGTTGGGGTCGGCGGCATCGAAGCCGTAACGGAGGTCGCCCTGGGCGCGCATGGTCATGAGTTCCGGGGGACGCCCGGTGGAGGGTTCTTCGCCACGAGCCTTGCGGTCGAAGTGATAGGGTGGTGCGAAGAGGTCGAAGGCGGCGATGGAGGGATTGTTCCACCAGCCGGGGAGGTCACGTGTGAACATGGCTTCGCGGGTGATTTCGGAGACCTCACGCCAACTGCGATCGGGGTCGCTGGGGCGATGGAACCCGCCGCCGCCGCCCTTGGCACGGTAGATTTTATCGAGGCCTCGGACGTAGGTACGCAGCCAGTTATTGCAGGCGACGAAGGAACCTCGGATCTGTTCGTCGGTGGAGGAGGAGAGTTCTCGGCCGTCGGGGTTGTGATAGAGGGTGTGACATTCGATCTCGCAGCCCCGGTCGAAGCAACGCTGGACGAGGACGCGGTTGTATTCCCAGTCGAAGCGTGAGAGGGGGGCATAGTAGAGGGTGAAGTTCCAACGGACGCCCGAGTCGGCGAGCTCCTCCATGAGGCTGGAGATGCGCTCCATGGCCCCCGGGGTGGCGCAGTCATCGAAGGAGAAGAAGATGTAACGGGGCTTGTTGTAGGT
>CAZVTD010000339.1:0-2680 GCA_964629945.1 uncultured Planctomycetota bacterium | reverse complement strand
CTCCGTCACACGGTCCACGCGGGAAGTATACTTCGGCTTCTTCCCCTTCTGCGCGAACCGGAAGCTGTCCAGCTTCACCTCGAACTCCGGCATCTTCTCCGGCTGCACGATCTCCTGGATCCGCTTCTCCAGAAGGTTTCGGATCTTCAGGCTCGTCTGCAGCGCGTCCGGACCGTCCCAGATCGTCCCCCGCGCCGCGATCCGTGTGATCCGTTCCTCTTCCGCGTCGTGCGCCACCTCCACCTCGACGTCGTGCACCTCCGGCTCATTCAGCAGGCTCTTTGTCAGGGCCTTCTGGACCGCGGACACCGCCACCATCACCCCGCTGTCTTTCCCCGCCACGCGCACGTGCGCTTCGCGCCCGCCCCAGATGTGACGCACCACCAGCCACGCGATATTCAGCAGGACCGCCAGCAGTCCAATAAAAAATATCGACAATCCCAGCACACGGTATTGCGCCGCCTGCTGGAACAGGTCCGCCTTCTCATCCCCGATATACCACAGAACCCCGATCAGGCCGCACACCAGCGACACGAACCAGTTGAACGTTCCCACCACCACGCCGAATGCCTTCATCCCGGTCTCCCCAAACCCCTCTCAGCCCCTCGGCACCAGACTCTCGATGAAACTCGTATCGATGTTCCCCTTGATGTACCGCTTGTTCCCGAACAGCTCGATCAGCAGCGGGATCGTCGTCTTGATCCCCTTCACCGTGAACTCCTCCAGCGCACGCCTCATCGTCGCAATCGCTTCCCCGCGGGTCGGACGGTGCACCAGCAGTTTGCAGATCAGCGAATCATACGTCGCCGGAACCGTGTACCCGCTGTACACGTGCGTGTCCACCCGAACACCCATCCCCCCCGGCGGAATGAACGCCTCCACCAGCCCCGGCGACGGCGCATAACCGTTCATCGGGTCTTCCGCGTTGATCCGGCACTCGATCGCGCACCCGCGGCACTGCACGTGTTTCTGACGAAGTTTCAGCTTCTCTCCCGACGCGATTCGCAGTTGTTCCATCACCAGATCGATCCACGTCACCAGTTCCGTCACCGGGTGTTCCACCTGGATGCGCGCGTTCATCTCGATGAAATAATACTTCCCGTTCTTGTCCAGAAGGAACTCCACCGTCCCCGCGTTGCTGTACCCTGCCGCCGTTGCCACACGGACCGCCGCCTTCCCCATCTCCTCCCGCAGGCTCGGCGTCACCACTGGCGACGGACTCTCTTCCACCAGCTTCTGATGCCGACGCTGGATCGAGCAGTCGCGTTCTCCAAGGTGGATCACGTTCCCATACTCGTCCGCAAGGATCTGGAACTCCACGTGTCTCGGCTCTTCGATATACTTCTCGATGTAGACCAACGGGTTCTTGAACGCGATTTCCGCTTCGCTCTGCGCCTGCTGGAACGCCTTGACCAGACTGATGTCGTTATGGGCCTGACGCATCCCACGTCCACCACCGCCCCCCACCGCCTTGATCATCACCGGGTACCCCACCCGGTGCGCCACCGTCAGCGCCTCTTTCTCCGTCGGCACCGGACCGTCGCTGCCCGGAATCACCGGGACCTTCGCCGACTGCGCCAGCTTCCGCGCCTCCGCCTTGTCACCGACCTTCGACATCACCTTCGCGTTCGGTCCGATAAACTTGATCTGACACGACTCGCACACCTCCGCAAAGTGCGCATTCTCCGCCAGAAACCCGTACCCCGGGTGGATCGCGTCCACGTCCGCGATCTCCGCCGCACTGATGATCCGTGCGATGTTCAGGTAGCTCTCCGCGCTCGGACCCGGACCGATGCAGATCGCCTCGTCCGCGTTCCGCAGATAGCCCGCCTCACGGTCCGCTTCCGAATACACCGCGACCGTCTGAACGCCCAGTTCCCGGCACGCCCGGATCACACGCAGTGCAATCTCACCACGATTTGCGATCAGTATCCTCGAAAACATCCCCACCTGCCTTTATGCAATGGGTTCGATAATGAACAGCGGCTGGCCATACTCCACCGCTTCCCCGTTGTTCACCAACACCTCCACCACCTTCCCCTTCATCTCCGCCTTGATCTCGTTCATCACCTTCATCGCTTCGATGATGCACACCACCGTCTCCTCTTCAACCGTGTCACCCACCGACACGTACGGGTCCGCCTCCGGACTCGGGGCCTGGTAGAACGTCCCCACCATCGGAGCCACCAGTTTCTTCCCGGGACCCTCCTCCGCCGCAGCCTTGCCCGCAACGGCGCCGCCCGCCACGCCGACCGTCCCCGGCATCGGCATCGCTATCGCCGGCGACGTCATCGTCACCATCGTCTGTCTCCCCTCCGCCCCCTCCCGGCACAGCTTCACCCGCGTCCCTTTCATCTCCACTTCCAGCTCGCTCAGTTTGCTGTCCTTCATGATGTCCATCAGGTCCACGATCAGCTTCTTGATTTCGTTTGTTTCCATCGACGATCCCCAGTCCTGGTCAACGGTTCGTTTACGACCTCGCAACCCCGTCTGCTTCAGTTCAGCCGTACGCTCCCGAAATCCTTTGCCTGACTCGAAAGAACCTCGTGACCGCGTTGCGTCACCAGCACCATGTCCTCGATACGGATGCCACCCCACCCGGGTATATAAATGCCGGGCTCGATGGTGAACACCATCCCCGGCATCAGAACGTCCTCACCCTTGCTCCGGACTGCCGGGG
>CAZVTD010000338.1:0-2695 GCA_964629945.1 uncultured Planctomycetota bacterium | reverse complement strand
GCCTTTGCCGTCACCGCGTGCCGTTTCAGCCATTCGGTCAGCCTTTCCGAAGTGGCACCCCAGTAGACCGCCCCCAGCACGATTAGAAGCGGAACCATGAAGCACAGGTTATAAAGCAGCAGAAACAGGAATGCCTTCCATCGCACTCCGCCACCGGTCGCAAGCATGACTTTTATGATGGGCAGGTACACCTGGCCGGTACAGGCCAGTTCAATGAGCGATACGAGCGCACCCACCACAAAACCCGCCACGACAAAGTGGGAAAGTCTTCCGAACCGAATCATCACCGTCTGGATAGCCCGTTTGAACCGCTTCGGCAATTGCAGGGTCATTTCTCTAAGCTGCCCCCGCTTCGCCTTGACCGCGTCCAAAACGCTCAGCACGGCCAGAAGCCCACAGAGCCCTATGATGCCCCAAGTGACCGCCGAACTGATCAGCGGCACACTCTCCAGCCATCCTATCAACTGGGACAACCCCAACCCCACCAGCAGGTATGCCGTGAACACCCCAAGCGCAAATGAACCTCCCATGAAGAGTATCCCCTTCCTGCTTGAAGACACGGACCGCAGGAAAGAGACGAAAAGGACCAGCGTCGCGAAGGCGCATGGGTTTATCCCGTCGGCCAGACCGCCCAGGATAATCACCCCCAGACCGAACGATGCGAAGTGGTTCTCCAGGTCCTTTTCTGCCTGTGCCAAATCCAGATCGAGCTCCCAATAGGGAGTCGTTCCGCTATCGGCATATTTCAGTATCAGTTGCTCCAAATTGTCGTCGGTGACGTCATCCTTGATTAGCACGTCGTTGGCCACGAATATCGCCGGCGTCAGCAGGCGACGCTTCTTTGGCACCCCCAGATTCTCTCCCATAGCCGCCTGGAGTATGCGGTCACGGGGCACGGAGACATCAAACGTCTTCACTTCCAACCCCGGGTATTTCTCCGTCAGCCTGGCCAAAGCGTACTTGGCCCTGCGGCATTCTGGGCATCCAGGCTCGTCGAAGTAGACCACGTGGACGGACTTCACCGTTCTGCCGGGCTTCTCTGGAACCGGCTCTCTGTCCAGGATACGGGCGACCTCGGCGGTTTCGTCCTCTTCGTCCTCCTGGGCATAGCGCATGACCAGCTTCGGCAAATCCGACTCTATCTCCTGGGTGCCTCCCAGAATACAGGTTCCGATGAAGACCGCCGGGAGCTCGTTCCCCTCGTCGCCGTACTTGCGCTCAAGGTCCAGAAGCAGTTCATAGTCGCTTGCACGGTCCATTTGGAAGTATTTCGCATCTATCCTGCAGCCTTTCTTCCTGGCCAGTTTCTCCAGGTTCCCGGGCTCTATCGCCTCACACGCAGCGCACCCTTCCGACTTGAAAACCGCAACGGCCACCCTCGGCAATTCATCCGTCGCACCGTTCCCGCCCGTCATGTGCTTACGGAACTCTTCCGCCTTGACGGTTGCCACCTCTGCGGCCGACCTGCCTTTGGTGACCCGTTCGTAGCGCTCCCAGAGGGCGGGGTGGTTGGCTACTTTTTCGTCAATGGGGATGTACTCCGTGCTCCAGTCAATCTGTCCTACCTCGAGGTTGCCCCTGGTCACAGCAAGATATTGCCCCGAGGGCCCCGTCTCCACAAAAACGCTGCCGTTTGGCCCCGCAATCGTTTTCTTCCCCAGTCCCTTGTCATGTCCCAGGATTATGAGATCAATGCCCTGGACGTTGTTGAGGACGTACTCCGACTGTGACCGTTCCAGGTGAGCCAGCACACAGATGACGTCCACCTTGGGCCGCAATTCCGCCATGAGGGTGTTCAGGGCGGCTACGGGATTCGTCAAGACAATCGGAGGATCCCCGTTCTTCAGGATATCCCTGTTGACCAGACGCGTGCCAAGGATAGCTGTTACCGCAATCCTCTTGTTCCCCCGCTCCAGAATGCGGTATTTGACTACGCCCAATTCATCCGCGCCCGACTCCATATTCGCGCAGACCCAGGGAATGCCCATCGCCTTGAACCGCTCAGCACCTACCTTCCGGGCATACATGACGTCCAGGCTGCCCAAGGCAACGGCATCGTAGGAACATAGCCGGTAGGCCCAGGTCAGAAGGTCTCCGTAGGCCTGGGATGTGCTGGAGTCAAAGACGTTGCCACTGTCCACGAGAAGCAGATTCGGATTGTCACCGCGAAGACCGGCAATCAGTGTCGCTCGACGGGCAACCCCGCCATAGGGATTCGTTGGACACCGGCAGGGCTCGAAGATGCCACAGGTGTTCCCAGAGGACAGGATTGTGACCGGGAGCGTTGCCTCACGGTCATCAACCTTGATGGCGTCGTCAGCGTCAGTATGATGAGCCAGGGGCGGCAGAAAGAGAACGATGATTGCTGTAATGAAATGGCATGTCCTGCGCATAGTCCTGTCCGAGCGTATATGGTCCGCGTCCCGATATGAACCAGCACAAGAGTAGCGTGGACTCGCAATCCAGGCAAGGACTATTCATACAAGTATGAAGAAACCCTGTCCGTGAGGGTCATACTGCACCCGCTCCACAACAGCCCCGTTGGCGTCGGTCAGCGCCATCACGTTGAAGTTGTTGTTGGCGCAATACAGGTACCGCGTCGAGCCGGCGCCTTCCCCTTCCGTGCAGTCCCCATCATCGTCCGTGTCGGTGTCAAAGATCAGGACTTCATCGAGGTACTGGCCGCCGAAGACGT
>CAZVTD010000337.1:0-2703 GCA_964629945.1 uncultured Planctomycetota bacterium | reverse complement strand
GCCCCCGTGAGCCTGTAGAGTTCATCGGCAAGGGCCTGGGTGTGTCTCACGTTGCGTCCCGTCGCCAGGACGAAGTAGTCCGTGAGGTACATCAGCTTGCGCATATCGAGGACCGTGACGCTCTCGGCCAGCTTCTCCTCGAGCGTCCGGGCCATTTCCACAGCAAGCTCACGCGACGGGTCCTTCTTTGACTTGCTTACGGTTCATCCTCCAAGACTAGAGAAACCTCCTGAACGGCACACTCAGCTCAGGATGCGCTGGATGAAGTTGAAGACGGCATCACTGTACTTGATGACCATGCCGGCCGCAACGACACTCACCATGCTCATGAGCTTGATGAGGATGTTCAGCGACGGACCGGAGGTATCCTTGAAGGGATCGCCCACGGTGTCGCCCACGACGGCGGCCTTGTGACAGGCGCCGCCCTTGCCACCGAGCTCGCCGCGTTCGATGTACTTCTTGGCGTTGTCCCAGGAACCGCCGGCGTTGGCCATGCTGACGGCCAGGACGAAGCCGGCCACCAATCCACCGGCCAGCAGACCGAGCACCCCGGGGACCCCGAGGACCAGTCCGACAAGCACGGGGGCGACGATGGCCATGAGCGAAGGCACGATCATCTCACGCTGGGCTCCACGGGTGGAGATGCTGACGCAGGCGGCGTAATCGGGCTTGCCCTTCCCTTCCATGATACCAGGGATCTCGCGGAACTGTCTGCGGACCTCCTCGACCATGGCTCCGGCGGCACGACCGACGGCACGCATGGTCATGGACGTGAACAGGAAGGCCAGCATGGCTCCGATCATGAGTCCGGCGATGGCCCTGGGATTGAGCAGGTCCAGATCGTAGAACTTGACCAGGTCGGGAAGCGGTGCAGTGCGTGCTCCGACGAGTTCGAGTCCACAGGTGGCTACGTCAACTTCCTGTCCGCACTTGAGCGTTTCAGGAATCCGGGCCAGGGCGAACATGGCCGTGATCTTTTTGTTCCCGTCAACGACCTCGGTGCGTGCGAACTTTTTGTTGCCAAAGTAGATGGCTTTCCCATCCGGGATATCGCCGCTCTGAACGGGGTTGGCCTGGATATACGAGGAGGCTTCGCGGTCGAGACTGACCTGGACCTCACCGGTGTAGGCGGCCAGCAGGGCCAGTGCGGTGAGTGCGGCCGAACCGATGGCAAAGCCTTTTCCGGTGGCGGCGGTGGTGTTTCCGAGGGAGTCGAGGGCGTCGGTGCGCTGACGGACCTCGGCGGGCAACCCGGCCATTTCGGCGTTACCCCCGGCGTTATCGGCAACGGGGCCGTAGGCGTCGGTAGCCAGCGTGATGCCGAGGGTGGAGAGCATACCGACCGCGGCGATGCTGACCCCGAAGAGCCCCATGTTCATGGCGTTGGGCGAGTTACTGAAGCCACCGGCCAGACCATAACTGACGATGATGGCGGCACAAACAGCGAGGACGGGGATGTAGGTGGAGCGCATCCCGACGGCGTAGCCTTCGATGATGACGGTGGCCGGACCGGTCTTGGACTGGTTCGCCACGCTCCGGGTGGGCTTGTAGCTGTCGGAGGTGTAGTATTCGGTGGCACGACCGATGATGATCCCGGCGATGAGTCCGGAAGCGATGGAACCCCACAACCGGAGGGCGCCACCCAGTCCCAGAGGCTCCTTGAACATGAGGACCATGATTCCGGCCGAAGCGAGCAGGATGAGCACGCCCGCGCTCCAGATGCCGCGGTTGAGGGCGGCCAGGAGTTTGTGCTGGGTCGCGTCTTCACCGGCACGGACCAGATAGACCCCGATGATGGAGAGGATGATGCCGACACCGGAGATCATCATAGGTGTGGCCAATCCGGCGAACCCGAGTCCGGCGGTGACGCCGAGCGCGGAGGCGGCGAGCATGGAAGCACAATAGGATTCGAAGAGGTCAGCACCCATGCCTGCGACGTCACCGACGTTGTCACCGACGTTATCGGCGATGGTGGCGGGGTTGCGGGGGTCGTCCTCGGGGATTCCGGCTTCGACCTTTCCGACGAGGTCGGCACCGACGTCAGCGGCCTTGGTGAAGATACCACCACCGACACGAGCGAAGAGGGCCTGCGAGCTGGCACCGATGCCGAAGCTGAGCATGGTGACGGCAATCTCACGCAGGGTGTAGGCGGAGAAGCAGCGGAGGATGAGGAACCAGAGACAGGAGTTCAGCAGACCGAAACCGACGACGACCAGCCCCATGACGGCGCCGGAACGGAAGGCGACCTTGAGGGCTCCGTCGAGGGAGGCACGGGCGGCGTTGGCAGTCCGGGCACTGGCCGCGGTGGCAGTCTTCATGCCGATCCATCCGCACAGGGCTGAGAAGATACCCCCGGTGAGGAAGGCGATGGGGACGATGCGACTCTGGGTTTGCAGCTTGAAGGCCATCACGGCCAACAGTGCCGCGATGATGACGAAGAAGATGGCGACCACGATGTATTGTGACTTGAGGTAAGCATTGGCACCCTGACGGACGTGTCCGGCGATCTCCCTCATCTTCTCGGTGCCTTCGTCGTGCCGCATGACGTTGCGGTAGAGAATGAAGGCGAAGACGAGTCCGAGGACAGCCCCGAGGGGCGCCGTCACCCACCAGAACATCCACTGCTGCGAGGTGATCTCATTGGAGAACGGCTTCGGGGCCGCCGGGGCGTCCTTCGCCGGGGTGTCCGTCGTCTGGGCGACC
>CAZVTD010000336.1:0-2706 GCA_964629945.1 uncultured Planctomycetota bacterium | reverse complement strand
CCCCCCCCCCCCCCCCCCCCCCCCCCCCCCCCCCCCCCCCCCCCCCCCCCCACGTGGCGTTCCGGTATGGGATTCCGTGGGGAGAGTATCAGCAGGTGAGCATCGGGTGGCGGAAGGCCCCGCTACCCTACCCGGCGGTGACGACGGACCTGAGAGCGCTGTCGAAGGAGCCTCTTGCGGAGTTTCCGGTGATGAAGGTCAATACGCAGGGTCCGCTTAGGGCGGACGCGGCGGAAGGACGCTCGGCGCCCGGGGCGGTGGTGCCGGTGTATATCCGGGTGAAGGTTCCGGCGACGGTGGGCGCGGGGACGTACACGGGGATGGTGGCGATCCGGGCTCAGGGGGAGAAGGCGGTGGAGGTTCCGGTGGAGGTCCGCGTGGCGGACTGGGCGCTGCCCGAGGTGGCGGGACTGCACACGTTTTCGGACCTGATCCAGTGTCCGGACACGCTGTCGCTGGAGTACGGTGTTCCGCTGTGGAGCGAGAAGCACTGGGAGATGATCGCGGAGTCGTTCCGGCTGATCGGGGAGACGAGCAGCCGAACGGTGTATATTCCGCTGATTGTGCACACGAACTTCGGGAACGAGGAGTCGATGGTCCGTTGGATCAAGAAGGGGGAGGGGAAGTACGACTATGATTTCAGCCTCATGGACAAGTATCTGGACGTGGCGACGAAGAATATGGGAACGCCGAAGCAGGTGATTTTCGTGGTGTGGGACGTGTATATGATGCCGGCGACGACGCTGGAAGACGCGACGCGCGGACGTGCGAAGGACACGGCGAGAAACATCGAGAAGGTGGGCGGGGAATACGGGAAGGGTCCGCGGGTGACGGTGGTGGACCCGAAGACGCAGAAGGTGGAGATCGTGGAGCTTCCGACACACTTCGACACGGAGGCGAGCCGGCCCTTGTGGAAGCCGCTGCTGGACCAGCTTCGGGTGAAGATGAAGGCGCGAGGTCTCGAGGACGCGATGATGCTGGGTGTTCAGCACGACACGTGGGCGACGAAAGAGGAACACGTGTTCTTCAAGGAGATTTCGGGCGATATGCCCTGGGTGATGCATTCGCACGAAGGGACGCCCTTCGGGAAGCGACAGTATGGGATCTCGCGGATGGGGTATCAGGCGGTGGTGTGGACGGTGACGTTCACGGACGACAACGCGGCGCGTCCGAAGGGGTATCGCAGCGGGATCGTGAGCCACATGGGCTGGGCGCATCCGGAACTGATCGCGGTGTTCGACCGGTTCAGCCGGGAGGCGGGCTCGAACGTGTACTGGTCGCGTCTGGCGGAGGCGGCAATCACGGGTTCGCAGCGCGGGAACGGCCGACTGGGTGCGGATTACTGGAGGGTGATGAAGGACGGTCGGGGACGACGGGTCGGCCGAAGCCATGACCGGTATCCGGAGAGCTCGTGGCGGAATTTGTTCATTCCGGAGGCGCTGCTTGCGCCCGGGCCGACGGGACCGGTGGGCACGGATGAGCTGGAGGCGTATCGTCTGGGATTGCAGGAGTGCGAGGCGCGGATCGTGCTGGAGTATGGGCTGGACCGTCAGCGGGAAAAGCTGGGCGCAGAGCTGGCGGGACGGTGCGAGGCTTACCTGGCGAAGCGGCACATGCTGATGTGGGTGGGGATGGGGAACCTGCAGCTGTATCTCAACGCTCCCGGACAGAAGTGGGCGGATTACATGGCGAGCGGCTGGGGAGGCGGGGCGGGCACCAACGGGGCGGCGTGGTATCTGGGTTCGAACCGACAGGAGATGACGGAAGAGTTGTTCCGACTGGCGGGCGAGGTGACGAAGAAGATCGGGGTGCTGCCGATGGATGTGTCGAAGAAGGACGGGCAGTGGCCGATTCACGCGAGGAATTGAGCTGGGCGACAGCTCGGTGAGACAGTAGAATGACGCGGGAGGGACTCCGGTTCCTCCCGCTGTTGTTTTGGGTGAGAGCGCGTCGGGCGTCAGAGGCGGTTGAGCGGTGCACGGGAAAGGATGTCGTGGATGACGATCAAGCGGAGCCCTGAGGATTTTCGGGTGGAGGAACTGGCGTCGCGGGAACTGCTGTCGGGGATCCGCGCGGAGGGAGCCGAGGGACGGTATGCGCTGTACCGGCTGGAGAAGCGGGAGATGGGGACGCCCGAGGCGGTCCGGGCGGTGGCGCGGGCGCTGGGGGTGCGAGAGGCGGGGGTGAGCGCCGCGGGGCTGAAGGATAAACACGCGCTGACGGGGCAGCACGTGGCGGTGGAGATGAAGGGGAAAGGGAACGCACGGAGCGCGGTGGAGGGGAAGAGTTGGCGGATCGAGCTGATGGGGTGGGTGGATGAGGCGCTGTCGGCGTCGAGCATCGCGGGGAACCGGTTCGAGATCGTGTTGAGGGGGCTTTCGAAACAGGCGAGCGCGGGGATGGAGGAGCGAGCGGGGGCGCTGACGATCGAGGCAGAGGGTGGACGCGCGCTGCGGGTGGTGAATTACTTCGGGGACCAGCGGTTCGGATCGAGCCGCCATGGGAAGGGGTTTGCGGCGAAGCTGATGGCGCTGGGAGAATATGAGGAAGCAGTGCGGCTGATGATTGCGACGGAGGCACGCAAAGACAGCCGGGTTCGGAAGGAACGGGTGAGGATGATCGTGGGGCTCTGGGGACGATGGGGAGAACTGGCGAAACGGCTGCCCAGGGGGTGCCGGGAACGGAAGGCGAGAGGGGCTGGCGGGC
>CAZVTD010000335.1:0-2709 GCA_964629945.1 uncultured Planctomycetota bacterium | reverse complement strand
CTCTCCCTCAACAACCAGCCTTCCGTCAACCAGATCCTCTCCATGATGCTCGGCTTCGATCCCATCTCCGACCTCTCCAAGTCCCTCGGCGACGAAGTCCTCATCCAGTTCCTCGGACCCGGACTGATGATCGTTCCCGAGTTCGCCGTCTCCGTTCCCGTCAAGGACCACGACGCCTGCCGCAAAACCCTCGACCGACTCCTCACCGCCGTCGCCGCCTTCTCCACCCCGGCCGACCCCGGCCCCTTCGGCATGTGGCGTCCCTCCTTCAACATCGAAGTCGACCGCATCCAATACAAGGGAACCACCATCGACGCCGTCAAGTCCCTCGGCTGCCCACTCAGCCAGCCCCCCTCCCTCGGACTCACCAAGGACCGCCTCACCCCCGCCGCGATCCCCCCGACCCTCAAGCTCGCCGTCACCCGCGCCGCCTCCCAGACCCCCTCGCTCCTCAACGATCCCTTCTTCACCGCCTCACGTTCGCACGTCTCCCCCAATCCCTCCTTCCTCGCCTACACGGACCCCCGCAAGGGCCTCCCCCTCACCTATGGCGGACTCATCACCTATTTCGCCCAGGCCACCCATGGAATCCCCAACGTCCCCTCCCACAATCTCGCCACGCGTCTGCCCAGTTCCGACGCACTCATGCCTCACCTCCTCGGATGCTGCACCGCACTCTCCTGGGATGGCGAAGGCTTCCTCTGTGAATCCTATGGCACACTCGGTGGAACCCTCTCCGTCGTCGGAAACGAAAACTCGGGCGGCCTCGCCCAGGCAGGCATCCTCGCAGGCTTCTTCGTCCCGGCGATCGTCAGTGCCCAGGAGTCCGCACGTCGTGCCGCCTGCCTCAACAACGAAAAGCAGATCATGCTCGCCCTCATCCAATACGCCGGCGACCATGACGACAAATACCCCGAAACACTCGGCATCCTTCTCAAGGAGCGTTATCTCAACACCCACAAGGTCTTCATCTGTCCCTCCAGCGGACGGGGGGGACAGTTCCGCAGCGTCTTCCCCCCCGGTAATCTTGCGGATCTCCCCCTCGAAGAGCTCCGAAAGATTGACGAGCTTGCCGACTTTGTCCTCGTCAAAGGCGTCAGCCACGCCGACGACGCGGACACGATCATCATCTACGAAAAGAATGGCGCACATGGGGGCGAGGGACGAAACGTCGGTTTCAACGATGGCCACGTGAAATGGTACCCCGAGCACGAGTTCCAGCGGCTCCTCGCCGCGCAGAACGAGCGTCTCGCACGAAAGCGCCCCCCGGCCATGTGACCCTTCGCCGAAAACGCCGGCTTGTGCCGCACGGGACGTACAAATCGACCGCCGCGACAGGATAGGGTAGGGGACACCCTCCCGCCGCGGCGGTCTTGCTGCTTCTCCGTTATCCTCTCAGCCACGTCCCCGCCGTGATCGGCCGCAAACACCGCTGCCATCCCCCGAATCTCCCCGCCGGCGACGACGCGATCACGAATGCCGCACCCCCGCCCACAACGCACCACAGCAGCGTCCAACCGTTCAGCGACCGCTCCAGGATCTCCATCGGACTTCGCCACGACCGACGCGAAACCGTATTCCGAACGAACTCCCCGCGTGTCGGGTTCCCCTCCAGGATCCCCCGATATCTCGGCACCGTGTCCGTTGCGAACACCAGGATCTGATCATCCCCCACCGAACTCAGGTCCGGCTCATCCGTCAGATACACGCAATTCATCACCGCAATCGCCTCGCGGACCTCCTGCTCCGTCTTCGCCGCGCAAATCTGGGGCGCCATCGCCGCCATCCGGTCATACGTCCCCCGCGCGAACGCCTCCAGGCGAACCGTCCGCGCGTGCTCGTCTCCAAGATACGTCCCCGCGAGGATCGCCAGCACCGTCCACGTCGCCGCCAGCGCCCCGATCGTCTGGTCGGACCGGATCGTCGTCTGCATCGTCACCAGCCCCACCAGCACACCCACCAGGCACAATGTCCACGCCAACCCCTGACCCCCGAGCATCAGCAGCCCATACCACGCCAGCATCCCCACCACCGCCGTCCCGGCGGCTGCGCCCGCCACCGCTCCCGCTCCCCATCGTCCGCGATGTCGGACGGTCCCTCCATCCTCCTTGCGTCGGCACGCGCTCAACACGTCCAATGCCAGCCACAGGCGTTCCAGCGTATCGGGCGCCTTCACCGCAAGCCAGGCTCGCAGACCCTGCGTCTGCAAGGCCTTCCAATCCCACGTCTCCATGCCGGGAAATTCCGCTTCCTCGATCCCGGCCCCCGCCAGTTCCTTGCGCAGCAGGTCTTCCGAGTACGGGTCGATCCCACGCTTGAACGCGTTGGCCACCGAGTGTCCGATCTCGTCATACCGGTCCGAGAACCCGTCGTTCACCAGTTCCGTGATGCTCCGCGCCGACGTCAGTCGTCCCTTGTCCCGGAGCGTCTTCAGCGCCGGCCCGATCCCGGCCGGGAAGCTTGCCCCGTCCCTCATCTCCCCGCACGACCACAGCAGCAGAAGACAGAACCCCGCTCCCTCCTCCAGCCCCGCCGCCCGGCTCAACAGGACCCGCGGCTCCAGCGCCATCGCCGTGAACCCCGCCGTCGAAACCACCCGACCCAGCGCATACGACCGCCCCCGCCCCTCGCTACCCGGCTCCTCGTCCTCCTCCACCTCCCCCGGCGCCTCGTCGACGAACAGCCGGGAAGGCTCATCGCTTCCCAGGC
>CAZVTD010000334.1:0-2711 GCA_964629945.1 uncultured Planctomycetota bacterium | reverse complement strand
TCGCGGACCTCAATAACTTTCTGGGCACGGCGGGAAACCGTCAGCTGGAACTGGACCTGGTGGACCTGCGCGAGGTGGTGGAGCAGGTGCTGGTGGCGTGCTCGGGAAACCTGTCGGGTGTGACGGTCAAACAGCGGTTCGCACGGGAACTGCCGGAGGTGGTGTGCGACCCGGCGGGGGTCCGGGAAGCCGTGCTGAACCTGGTCCTGAACGCGACGGAAGCGATGGGCGAGGGGGGCGAACTGATGCTGGAGCTTTCGCAGAAGGACGAGGAAGTGGAACTGACGGTCTGCGATACGGGGACGGGGGTGCCCGAGAACCTGCGCGAAGCGGTGTTCCGGTTCGGGTTCTCGACGAAGCCTTTCGGAAGCGGATTGGGACTTTCCCAGGCGAGACGAACCGTGGAACGGCACGGCGGCAGCCTGAAACTCGAGGGGAACGAACCGAAGGGGACGCGGGTTCGGATGAGATTGCCGATGAGTCCGCGGGTGGAAAGCGGAATCGAAGACCTGGCGATCAAGCCGGTGCTTGCGGAAGACCTGCGGGACCTGCTGGTGGATGTGCCGGAAGACGAGGGTCTGCTGATCTAAAGCGTGTTCCTCTCCCGGTTACATATCGAAATGCTGCAACGACGTTCAGCACATATCCATACGAGAGCCCGGCGACGGAGAGCCCCTGCACATCAGCGGTCGAGGAGGGGTGAAAGGACGTCGCGGTAGAGGTTGGCAACGGATTCGTCGGTGGAGCACTTCCAGGTGATTCCCGGAAATGAGTGTGCGATTTCAAGGTCGCGCGGCAGGTCGAGTTTGTACTGTGAAACGCAGTGGAAGAAGCCCTGCCGCTGGTAGAGAATGCCCAGGTATTCCTGTTCGGTCTGCCCGGGCGTGGGGACGAGCAGGGCTTTGCGGTTGAGTTCGGCGAGTTCCATGACGGTGGTGTAACCGGTCCGCGCGACGACCATCTTCGCGCGGTTGAGCATTTCCTGCTGCTGCTGTCGTCCGAAGAAGGAGTGGATGGTGACGTTGCCGACGACTTCGGGCTGAGGGGGGCCGTCGGGCTTGCCGAGGGTGACGACGACGGACCCGTTGCGGGGGAGGGCGGGGAGTTGTTCGCGGATGATGCGCTCGAACTCGGAGCGTTGGGGCTCGGGGCCCGAGATGGAGATGAAAAGATCGACGTCCTGGGGAAGATCGAGCCGGCGCACGGAGGCGATGATGCCGGCGTAGTAAGCGCGAGAACGCTTGATGGGGAACCCATGGGAGAGGAGTCCGGAGAGGTTCTTCCCGGGGTCGGCGTAGTCGGGGACGATCACGCGCTGGTAATGGCGATGAAACCAGCGGAAGAAGTAGCCGGAGAAGGGGATGAGGAACTGAAGCGGGGTGAGGAAAGCGAACTTGAGCTGATGGGAGATAAACAGGCTGGGGACGTCGGGGTGGAAGAAGTTGAAGCGGTTGTCGGAGAAGACCAGGTCGTAGTTTCCGGCCTCGATGAGGCGCTGAGCGGCTTTGCGCTCGCGCATGATGGCGCCGAGAAGGCGGTGGAGATTGAGGGCAAACTTGGTGACGAAGAAGCGTCCCTTGGGGTAGGGCGCGGGATAGTCCGCAAGTTCGATGAGTTCACACTGCGGGGCGTCCTGACGGAGCAGTTGGAGGGCCCGCCCGGACGTAACGACGGTGACGTGGTGTCCGTGGTCGAGCAGGGCATGGATGATGGGAAGGTCGCGGGTGACGTGACCGAGTCCCCAGGAGAGTGCACCGAAGATGACACGGGCCAAGGGCATCCTCCCGACAGAGGTCAAGAGCGCTTGACAGCAGGCGTTCTGAATGCTATAAGACGTGTTCAATCAAAGTTCAAGGAAAAAGGTGTCAGGTCCGAAGGAGCGTGGAAGACAATGGCGACAGTCAGCTATATCGATATCAAGCGGGGAAGCGTGTTCCAGGACGAAGGGGAGCCTTGCGTGGCGGTGGACGTGGAGCACATCACGCCCGGAAACTGGCGGGGGATGATGCAGATCAAACTGAGAAACCTGAGGACGGGACGGATCAGTCAGAAGCGGTTCCGCCCGCAGGACAAGGTGGAACTGGTGTTCGTGGAGAAGAAGGAACTGGAATACCTCTACCGCGACGCGACGGGACTGGTGTTCATGGACACCGGGAACTACGAACAGTCGATCATCCAGCCGGAACTTCTGGGGGACATGCTGCAATATCTGAAGCCGAATACGGTGTGCTCGGTGGAGTTCTACGACGGGGAGATGATCGGCGTGGAGCTTCCTGACGTGGTGGAACTGGAAGTGACGGAGACGGACCCGGTGGTGAAGGGGCAGACGGCGACGAACCAGTACAAACCGGCGGTGCTGGAAACGGGGGTCCGAGTGACGGTGCCTCCGTTCATCAGCCAGGGCGAGGTGATCCGCGTGGACACGCGCACCGGGAAATACCTGGAACGGGCGAAGTGAGCACTTCTGCGGGAACGGATAACGAGAGGAGAGCGACGATGGCGGGTGCATTGCGATTGGCGATGATCGGGTGTGGGGACATTTCGCAGCAGTATCTGAAGGCGTCGCGGGTGGGGGATTGTGCCGAGATCGGGGTGGGGGGGGATGCGGTGGGGCCGGGCCGCGTCGGCGGCGCGCCCGGCCGAGGGGGGCAGGGCTAGCGCGCCGAGGGTCGCCGCGCCGGCCAGGGCGGCCGCGGCGAGTAGCGCGGGGG
>CAZVTD010000333.1:0-2715 GCA_964629945.1 uncultured Planctomycetota bacterium | reverse complement strand
ATGAATTCGCTCATGTCGATGCGGACGAATGCCGCCTCGTCGTCGAACAGGAACTCGGCCAGGGCGCGGCAGAGCTCGGTCTTTCCCACGCCGGTGGGACCGAGGAAAAGGAAGGAGCCGATGGGTCGGCGGACGTCCTGGAGTCCGGCGCGGGCACGACGCACGGCGCTGGAAACGGCGCGGACGGCCTCGTCCTGACCGACGACACGCTGGGTCAGACGGTCCTCCATCTTGAGGAGCTTGTCGCGTTCGCCTTCGAGCATGCGGGTGACGGGGATGCCGGTCCAGGAACTGACGACCTCGGCCACGTCCTCGCTTTCGACCTCCTCCTTGAGCATCTTGCGGGTGGCCTGAAGCATTTTCAATTCCTCGGTGCGTTCGGCGAGTTCCTTGTTGAGGTCCGCAAGCACGCCATAGCGGATGCGGGCGATGGTTTCGAGGTCGCGCTTGTGCTGGGCGGACTGCTCTTCGAGGTGCGCCTGGTCGATCTTCTCCTTCACGGCACGGATAGACTGGATCACCTTCTTTTCGTTCTCCCAGTGAAGCCGGAGACTGCGGACCGTTTCGTCCAGCGTGGCGATTTCCCTGTCCACAGCGTCGCGTCGTTTCCGGCTGACGGCGTCGCTTTCCTTCTTCAGAGCTTCGCGCTCGATCTGAAGCTGACTGAGCTCGCGTTCGGCTTCGTCGAGTTCGGTGGGCTTGCTGTCGATCTCGATGCGCAGACGGCTGGCCGCCTCGTCGATCAGGTCGATGGCCTTGTCGGGCAGGAATCGGTCGGAGATGTAGCGGTGGGAGAGGGTGGCGGCGGAAACCAGTGCGGCGTCGGTGATCTTCACCCCGTGATGAACTTCGTAGCGCTCCTTGAGTCCGCGAAGAATGGCGATGGTGTCGGTGACGCTCGGTTCACCGACGAAGACCGGCTGGAAGCGGCGTTCGAGGGCGGCGTCCTTTTCGATGTGCTCGCGGAACTCGTCCAGCGTGGTGGCGCCGACGCAGCGAAGCTCGCCACGGGCCAGGGCCGGCTTGAGGAGATTGCTGGCGTCGATGGCCCCTTCGGCGGCTCCCGCGCCGACGACGGTGTGCAGTTCGTCGATGAAGAGGATGATGCGTCCTTCGGCCTCGGAGACCTCGCGCAGGACCGCTTTCAGACGGTCCTCGAACTCCCCGCGATATTTGGTCCCGGCGACCAGGGCGCCCATGTCGAGCGAAGCGACGCTCTTGTTGCGCAGCCCTTCGGGGATGTCGCCGCTGACGATGCGCTGGGCCAATCCCTCGACGATGGCGGTCTTTCCGACGCCCGGCTCGCCGATCAGGACGGGGTTGTTCTTGGTGCGCCGGCTGAGGACCTGGATGACGCGTCGGATCTCGTGGTCGCGTCCGATGACGGGATCGAGTTTTCCGCGCGGGGCCATCTCCACCTGGTCGCGTGAGTAGCGCTTGAGGGCCTGGTATTTCTCCTCGGGGTTCTGGTCCGTGACGCGCTGTCCGCCCCGGACGGCGGCGAGAGCCTGGAGGACCGGTTCGCGCCGGACGCCGCTTTCCTTGAGGATGTGTCCGGCGGTCCCGTCAACGGACAGCATGGCCAGCAGCAGGTGTTCGGTGCTGACGAACTGGTCCTTCATCTTGTCGGCTTCGGTCTCGGCCTCGTCCAGGAGCTTCACCAGCTCCGGGGTGGCATACGGTGCGTCGTGTCCTGAGCCGGTGACGCGCGGGAGGCTTTCGAGTTCGTTGAGCACACGGGCCTGAAGCCGGGTGCGGTCCACGCCGAGTTTTTCCAGGAGGGGATTGATCACCCCGTCCGCCTCCGCCAGGAGCGTGGCCAGGAGGTGGAGGGGCTCGATGCCCTGATGGGTGCTTTTGACGGCGAGACGTCGTGCGCCGGCAATGGCTTCCTGACTCTTTACGGTGAATCGTTCGCTGTTTGTCACGGCTTATCTCCCTAAAGAACGAACCCGCCTGCGGGGCGGGTTCGTTTTGCGTTCGTCGTTACAATCTCCCGCCCTATTCCTTCACTTCGAAATCGGCGTCGATGACGTCATCCTGTTTGTCCTGCTTGGGCTCGCCGGAGGGCTGCTCGCGGAAGCCGCCGGACTGCTGCTGTCCGGGCGGAGGCTGCTGCTGGCCCACCTTTTCATAGACGGCCTTGGCGACGCTCTGCGCGGCTTCTTCGAGCGCGGACATCGCCTTGCGGATGGTCTCGGCGTCATCACTTTTCACGGCTTCCTGAAGCTTCTGCTTGGCGTCCTCGATGCTCTTCTTCTCGGCGTCGCCGACCTTGTCGCCGTAGTCCTTGAGGGCGCGGTCCACGCTGTAGATGAGCTGGTCGGCCTGGTTCTTGAGGTCGATCAGGGCCCTGCGGCTCTTGTCCTCGCCGGCATGCTCCTCGGCCTCGTGCTTCATGCGCTCGACCTCGTCCTTGGACAGCCCGGAGCTGTGCTCGATCTTGATGGACTGTTCCTTCCCGGTGCCGAGGTCCTTGGCGGAGACGTGGAGGATCCCGTTGGCGTCGATGTCGAACGCGACCTCGATCTGGGGAACGCCCCGAGGCGCGGGGGGAATTCCGGCAAGCTGGAAGCGTCCGAGCGTGCGGTTGTCACGGGCGAATTCGCGCTCACCCTGGAGGACGTGGATTTCGACGGCCGGCTGACTGTCCGACGCGGTCGAGAAGACCTCCTTCTTCTGCGTGGGGATGGTGGTGTTGCGCTCGATGAGCTT
>CAZVTD010000332.1:0-2721 GCA_964629945.1 uncultured Planctomycetota bacterium | reverse complement strand
ACGTTCGTATTGGAGGGTGGAGATGATGGAGAACTTCCCGCTCGGATAGGTGAGACGGGAAAGTTGGCCACCCGCGTCGAAGAAGTCGTTGGGGAGCCCGGTATAGGCATGAAATGCCATCGAAGCATTGGCCGCTGCGGCCTGCTTCAGGCCGAGATCGCCACAAATGGCGGCAAACTTGTCGGCGATGTCCTTGTTGTCCGTGGGGAGGAGTGCAACGGAAGTGAAGCCGTGGGCACGAAGGTCGGTCAAATCAGCACGGACTCGCTCCCAGAGACGTTTCTCGCCGAAATAGGATTCGGGGATGGGAAGGACATAGGCAATGACATCCGTCTTTTCAGGATGTTTGGGTGTATCAGGAAGGACTTCGAGCGAGAGGTCGATGGAGAAGGCGGGGGCGCCAAGGGGGGTGACGGAGATTTTGCCGGTGTAGGTTCCGGGCTTGGTCTTTTCGGGAATGTTGAGGGTGAGCCAGAACTGGCGGGTGGAGCCCTTGGGGAGGGGATCATCGGTGACGGGGACGAGCTGACAGGGGACGGGCTGCCATTTGAAGCCCGAGTCGGGAAGTTTTTCCACGACGGATGCCACGTAGCGAACCTGGGTGACGTCGAAGGCTCTGGGCTGGATGTAGTCGATCTTGTAACGGAGGTAGCCCGGTGAGACGGAGAGCTTGCGGATGTCGTCGGTGGCATACAGGGCGAAGGTCATGGGGACGGCTTCGCCCGGGGTGGCACGCAGCGTGATGACGGGTTTGTCCACGTTGGGACGGAAGGTGCCGGGGGCGATATCCTCCGAAAGGTCCGGGAAGAAGAGGGTGTAGCCTCGGCGAAGATCAGCCTTGTCGAGCTTGGGTTCGGGCACGTCGGTGTAGAGTCGGGGGTAGCGTCGGCGGAAGTTCTCGCGGCGGAAGGCTTCAAGCATTTCGATGCGGCCGGTGCCGATCTTGTCATCGGTGACATGGGTGGAGAGCATGAGGGCGCACAGGGAGCCGGCGAAGCGCTTGGAGGGTCCCAGGGAGAACTCGGGGGTGGGAAGGGTCCCGGCGGTGCGTTCAGCGGAGTCGAGGTGGATGGTGAGACGGTTGTCGGTGACGTTGACTTCGGCCCTCACCCATTGGAAGCGCGGCTTGACGTAGCGGACGTAAGCTTCCCATTCCGAAATGGTGTCGTCCGGGGGGACGGCTTCGTAAGCATCGTAGAACTCGGACGCTTTGGGTGCATATTTGAAGACGGTGGACTTCCCGACGAGGATGGAGAAGGGTTCGTAGGGGATGTAGTCGAGGTAGCCGGTGTCGCCGACGAGGAACCAGAGGTCGTATTTCCCGCTGGGGAGGTCCACGACGAACGAGGCGGGACCGGCGGCGAAGGTCCGTCCCAGGTCGTCGGGATAGGAACGGGTGATGAGGTTGAGATTATCACAGGCTTCCCAGGGCAGGGCGGGATCGCCGAGGGTGCCCGTGGCGACTTTGCCCTGGAGGTCGAGCCAGCCGAACCCTTTCTTGGGATCGTAGGTGGTGGAGGAAGAAACTTTTATGAAACCTTCGAGGTCACGGGAGGCTTCGGGGGCGAAGTTGAAGAGCCAGAGGTGATCGGAGGGGCCGGAAGCCGTGGGCACCGCACCGGCGTGGAGCGTTGCACAGGCAACGAGAAGAACGAGAGCAGCGGACAGAAGCATTCTCATGGGACACGCCTCCTGAAGAGAAGACAAACTCACTCAGGAGTTGATGTAATCGTCAGGGGCGAGGGTTGTCAACGGAAAAGGAAAGTTCAGAGCTTGAAGTAGCGGATGCGACGGGCGAGACGGTTGCGATGGATGCCGAGGTAGTCGGCGGCGAGGGTGCGCTTGCCGTGGGCAGCAGCCAGGGCATGGACGATGGCACGACGCTCGACCTCTTCGAGGGTGGGAACGGGGCCGTGAGGCGTGGCTTCAACTGTTTCCTGAGAGAGCAGCATCTGTTCCGGGAGATGGTCGGGAAGGATTTCCGGTCCGACGTCGAGGGCGTAGCAACGCTCGATGACGTTTTCGAGTTCGCGCACGTTTCCGGGCCAGGGATAACGGGAGAAGACAAACAAGGCGTTGGGGTGGACGGTCTTGAGCGACATGCGGTACTCGTCGGCGTATACGCGGAGGAAATGATTGACCAATTCGGGGATGTCGCCGGAGTGCCCCTTGAGGGCGGGGAGCTTGATGGCGACCACGTTGAGACGATAAAAAAGGTCCTCGCGAAGGATGCCGGTGCTCACGGCCTGATGGACGTCGCGATTGGTGGCGGCGATGACCCGAACGTCGACAGGGATGCGGTCGGATGAGCCGACGGGTGTGACCTCACGCTCCTGAAGGACGCGCAGCAGCTTGACCTGGAGGTCCGGGGCAATCTCGGTGATCTCATCGAGGAAAATGGTCCCGCCCTCGGCGGCCCGGAAGAAGCCGAGCGTGTTGGAGACGGCCCCGGTGAAAGCCCCCTTGACGTGTCCGAAAAGCTCGCTTTCGAGGAGGGTTTTGGCTACGGAACCGCAGTTGACGGGGATGAAAGGCTTGTCGGCCCGGGGTCCGGACTGGTGGATGAGACGCGCGACGAGTTCCTTTCCGGTCCCGGATTCCCCCTGGATGAGGACGGTAGAGTGGTTGCGTGCGACGCGTCGGACAAGGTCGGCAACGTCAAGCACCGCTGGAGTGTTGCCTACAAGGGTTGTTCGACTGGCTGACTGCACGATATCCGCT
>CAZVTD010000331.1:0-2723 GCA_964629945.1 uncultured Planctomycetota bacterium | reverse complement strand
CCCATCTTTCGTCCTCACCAACGCCCACAATCCCGTGCGAACCCCACGCGGAATTTCCATGCCCGCACCCAGCTTCCACACCGCGTATTCCCCGTCCATTACCCGCAGTCTGAGCGACTTCATAGGGCTCCTCACCATTCGAAACCCACCGCATCCAGCCACACCTTTGCCATCAGTCCATGTCCCGCCGGGTTCGGGTGCACCCCGTCCCCCGTCCACTTCACCCCGGGGCTCGCCTTCAGCGCCTTGTGCCACTCCCGGTTCATCGGCACCAGCACCGCATCGAACTCCTTCGCCAGCTTCCGAATCACCTTGTTATAGGGCGCCAGCCGCCTGTTCTCCTCGCCTGTCAGCGACTCCCCGCTCACCGTCGTCTCCATCAGGATGAGTCTGCTCCCCACGGCCTCCTTCGTCCTGTTCAGCAGCCTGCGATACGTCTCCTCGAACGCGTCGATCGCGACGATCTGCGTGCTCTTGCCCTCCTCCAGCGAGGCGTCGTTGATCCCGATCGACACCGAAAGCCAGTCCGGCTTCTCCGCGATCACGTCCGTCTCCCATCGTGCCGCCAGCCGCAGGACGTTGTCTCCGCTCACCCCCTTGTTCACGAAGCTCAATCCCAGTTCCGGATATCGTGCCCCCAGCAGGCTCGCCACCAGCCGCACGTACCCCACCCCAAGCTCGATCTCACTCCGTTTGCACGCCGTGATGCTGTCCCCGATCAGCACCACCTTCTCGCCCTTCCTGAAAACCAGCCCCATCTCCGTCCCTTTCATGATGACCCGCGGGTCCGGCTTGCAGCCCGGACCGATCCAGCTCTCGCACCCTGCCGTGCTTCTCACCACTCGAACCCCGCCGCATCCAGCCACACCTTCGCCATCAGTCCATGTCCCGCCGGGTTCGGATGCACGCCGTCTCCCGTCCACTTCACTCCCGGGTTCGCCTGGATCGTCTTCCACCACGCCCGGTTCATCGGCGCCAGCACCGCCTTGAACTCCTTCGCCAGTCTCCCTATCGCTTCGTTATACGGCCTCAGCAGCACGTTCCCCTCGTCCTTCGACGATTCCCCGATCACCGTCGTCTCCATCAGGATGAATCGGCTTCCCACCGCCTTCTGGGTGTGCGCCAGGAGCTTCCGGTACGTCTCCTCGAAGTCCTTCAGCGCGACCCCGCCCCCGTTGCCCTTCATCGCGTGCCACACGTCGTTGATTCCGATCGACACCGAAAGCCAGTCCGGCTTCTCTTCGATCACGTCCTTTTCCCACCGGGCCTCCAGACGTCGGACCGTGTCGCCGCTGATCCCCATGTTGACCACATTCAGTCCCAGCTCCGGGTACCTCGCTCCCAGCAGACTCGCGACGATCCGCACGTAACCCCGTCCCAGTTCCAGCTCTCGTCGTCCACAGTCCGTGATGCTGTCACCGATCATCAGAACCTTCTCACCCTTCCCGAAAACCAATCCCATCCTTGTCTCCTTTGACCTGATCTGTCGGGGCGTCAACCCCGTTCCTTCTGAACATCAAATCCATACGCTGGATTGCCCAATCTGCAGGGAATCACTCCCCTCGTCAACAGGAATCAGCCTCGACACACCACGCCCCCGTACACGAAATCGGCCCCGATTGCTCGGGGCCGATCGTCGGGGGGGCGGAACAGATTCCGCAGAGTGTTGCGTTTACACGCCGGCGTCCACCGGCTGTGCTTCTCGGGCAAGGTAAGGAACCTCGCTCACCGTCGGAGGCTCCACCACGGCCTTCGTCGGGGACATCTCCTCCAGCTTCTTCACCAGCCAGTGCGACAGCTGGTCGATCTCCGGAGACGTCTTCCCTTCCTGCTTCAGGGCGTTCGCCAGCTCCAGCGCCTTCCGGTGGACCAGGCGAAGCTCCTTCTCCCGGTCCTCGAGACGGTCCACCAGGTAATTCACCGATTCGGCCACGTGTTTCAGATAGTCCTTCTTCCGGAGCGTCACGTATCCCTCGTACGTCCCGTCGGCCACCTGGCGGATCACCCGTTCCAGACGATACGCCGGTCCCGCGATCTGGTGCGAAAACCGGATCATGTAGCGGATGCTCAGGACCGCGATCACGATCGCACACAGACCATTTCCCATCATCAGCACGTTCACCGTGCGGATCTTGAACAGGAAGATCATGCTGGCCGACGCCAGTAGCAGGCCCGCCAGCAGTGCCAGCGTCATCCCGAACCACGTCGCCAGATATCGGAATTGGAATTCCTTGTCGATCAGGATGCGTTTGCGTACAAATCCGTTCTTGACGACCATGACTTGCCTCGCTTTCAGCCCGGAGACGGCTTCACCCCTTGCAGGCGCGTTCATCGTGAACACGCCGCCGGGATTCATGTACCGTCGATGTCATGCAAATCGGTTGTTGATTCGGGCGGGCTTTAACGCATTTCAGCGTTCAGCGTGCTGTTTTGTCCCGTCTCACGGACCGTCATACAGCCCCACGGACGCGAACGTCACCGCCCCCGCGCCCTGCGGATCCTTCCACTGTCCGTATTTCAGCAGTCTCCCCGTCATCGGCCCCAGCACCTCCAGCATCGTCACGATCGGCGCCAGTCCGCAGATGCGCGTGCTGTCCGAATGACCCGCCACCGCGTTGTATGCCCCCGCCCCGTCGCCCCGGCCCACCGTCATCATGCACGCCCTGGCCAGTTACCGCCCCGCCGACACATTCCCCGCGGGCACTCCCCCCCGGTCCCCGACC
>CAZVTD010000330.1:0-2726 GCA_964629945.1 uncultured Planctomycetota bacterium | reverse complement strand
GGGGGTGGGGGGGGTCGGTGGAGCGGGTGATGGTGGAGGGGACGAGCCGGGGGGGGGAGGGGGTCCGAGCCTGCCGCGCGATCAAGGGAGCGGGGGGCGAGCGTGCGCTGCCCGTGCTGCTGGCGACGCACCGAACGGACCGTCAGACGCGTCGACAGGGGGCGGAGGCGGGGGCGGATGGTTTTCTGAACAAGCCGATCGAGGCGGACGAGCTTCACAACCAGGTGGACCTGGTGTGGCGTTCGTGTCGACTGACCTCGGCGCTTCGGGACCAGAACCAGCGCACGGAGGAGTTGAACGTCCGTCTGAGCGAGGCGCAGAAGGCGCTGGATGCGGAACTGCACCTGGCCCACCGGCTTCAGGGGAGTCTGCTTCCGCAGGAGCTTCCGAAGTTCGAGAAGGTGGCGTTTGCGGCGGCACTGCGTCCGTCTGGGGCGGTGTCGGGGGATTTCTACGACGTGTTCCGTCTGGACGAGCGTCACGTGGGGTTCTACGTGGCAGACGCGATCGGACACGGGGTCCCGGCGGCGCTGCTGACGGTGTTCGTGAAGAAGGGGATCCGTACCAAGGAGATTGTGGGGAACACGTACCGACTGCTGAGTCCGGGCGAGGTGCTGAACCAGTTGAACGAGGACGTGATCGAGGCGGCGCTGTGGGACCAGCCCTTCGTGACGATGTTCTACGGGAGCATCGACCTGGAGACGCGACGGCTGGAATATTCGACGGGGGGACATCCGTCGCCTTTGCTGTTGAGAGGGGACGGACGGGTGGAGCCTGTGGAGACGGAGGGGGCGCTGCTGGGGGTGTTCCGCGCGGCGTTCACGACGTCGACGCTGGAGCTTGCGCCCGGGGACCGTCTGGTGGTGTATTCGGACGGGGTGGAGCACGCGGCGGGTCCGGAGGGGCTGAAGGGGCTGGATTGGATGACGGAGCTGTATCGCCGATGCTCGGCGCTTCCGCTGGATGAGCAGATGACGCAGGTGATGGAGGGACTGGCGGGAGAGTCAGGGACGCTGCGGGACGACACGACGATGCTGGCAGTGCAAGCGGTGGCTTAAGCACAGAAGAAGCAATTCAACGCAAAGGCGCAAAGGACGCAAAGGACAGCACAACTCAGGTGAACAGCTGAACGGAAAAGAAGCGACCAAGGGAAACAGAAAGGACGCCAGGTTCTTTCTGTGCGGGTTCCGGAGGGGGAAGTGAAGAGCCGAGAGGACGAGTTGAGTCGTGAGATCGTGGGGGCGGCGATCGAAGTCCATCGGGAACTGGGACCGGGGTTGTTGGAGTCGGTGTACCAGACGTGCCTTGCACATGAGATGATATTGCGCGGGATAACCATCGAAGTGGAAAAGCCGCTGCCTGTGACCTACAAGGGGATCCACCTGGATGCGGGATATCGAGTGGATCTGCTGGTGGAAGAGAAGGTGGTTGTGGAGGTGAAGGCAGTCGATGATCTGGCGGCAATTCACGAGGCTCAGGTGATGACCTATCTGCGTATAGGGGGGTACAAGCTGGGAATGCTGATCAACTTCGGCAAGCCCGTACTGCGGGAAGGTATCAAGCGAATCGTCATGGGACTGTAGCGGTTAAGAAGGGGAACTCTCAACGCAAAGGCGTCCCGAGAGAGGGACGTTTTGTTGTACGGAGGCGGGGTCGTGATTATTCATTTTGCTGGCTGCTGGAAGTTCTTCAGTCCGGGCCGGCGGCTCTTTTTCGGATGAGGGGTCGGACGCGCTTTTTTCCGGGCGAGCCCCACCTTCGTGCGAGCGGATGTGGTAATTTTGCGTCCTCTGATGGCCGGTCGGCAGTCGCTGCCTGAACCGGGATTATGGTCATAGGTGCCGTTGCCATAAACGGAGAGGCAGTAACCGTTGGGTTCGTAAAGAATCCAGAGCTCGTCAACCGAATCTTTTTCAAAGCGCCGGATATCCAATTCCCCCCCGAGGTCGAACGTGAGTCGAGTTCTTCCGGTATCTGGATGGATGTGAAAGGAGCGCAATTTCTGTCCGTTGAGATGCATGAACGCTCGCTTCATGTCTTTCTGAGAACTGGAGAAAGAGGCCAGCTTCTTTCCGCTGCGGCGGATGGTCCAGGAGGCCATACGCAGCCAAAACCACCATGTTCCCTTTGGTCTGACGAGCCGACAAGAAGCAAACTCTTTCGCTCGCGGCGATCTGGACGTTGTTTCGTGAGGCTCGCGAACCCGCAAGCGGGGAGGGCCGAAGTTCAGGTCCAGATTCAACATGCGCTCATAGTACGCGTTCCAGCAGTAGTGACCGATGAGGCGGTTGAGAGATTTCTGGATGGCTTTTGCGACGCCGGTGTTGTTCACGTTTCACCTCCGGAGGTCTTACGGATCAGGGTGAAGGAGAGGGACTGCATGGTGGGTGAGGCGTTGGCGGGGGTGAGGATGACGTTGAGGGTGTAGCCGCCCGGAGGGAGGGAGGCGGAATCGAAGGTCAGCTTGAGTGCGCCGGCGCGGAGATGAGCGAGCGGGACGGCATGAAGGGGTTGTTTGCGGGAGTCGGCGAGGAGTTCGATGCGGAGCGAGGCTTCCTTGAGCTCGCGCTCGGGGAGGTTGATGGCAACGGAGAGCGGGAGGTCTTCGCCCACGGTGTAGTCGGTGCGGGGCAAGGAGGCGGCAAGAAGGGGTTGGGCGGGTCCCGGGCGCAGGACATCGACGTCGATCTGCTTGAAGAACGGGGGCGGGGCAGGGAAGAGGAGGC
>CAZVTD010000329.1:0-2730 GCA_964629945.1 uncultured Planctomycetota bacterium | reverse complement strand
TCCCAGGTGCAGATCCGCCCCCATCCAGCCCGCCACGCCGAACTTCAGTTCCTCGATCAATCCCCGCTTGGATCCCGGCGCTTTCCCCATCGTCGATGCGTCCTCCCTTGCCCGTCATTCTACCGGCGTGTGCACGCCGCTGTCAAGACAACCGATCCCACTGGAACTTCTCGCCGTCTCTGCTACAATATCCCCCATGACACAGGACCCCGTCACAGAACTCGACACGAAAATGATGGCCCGTGCCCTTGAACTCGCCGCACGCGGACGGGGACACGTCGAGCCCAACCCCATGGTCGGCGCCGTCATCGTCCAGGGTGACCAGATCGTCGGTGAAGGCTTTCACGAACGCTTCGGCGGACCCCACGCCGAGATCAACGCCCTCGCCCAGGCCGGTCCCCAGGCCCGGAACGCCACCCTCTACGTCACCCTCGAGCCCTGCTGTCACTACGGCAAAACGCCTCCCTGCACCCGTGCCGTCATCGACGCGGGCATCTCACGCGTCTTCGCCGCCTGCTCCGACCCCTTCCCCGCCGTCGCCGGAAAAGGACTCCAGGAACTCACCCAGGCCGGCGTCTCCGTCTCCCTCGGCCTCCTCGAACACGATTCCCGGAGACTCAACGCCCCCTACTTCAAGTTCCGAACCACCGGTCTCCCCTTCTTCACCGCAAAGTGGGCCATGACCCTCGACGGAAAGACCGCCACACGCACCGGCGACTCCCGCTGGGTCTCCTCCGAACTCTCCCGCCGTTACGTCCACCAGCTCCGAAGCCTCTCCGATGCCGTCCTCGTGGGCGTGGGAACCGTCCTTGCCGATGACCCCACGCTCACCGCGCGTATCCCCGACGCACGCAACCCCCGGCGCATCGTCGTCGATACCTTCGCCCGGACCCCGCTCCACTCCCATCTCATCCAGACCATCGACCAGGCCCCGCTCATCATCGCCGTCTCCGAAAGCGCCCCTCACGAGCGCATCGCCGCCCTCGAAACCACGGGCGCCCGGATACTCGTCCTCCCCCTGCGCGACGAACACGTCGACCTCGACGCACTCGCCCGCGAACTCGGCCGCATGGAATTGACCAACGTCCTCTGCGAAGCGGGCGCCACCCTCACCGCGGGACTCTTTCACGCGCGCCTCATCGACCGCGTTGTCGTCTTTCTCGCCGCCAAGCTTGTCGGTGGACAGCAGGCCCCCGGTGGAATCGGGGGATTGGGAATGGAAAAGATGGTGGACGCCATCCTCTTGCATAACCTTCAGGTGCGAACCCTCGACGACGATCTCGTCATCGAAGCCGACGTCAGGCCTCCGGAAGCGGTGTCGGTCTGATCTCCTCACCGGGCGGACCCGGCCGTCCCTCTTCGCCTCGTCGATGAGGCTTGTGAGGACCGTGCTCGGGCATCTCCTGCGCCGGAAGCAGCTCAACCAGTTCCTACAGCTTCGCCGCCTCTGCTCCCGCACTCAGCTTCTGGAACGCCTCCAGGTCCTCTTTCTTCATCATCATCAGCGCACGGACCTTGCGATGGACCTCCCGGGCCAGCGTCTCCCGACCCTCTTCGGGCGCCTGCTTCATCGCCTCGAAGTCCCCCTTCAGCAGTTCCCGCACCGCCGCCATCTGCTGCATGATTTCCGCACGCTTCTCAGGCGGAAGCTCCCGGAACTGATCGAACTGACGCCGCATCTTTCGGCGCGCCTCCGGCGGAACACGGTCCCACTTCCGCCTCGTCTCGATCAATCGCGTCCGCTGCTCCGGACTCATCTTCCGGAACCGCTCCATGTTCTTCAGAACCCGCTCGCGCTCCTCGGGCGTCATCGCGCGCCACTTGTCCATCCGCTCCCGCATCTTCTCCCGCTCTTCCGGCGTCATCTTCTCCCAGCGTTCGAGCAGTTCGGGCCTCACCCTCGGGGCCTTCATCTCTTCGGCCGCCGCCGGAGCCTGACCCGCCGAAATCCCGCACGCCACCAGAAGCACCACCATCGTCGTCATGATCCACAGCGCGCGTGTCCTCATGACGAACCCTCCGCGAAGACCGTCCCCGCCGTCTCCGGGTCTTCGATCAGGATCGGCTCCTTCACCGCCTCCTGCAGAAGGTCCAGGTTCTCCAGAACCTCCAGGTGTTCCAGCACGTCAAGCTTCTCGATGACCGCGATCGTCTCCGCGTCCAGCACCTTCGGCCCGGAGGTCTTCTCCCCATGCCACAACATCACCGCAATCAGCACCACCGCCGCTGCCGCCAGCGGAGCCGTCCACCACAACCTGCTTCGACGCCGGCTTCCCGTCGTCCGGGCTCGAACCGTCGCCTCCAGGATCCGCTGACGAAGCGCCTCACCCCCGCTCACCGTCTTGAACTCACCCAGAACCCCCCACATCCGCTCCTGGAGCGCCAACTCCTCCCGGCATGACGTACATTCCCCGATGTGCTTCCGGAACGCCTCAAGCTCGGCTCCCGAAAGCGCGCCATCCAGGTAAGCACCAATCCTTTCCAGATGTTCAGGGCACGACATCATCATCCCTCCAACCTCGTCTACCTGTATAACCCGCCTCAAAACCCCATGTTTCGCCCAACTTCTTCCGAATTTACCCCTCCAGATACTTCCGAAGCGCCTCTTTCAGGTTCTGCCTGGCCCGCGCCAGAAGCGATTTCACCGCCGGCGGGGCCTTCCCCGTTACCGTCGAAATCTCTTCGTAACTCATTTCCTCATAACGTCTTAAGAGCAAAACCGTCCGCTGC
>CAZVTD010000328.1:0-2730 GCA_964629945.1 uncultured Planctomycetota bacterium | reverse complement strand
ATCAGCCCCACGTGCCGAACCAGTAGCCGGTGCAACTGCCCAACCGGGTCGTCCGTCTCCCCCTTCACCGCCGCCACGTTCGCCAGAAGCCGGTCGCGGATCAGATCCGGGATCGCATCCAGAAGTTCCTCCTTGCTCCGAAAGTGACGGTACAGCGCCGATGGCACCAGCCCCACCCGTTTCGCCACCGCCGCCACCGAGAGTTTCCGCACACCCTCCTCGCCCACCAGCGCCAGCGCCGCCCGAACCAACTGCTCCCGCCGAACCTCACTGCTCAACTTCTGAGCCCGCATCACCCTCTCTCCCGTCGCCCCAAAAAAACCGTTTCAATACCCGCTCCGTCGGACCAGGCGCCTCGCCGATGGAGAACAACGCGGCCATTTGGTCCCGACGCACCGGGACAATCGACCGAAATCGCGAGGGGACATTGAAACCGCCTCCAAGCCGGGATGCCTCAAATTCCGTTGTGAATCATCATTCACAATACCCCACGCCGAGCCCCTTGTCAAATTCCGGAAGTCATTGCACGCCGACCGTCAGGACCGACCGAGGCTGCTTAACACCTCGTTCGGAACATGCCCCGCTCATCGACCACATGAACCCCCTTGACGCCGGAATAACACCCGCTAATACTCGTCTCGTAGGCCAACGTCTTGGACCCGGGAGAACGTGATGACCCGACAGGAACCCTTCTGGGGCGAACTTCACACCCACACCCTCCTCTCCGACGGAAACGGCTCCGCCGAGGAGAATTTCACCCTCGCACGCTCACACCTCGACTTCTGGGCCATGGCCGACCACGCCGTCGACCCCAACGTTTTCAGCGCTCCCTACCTCCGTGAAAGCAACAAGCCGCTCCTCAACCAGCAATGGCCCGTCCTTCAGTACCTCTGCCGATCCTCCGAACAACCAGGCCGCTTCATCCCCTTCCTCGCTTACGAGTGGACCAATTTCCAATACGGACATCACAACGTCTATTACCTCGACTATGACCAGCCCCTGCGCATGCCCGCCACCCTCCCCGAACTCTATCGCGCCCTCGAAGGCGTCGATGCCTTCGTCATCCCCCACCACCCCGCCTACCCCCTCGGAACCTGCGGCAAAAACTGGGACTTTCACGACGACACCCTTTCCCCCTTCGTCGAAATCTATTCCCTCCACGGCTCCTCCGAAGAACCCGGCTGCATCGAGCCCATCGTCACCGCAGGCTCCTGGATGGGGCCAGGTGCCGCCGGGGGCTCTGTCCAGGAAGCCCTCGCCCGAGGCTGCAGGCTCGGCCTCATGGCCTCTTCCGACGGTCACGCCGAACACCCCGGCGCCTACGACTGCGGCCTCATCGCCGCCTACGCCCCCGAACTCACTCGCCCCGCACTCTGGGAAGCCATGCGCTCCCGTCACATCTACGCCGTCACAGGCGACCGCATCCATCTCGACTTCCGCCTCAACGACCACCCCATGGGCGCCGTCCTCCCCCACACCCGCGACCGTCACCTCGACGTCTCCGTCGTCGCCTGGGACCGCATCGATCGCGTCGACGTCCTCCGCAACAACGAACTCCTCGCCTCCTTCACCGAACCCGCGGGCTTCAAGCCCACGCACACCGCCTCCAACCGCCTCCGATTCATGCTCGAATGGGGCTGGGACCGAAACCGGGACTGCGAATGGGAATCCTCCCTCAAAATCACCGGCGGCAAAATCCTCCAGGCCATCCCCTGCTTCCGAGGCCGGGTCCAATATTCCATCGGTCGGGGAATTCAAGTCCTCTCTCACGACACCTGCCGCTGGACCTCCGCCACGCCCCAATATGTCTGGGGCTTCCCCGTCCGACGCTTCGCCCAGATCATGGCCCTCGAAGTCGAATGCACCCCAGACGCCCGCCTCGACTTCTCCTTCGCCACCGGACCTCACACCCGCACTTGGTCCATGACCCCGCAGGAACTCAAACAGCCCTCCCGCCTCATCTACATGGCCGATGTCCCTGTCACAAACGATGGCTCCTCCTGGGCCGCCATGGACTCCCTCGCCAAGGTCGTCGTCCACCAGGGCTTCTGGATCGACGAACTCACCCTCGACCTCTCGCTCCACGACCACGCCGCCGACCCCGGAAAAACCGACTACTACTATGTCCGCGTCTTCCAGCACAACGCCCAGCGTGCCTGGTCCTCACCCGTCTGGATCCAAGGAGCCTGACATGAAACGCGTTCTGCTGCCACTTCTCGTTCTCACGTTCCTTTCACCCGCGTCCGCACATGCCCAGACCTTCTCCGAGCGATGGGTTTACCTCTCCACCAACTTCCTCGTCGACAAGAACGTCGACGAGGCCGTCGCCCTCCTCGACCGCGCCCACAAGGCCGGCTATACCCACGTCCTCGTCGCCGATTCGAAGTTCGGACGACTCCCCGACATGAAGCCCCGCTATTTCGACAACTGCCGCCGCTTCAGAGACGCCGCCCAACGTGTCGGCATCAAGCTCATCCCCACCGTCTTCCCCATCGTATCTCCCTCGTCCAACCGCACCCACGCCGTCACCCTCGCCCCGGGAAGCCGCGTGGACACCTCCGTGACGGTGTTTCCCCGCCGCCTTCTTCTCGACGACTTCTCGGCCGGCGACGGGCGGATCACCCTCTCCAACTACACCGGCATGGGACGCTGGTTCGTCAACGACTGGGGCACCCAGATCTATTCCGACGCCGACCCCCGCGGCGCGAGCTTCGCGGGAGCCCTCTCCCT
>CAZVTD010000327.1:0-2739 GCA_964629945.1 uncultured Planctomycetota bacterium | reverse complement strand
GCTTAGCTAACAACAAGAAGAAACAGCACACAGCGCACCGCACACAGCGCACCGGGAACAGCACACCAGGAAGCCGCCTCAGTACAACAGGTCGGGGAGGAATTGTCGGTTGAAGATTCATGCAGACAGGGATAGGATGAAAGCAAGGAGCAAGAGCAGGGCAAGGATCGGGGATGCGCGGACAGCGATCAGCCCCCCCAAGAGTGATGGGGAGAGGGCGAGATAAGAGGCTGTGTCTCCAGGCCTTTTTGCGAAAGCGAAGCCGTGGGGCTCGAATTCAATGGGTGTCCCCGGAACTGTCCGGAACTCCGGAATTTCCCCGGAACTGGGAGCTCTGGGCAGAACGCTTGCGCAGGGATTAGACTGTGTGGCGGACGATGGTGGCAAGATGGGCCGAGAGGGAGATGAGGCATGAAGAAGCGAGTCATTGCGGTGGGGGCGCGGGTGGCGCTGGGATCGTTGGCAGTTCTTGTTGTCCTGGGATGGGTGTTTGGGTCCAGTGTCTTTCCGAAGACGATGTGGATGGGGCGTCCGCCAAGCACCCCGGAAATCATGCACGAGATCGTGATGGGCTGTCGTGTCTATGAGTCTGAGCGTGGAGGATTGCCGAGATCACGGATTTCCCCGGATGATGCGTTGGTGAAGGCATTTGGCCCTGACGAGGGGATCGGGCTGCCGAAGCTTCTGCGCCTGCTCCGGTCGAAATCAGACGAGGGCGTAGACTACTGGTATCTGAACGAGGCCTGTGTGGACCAGACGGATGCCGTTGTGCTGGTTGAGAAGGAGTCCAGCCACGATGACGGGGTGTTTGTGTGTGCGCTGTCAGGCGAGGTGAAGCTGGCAAGAGTGCCGCCGGGAGGGAACTTCAGAAGTCTCCTGGGCAAGAGGCTGTCGGAGCTGGATGAATAGAATCGCCTGCTGAAGGATGATGTTCTACGCGTCCTGACACCGTGGATGTCCGCTACAAGGTCCTTTGGAAGTTGTTGGAGACCGGAGGGAATTGTGGGAAAGGTGACTCCGGAGAATAGGTCGATGGAGAGGCGGTTGAGGTAAGAAGTGGGTGAGGAAGAGGTTTGTGGAAGCAGTGTGTCGCCGGGACGACGGGGTGTGTCACTGCGGGGGGAATGTGTCGTCATGGGGACGCCGGCCGCCCTGGGCGAGCTGTTCCGCCTGTCTGGTGATTCGGGACCGCTGGGCGAAGTAATTTCCCCACGAGAGAAACGGGATGAAGAGCGCGCCATAGGCGAAGAAGCCCCAGGTCAGGTTGAATGAATTGAGACGGGCGAGAATGAGACGGGCATCGTCAGGTTCCGCCCAGAAGTGATGTTCGATCTGGTCCACGGAGACCAGGACGCCCGAGGCGGTGTGGAAGCCCACTTCGCCGAGGCCGGGGGTGGGTTCGTAAAACACGGGGATCCCTTCGAAGATTCGCGCCCTGGCACGGTTCGCCGCCTCGGTGAAACGGCTGTGGGCTTTGAACAGAAGAATGATCACGCCGATGCAGATGAGGACCACCACCAAGATGACAAGGATGACGTCCCAGGTCAGGTCAAACTGGGCAAGCATGAGCCGGTCTCCCGAGAAGAAGATGCGGTAAGAAACGTCCGTGTTGATGCGGTATCCTTGTCCCCACGCTCTGAGGTGTCAAGTTCTTCTTTGACCGCGCCGCGGGGCCGACGTTTCCATGGGGTCCCGGCGGTCGCATCACGGTTTGAGCTGTCGGAGGATGTCCCGCGCCCCGACGGGTCGGGGCGAGAGCAGGAGAGCAGGAGAAAGAACGGGGGCGGGTTGGGCACAGGGGATCAAGGTCGAGGGGGGCACTTCAATTGGGATAAGATGTCCCAGTAGGCGCCTTTTGCGCCGGCGGCGAGGGCGGTCGAGAGGGTGGTGTTGGCGTTGTAGTTGTGGTCGGTCTTCGAAATGGCGGACTGCTCGGGGTCCTCGGGAGGAAAGAAGCGTGGATCGTCGGCGATGAGGGAACGGATGAGGCGGGCGGGGTTGGAGCCCAGGGGGCGGGAGAGAAAGTAGGTGGGGCGGTGGAGGGCGACGGGGCGTTCCTCGGTTCGGCGCTCGTGGGGGTTGGCGGGGAGGGGTCCGAGGGCGGCAAGTTGGGATTGGAGCGGGGTGTGAGGATAGATTCGGACGCCGAGGGAGGCACCGGCACAGTCGGGGTTGATGGTTTTGATGAAGGAGATGGTTTCGGCGAGGGATTCGGGGGTTTCGCCCGGGCCCCCGAGGAGGAGGTCGATCATACAGCGGATGGAATGCTTTCGGCAGAGGTTGACGGCGTTGGCAAGGTCTGGGGCGCGGTGAGGCTGGGCGTAGGCGGCGAGCATTTTGGGGGAGGCGGAGTCGCCGGTGAAGTTGATGCCGAGGCAGCCTGCGCGTCGCATGAGCGAGGCGAGGGCGTCGTCAAAGGGGGTGACGGCAAGATAGGCGTACCAGCGGATGCGTTCGGCAAGGCGGCGGGCGATGAGTTCCTGGCAGACGGCGCGGGCGTGCTCGGGAGGGAGGTTGAACTCGGAGTCGCAGAGGTGAAAGGTGTCGACGGACTGGTCGAGGAGAGACTGGAACTCGTCGGCAACGGTGCGGGGGTCGCGAAGACGCGGGGTGCAGCCCTTGGAGAGATGGTCGGCACAGTAGATGCAGGAGCGTGGACAGCCTCGCTTGGTTTCGACACCGATCTGTCCGCCGAGACGGAAGTAACGGGGGATGTCGAAGGCGCGGCGCGGGGAGGCG
>CAZVTD010000326.1:0-2744 GCA_964629945.1 uncultured Planctomycetota bacterium | reverse complement strand
TCCAGAAGGCGTCGAAGGCGGTGGGGAGCTTGCAGATGGGCTTGATAAGGGTGGGGTCGAAGCCGACGCCCGAGTCGGCCTTGACGGTCTTTCCGTCGCGTGTGAGGAGGGTCTGGCAGTGGAGGAAGCCCGGCTCGGCCAGGGTGGAGGTGACTTTGAGGGGCTGATCGGCGAGTTTGAGGGTCTGTCGGTCGAGTGGGCGTCCCTGGTCGAAGGTGAGGGCGACGACGATTTCGCCTTCGAGGAGGGGTTTATCGGCGTCGGTGACGGTGATGGTGAAGGTGGCGGGATCGTTGCAGTGGTAGAGTGCGTCGGGATGGTCCGGGGTGATGGTGATGACGAGAGGGGCCGGGTCCGCGCAGAGGATCGAGGCCAGGAGGACGAGGACGAAGGGGGCGAGGGTCCGGGGATGAAGAAGGTTACGAGACGAAGTGGACACGGATTTTCTCCTCACATTGAAGGGACCAGTCTTCGTGGAGGTCAATCAGTCCATGCGCCGGACTTGTCGGCAGCGGGGATGAGCCATTGTCGGGCGTTGGCTTTGTCACGAAGCCAGCTATTGGCTTTCCACTCGACGTTGCCGCTGGCAAAGAGGAGGTTTCCACCCTTGGAGTGTCGGTTGGGGAGAGAGCCTTCATTGTCGACGTTGTCCGGGACACAGGCCCAATTGAAGAAGCGCTGGTATTGACTGCCGGTGTCGGCGGAGTCCATCATGATGCAGAGTTCGGTGGGGTTGGTGGCGTTTCCCTCGGTTCGAATGGCGCAGGTGGTGATGCCTCCGGAGGGACGCTCGGCGAGGAGGTCATCGACGGGGACGGAACCGTCGCCGTCCACGTGGCGGTTATAGGAGTAGGCGCAGGGATTGAAGTCGGTGCTTCCTTTTTTGAGGTATTGTCTTGGGTAGGTGGGGCAGACGGCGACGTTGTCGACGGATTTATTACCGCTGAGCCAGCCGTCGGTGGGGGTGAGTTCACCTTCGCCGTAACGGATGATGGCTTCGATGGGGTAGAGGTGGTTTCCGTGGGAGTCGACGAAGACGGAGAAGCCGTCGGTGGTGAGTTTCGGATATTTTCCTTCATGACGGTTGGTGTAAGTTGCGAAGATGAGGCCGAGGTTTTTGAGGTTGGCCTTGCACTGGGTTTCCTTGGCCTTGTCGCGGGCTTTGAAGAGTCCGGGCATGATGAGGGCGGCGAGGATACCGATGATGGTGATGACGATGAGCATCTCGATGAGGGTAAAGGCTTTACGTGACGGGTTCATGATCGACCTCCGTGGGACCCCCCGGTCCGAATTATGATGTGCGTCAAGGATTTATACTCATTAGTGGTGTTTCGGGCAAGGGCATTTCAGGAGATTTCGGGGACGCGGTGTGAGAAGGGGATGCGTTGGGGGTGAAAAATGATGGTTTTTTCCCTTTCCGGTCCGCCGGGGCACGCTATAATCTGAGGACTTGATTTTGTCAGAGGATATTCGGCCAAGGCCGAGGGTGGACAGGAAGGAGGAAATCGGTGGGGAAGACACTTCTGCTCGTGGGTGTGGTGGTGTTCGTGACGGTGTTCGTGGGCTGTGAGAACCAGATGACACGCAGTATCCAGGGCAACAGCACGATCGCGGCCCAGGAGACGATTCGTTGTGCGGGTTTGGATCGTCCGTCTCTGCTGCAGATCCGGGACAACGTTCCGAGCAACTATTACACGCCGTATCGATGAATGACGTCCTTCTTTCCGGGTCCGGGTCATCCGGTTTCGGGAAGCGGGGATGGATCTGGCCCAACTGAAGCCGCCCTTTCTGTTCCGGGGAAGGGCGGCTGTTCTGTCATCAGCAACCTACCGGTGAGGGGGTAACGGACGGGCAGTTTCCGTGCGCATCTTCTCTGAGGCGGTTCCTTACACATCTCGTGCGACGTTCCACCACGACCTTCGGTCTGCGGGTCCGACGGGCGTGTACCTCGGTATCATCTCCCTGCTGGCGATGTACGTGAAGAAATCGCTGCACGCGCCGGACTGGCAGGTGGCGATGCTGATCAGTGCGCCCGTGGCGGGACACCTGTTCAGCTTCTACTGGGGCTACCTGTGCAACCGTCGTCGGAAGATGCCCTATGTGATGTGGCCCGGGCTGGTGAGCCGGGGTCTGTACCTGGGAGTGGGGCTGTTCTCGAATTCGCTGGTCCTGGTGGTCCTGGCGTCTCTGGGGTGGTTCATCGACTGCATCAGCTTTCCGCCCGCGAGTGCGATCTACCGAGCAAACTATCCCGGGACACACCGGTATCGCGCGGTGAGTCTGGTGACGCTGATCCGGAACCTGGCGATGGCGCTGTCGGGTCTGGTGGCGGGGTGGATCCTGGCGAAGAGCGAGTGGAATTATCACTGGCTGTTTCCGCTGGGCGGACTGGTGGGGATGTCGGGGGTGCTGCTGTTCGCACGAATCAAGGTGAGGGGTGCACGGGACCTGGCCGAAGTGGAGGGGGAAGCGTTCTGCTTGCGTGACGTGTGGACGTCCATGGTCAAGAGCATGGGACTGCTGTTCAAGGACCGTCCGTTCGGGCTGTACATGCTGGTGCAGTTCGTGTTTTCGTGGTTCTGGCTGATGACGGACCCGGCCCTGATCAAGCTTCTGAACGACGACATGAAGATTTCGTGGTCGGAGGCGGGGATGCTTCTGGTGACGGTGAAGAGTCTGGCGGTGATGGCGTCGCTGGTGGTTTGGGGTCACCTGCTGCACCGTCTGGGGCCGTTCCGGGGACG
>CAZVTD010000325.1:0-2759 GCA_964629945.1 uncultured Planctomycetota bacterium | reverse complement strand
CTGGGGACCCTTCGACAAGGGCGAAGACTCCCGCAAGACCCGCACGAAGCTCGCCGAATGGCTCGCTGGCCTGGACCCCGACGTCATCCACTTCAATTGTGGTCTCCACGACCTCAAACTCCTCGACACGGGCTACCAGGTCCCCCTCGACCAATACGCCGCCAACCTCAACGCCATTGTCGACACCCTGCGCTCCCTCACCCACGCTCGTCTCATCTGGGCCACCATCACACCCATCGACGACCAGCGTCACAGCGCCCGGGGCGTCCCCTTCACCCGCGTCAATGCCGACGTCATCCGCTACAACGCCGCCGCCCTCAAAGTCATCCGGGACCGGAACATCGAAGTCAACGACCTCTACGCCGTCGTGATGAGCCGAAACGCCGCCTCCCTCGGCTCCGATGGCATCCACATGAACAAAGAAGGCAGCGCCGAACTCGCCCGGGTTATTGCCGACCTCGTGAAAAAAGGGTAAAAACCTTCTCCTTGCGGACCGGTTTCCCCCGGAAAAGTCCACCCGGAACGTCACCTCTGCCCCGGAACCCATACCGGACCGGTACCATCCGGTTTGCGCCCCGGACCGCCCCAAAAAACGCCCTTTCTTTCTCCAATCTTTCCTTCCGGAACCGGCTTGACCTCCGACAAATCCCTGTCTATCATTGCCCCAACCCGAACCCGCCACGCGTCGGCGATCGGTTCGACCTGTATTCACCCTTTTCCCTCTCTTCGGGAGTCCGATCATGGACGAGCAGAGCAAGCTGCCTGAGGAACTGTACTACACGCGAGAGCACGAGTGGGTCCGCATCGACGGCGACGAGGCCGAAATCGGCATCACCGACCATGCCCAGGACGCCCTGGGTGAGATCACCTACGTCGAGCTCCCGGCCATCGGAAGCGAAGTCGAGCAGTTCGGCGAAATCGCTGTCGTCGAATCCGCCAAAGCCGCCTCCGACATCTACGCCCCCGTCGGGGGGACCGTCTCCGAGGTCAACACACACCTCGAATCCGCACCCGAAACCATCAACCAGAGCCCCTACGAGGAAGGCTGGATCTGCCGGCTCACCGACGTCGACGCCGCACAGCTCGAAAAGCTCCTCTCCGCCGACGAATACGCCAAGCTCCTCGAAAGTGAATCCGAATGACCTACATCGCCAATACCGACGACCAGCGTCGTCAGATGCTCGACGAGCTCGGCCGGACCATGGACGACCTCTTTGCCGTCATCCGTCCCGACCTCCGTCCAAAGTCTTTCGACCTCCCTTCGGGCAAGTCCGAACTCGAGGTCTACCGCCGCCTCGCACGACTCGCCGCCAAGAACCGCTCCGACCTCGTCTCCTTCATCGGGGGCGGCTTCTACGACCACTTCATCCCCGCCGCCGTCGATGCCGTCATCTCACGGGGCGAATTCTTCACCGCCTACACCCCCTACCAGCCCGAAGCCTCCCAGGGCTCGCTCCAGGCCATCTACGAGTTCCAGTCCGCCGTCGCCCGCCTCACCGGAATGGACGTCGCCAATGCCTCCCTCTACGACGGCGGGACCGCGCTCTACGAAGCCGCCATGATGGCCCTGCGCGTCACCGGTCGCCGAAAAATCATCCTCGATGGCGCCGTCAATCCCATCTATCGCACCCAGATGGAGACCTACACCCGAAACCTCGAAATCGATTTCGTCCAGGTTCCCGCCTCGGATGGGCTCACCGACCGCAAGCGCATCACCCGCGCACTCGACGACAACACCGCCGCCGTCATCGTCCAGAACCCCAACTTCTTCGGACTCGTCGAGGACTACTCCGACGTCGCTCAACTCGCGCACAAGGTCGGCGCGCTCCTCGTCCTCTCCTTCTATCCCATCTCCCTCGGTCTCCTCAAAACCCCCGCCGAGATGGGCGCCGACATCGCCACCGCCGAAGGCCAGTCCCTCGGAATACCTCTCTCCTTCGGGGGACCCTACCTCGGACTCATGGCCACACGTTCCGATTACGTCCGGAAGATGCCCGGACGACTCATCGCACGAACCGCCGACGAGCAGGGTCGACAGGCCTTCACCCTCTCCCTCCAGGCCCGCGAACAGCACGTCCGGCGCGCCAAGGCCACCTCCAACATCTGCACCAACGAATCCCTCTGCGCCCTGGCCGCCGTCGTCTACCTCTCACTCCTCGGAAAAGAAGGTCTCCGCGAGCTCGCCGGGCTCTGCGCCGCCAAGGCCGCCTATGCGCAGCAGCGTCTGAGCGCCATTCCGGGCGTCACCCTCCCCTTCCCCGGACACATCTTCAACGAGTTCGTCATCGAGCTGCCCAGGCCCGCCGCCGATGTCGCCGGTGAACTCATCGAGCACGGCTTCGCCGCGGGCTTCCCGCTCTCGAAATACTACCGCAACCGCGATCATTCCCTCCTCCTGGCCTTCACCGAAAAGCACACCAAGGAGGACATCGGTCGCTTCGCCGAAACCCTGGAGGGACTCCTGTGAAACTGATCTTCGAAAAATCCGTCCCGGGCCGTCGGGGCGTCCGTCTTCCCGAGTGTGACGTGCCCCCAGCGCCCGAACTCCCCGCGAATCTCCTGCGCACCACCCCCGCCGAGCTCCCAGAGGTCTCCGAGCTCAACGTCATCCGACACTTCACCGCACTCTCGCGTCTCAACTTCTCCGTCGATACCCATTTCTACCCCCGCGGCGCCGGCCCCATGAAATACCACCCCCGCCGGGGCGCACGCGGCTGCCGGCTCGCCGGGCGCGCCCCCCGCCCCCCCCGACGCCCCCC
>CAZVTD010000324.1:0-2772 GCA_964629945.1 uncultured Planctomycetota bacterium | reverse complement strand
GCGGGGTGCGGAAGCTGTAACCGCACAAGTTGCTCTTCAGCCTGCAATCATTCCGCGAGCTTGACAAGCTGCTGGTCCTGCCACAGGGCGGCCTGTTCATCGCGACGCGCGGAGCCGCGAGTGCCGAACTGGCTCTCATAGCAGGCCCGCGACTCCCAGGCGATTCCGCGGTAGTCCTTCGCTCCGGCTTCACACAGCGACCTGGTCATGATTCGTTCGGCGTCGGGCACGGTGTCGGCCGGGTTGTAGGCGTAGTAGAGGACCGCTCTGGTGGCGGCGGAGCGGTTGTGCTCGCGCACCGCCTCGAGCACGACGGGGGCCAGGGCCTTGTGCTCCACATGGTTCGTGAAGCCCTTGTCGGGGTCGTAGGTCAGGACCACCGTGGGCTTCTTCTCCCGGAACAACCGGACGAGACGCTGGAGGGGGTCGCCGGCCTGGCTGGTCCAGCGCCGGCGGACCGCTTCCGTTGACTCGCCGGGTCCGCCTCCGGATCGCCAGCGGGCAAAGGCTTCCGGCTCGCGCTCAAGCACCGCCAGTCCGTCGGGATGGGCCTGGCTCTGACCGTTGATGTAGTCGAGCACCACGGGGGTGAATCCGAGGACCCTGGCGGCGGCGCGGAGCTCGGCTTCGCGGACCTGGGCCAGCGTGCGGGCGAGGTCCTCCTTGTGCAGGTTCCAGCCGGCTTCGCCACGGGTGAGACTGACCACGAACACCTCCCGACAGCGGTCGACGGCGAAGGCCAGCAGGGGCGATACGACGGTCTCATCGTCCGGATGCGGTCCAACGAACATGACGACGGCGTCTCTGTGAAAGCGGTCGAGGATGGAATCACCCATCGTGGTTCTCCCTTTCCGTCCTTCGGGTTCCGTCGGTCCGGGTGAGCGGGTCCGGAAGCCGTGATCCTGCAGAGGTCGTTCTTCGGGCCCCGATCATTCCACGCGTTTGATGAGCTGCTGAGCGTGTCTGTGACCGACGTTCTTTCGTGAGCGCTCGGAGCCGCGGGTGCCGTATTGGGTTTCGTAGCAGGTCTGCGATTCGTAGGCGATCCTGACGTAGTCCCTGCCACCGATTTTGTTGAGGTTTTCCGTCAGGATGCGTTCGGCTCCGGCTCCGGTGTCGGCGGTGTCGTAGACGTAGTAGAAGACGGCTTTGGGCCGGGCGGTCCGGTTATATTGGCGGAAGGCGTCGAGTGCGATGGGTGCCAGGGCGATGTGTTCGGTGTGACCGGTGACGCCTTTTTCGGGGTCGAGAGCGAAGATGACGGTGGGGCGTTTCTGCTGGAGCAGTTGGACGAGGCGGGGGAGTGGGTCGCCGGTCTGGCGGGTCCAGCGCTGACGTGAGGCTTCCGGTGAGGCGTCGTGTCCGCCCGGGGCCTGCCTTCGTGTAGCGGCCTGCTGTTCGAGGTCGAGGACGGCCAATCCGTCGGGGTGGGCCTGGGTGGTGCCATTGATGTAGTCGAACGCGATGGGTGTGGCGCCGAGGATTTTGGCCGCGGCCTGGAGTTCGGCTTCGCGGACCTGAGCGAGGGTTCGCGTGAGGTTCTCCTTGTGGAGGTTCCAGCCGCTTTCCCCGCGCGTGAGGCTGAAGACGATGACCTCGCGGCAGCGGTCGGCGGCGAAGGCCAGGAGCGGGGAGATGAGGGTTTCGTCGTCGGGGTGCACACCGACGAACATGACGACGGCATCGGGCTGGAAGCGGTCGAGAATGGAATCGGTCATCGTGGTATTCCTTTTCAATTTTTCAGGTGTCGGCCTCCTGTTGTGACGGGGCGGCCGAGGGATTATCGACGGACGTCTCTTCTCTCGTCAGCGTCGTGCTCAGGCAGTATACTGTCGTGAGGATTTTTGGCCAATAGGCTCAGTGGGTGAAAAAATCGGTTTTTGCACGGGGTCGGGCGATGGGTTTCGAGGTGCGCATCCATGACGCGGCATCGCTGAGTGAGCTTGCGCCGCTGGAGGACGCGACGGGCGAGCGAGTGCGTCGGTACGCGGCGACGGTGGCGAGTGAGGTGGGGCGGTACGTCGAGAACGCGCACGTGACGATGGGGGCGGTGGAAGTTGGGGGTGTGCTGCTGCCGATGGTGGTGGGTGAGGCGGCGTGTGGGGACTCGAACGTGTGTTCGCCCTATTCGCATTACGTGGACTACGCGAGCCATGAGATTACGCGAGCGCGGGGGAAGATGGCGGGGCTCGCCCTGGGAGGCGGGCTGCGTCTTCTGGGGATTTCGCTGAGGCGGTTGAAACTGGACCGTGTGGTGTACGTGAACAACCTGCTGTGGACGACGAACCCGTGGCCGAAGCTGGAGCGGGGCTGGGTCAAGGCGGTCATCGAGGTTCTGAAGGAGGCGTATCCCGGGCACGCGATCGTGTTCCGTTCGGCGAACGAGACGCTCCACGGGGAACTGTTGGACGAACTACGTGGGGCGGGCTGCCTGATGGTGGCGTCGCGCGTGGTGTATCTTGTGGACGGGAAGAGCCAGGTGATCCGGAAGTATCATAACCTGACGAGCGACCTGAAGCTGCTGGAAGACGGGCATTACGAGGAGGTGAAGGGGGAAGCGTTGAACGATGGGGACTTCCGGCGGATTCATGAGCTGTACCGGGCACTGTATCTCGGGAAGCACAGTTCGTTGAACCCGGCCTATACGGAGGCATATTTCCGGCTGCTTGTTCGGGAGTGGAAGACAGAGTTCGTGGGGCTTCGAGAGTCGGGCGAGCTGAAGGGGTTCGTCGCGTGGACGACGACGGGCGAGGGGGAGATGATGGCTTCGGG
>CAZVTD010000323.1:0-2773 GCA_964629945.1 uncultured Planctomycetota bacterium | reverse complement strand
GGGTTCACAAAAGGGGGTTGGGAATAGGGGACAGGAAACCTGGGGAACTGATGGGGCTGCTCAAAGTCGAAGGTGCGGGAAAGAGCGAGGAGCTTTGGGGACAATTGGGGAGGCTGGGGGATTTCGAGAATAGAAATCACGCGGAATTGCGGAAATGGGTCCAGCAACCTGAAGTAGTGTTCTTCCTTAGGGTGTGGTAGCCCTGCTGGCTGGAGTATGGAGAGCACCCAGTTCGCCTGATGTGGCGGGCTCGGCACGGTGATCTGGAGTCCATGGAGAAGCTTCTTCGGCTGGATAAAGGCGCCATCGCTGACCCCAAGATCGCAGCCGAGTGGCACCATCCTCAAGCGGGCCGGGATAAGACATTGCACGATCCATGACCTGCGGCGGACGTTCGTGTCACACATGGCGATGGCGGGCGTCAACGAGGCAGTGGTTCAGAAGTTGGCCGGTCATGCCTCGATCACGACGACGCTCAAGCACTACACGTCGATCCTGCCTGAGGTCGCAAAGTTGGCTCCTCGGCGTCTGCCGTGGGCGCAGAGCGAGTCAATCATATCAAATTCGTATCCAAGAGGGTTCGTCGGGCGAGTCGTGAAAACTGCATGAGTGGTAACGGTTTGTCACTGCGTCACTTACGTGGCGCGCCCGGAGGGATTCGAACCCCCGACCGCCGGATTAGAAATCCGATGCTCTATCCAGCTGAGCTACGGGCGCACCTCATTGCTTTCCCTTATACCAAAACAACTTGCGTCAATCAAGCCTTTATGCCCCTGAATTATCGGGGTCCACTTTGGGTCCACTTGGCCCAAAAACCTTTCCGAAGACCTCCCCGGCAACCCGATTCGTCTCCTCTGCCAGGCTCCCAACGTAGAACTCTGCCGTCGTCGCCGGGCTCTGGTGTCCAGCCCGTTGCTGCAAGGCGAACGCGGGGAGCTTCGCTGCCAGTAACGTCAGGGACGTTCTCCTGAGATCGTGCAACGTGCATTCGGGTATCTTCGCATCCGTGACGGCGTCGGCAAAGCCCTTGCGTATGCGGCCCGGCGTCAAGCGTTTCCCCGTATCCGTGAACACCTTGACGGCGTTCGGGTGCCGCTCCCGTATCCATTGTAACAGCCTCAATCCCTCTGCGTCGGTGCTTGTGACTCTGTTCTTTCGGGACTTCGTCTTGAAGCCGTCACGAGATACCACGCCGATAACGCCGGTGCTGAGGTTCACGTCCTGCCACTGCAAGGCCAGGAGTTCACCCTTGCGCATGCCGCTCGTCAAGGCGACGTGAACGAAGCATTTCAGGTAATTGTCGGGACAGGCTGCAAGGAGCTTCTGACACTCCTCCGCCGACAGGACTCGTCGGGGCTTCATTGCCGCTTTCAGTAGGTCCACTCTCTTGGCGACGTTCTCTCTCAGGTAGTTGAGTTTCGTCGCGTGAGTCAACGCGGCTTTGAGCGTCCGGAGTTCCCGATTGGCGCTTGCCACACTGACACCCGACCGCCGACGCTCCTGATAGAAGGCTTCAACGGTCCCGACCTCAAGATCACAGGTGAACGAGGGGGCGAACTTCTTGAAGCGTGTCAGCGTCCGGGAATGATCCTCCCGGTACTGCTCTGACTTGCCATCTAGGCCGTCCAGGTGTTCCTTCACGAAATCGTCCCACGTGACCACCCGAACATCACCGAACGCATTCAACTCCGCCTGCTTCTCCGCTGCCCGCTTCCGTGCGTCCTTCAAGCCGCCGTCCACCTTCTCGGAACAGCGCTTGCCTGCTCGGTCCCGCCAACGGATCGCATAGGTCAGCGTGCCGTCGGCTGCACGCCGCTTGCGGACCGAGACACTTCTATCCCGTCTCCGTCTTACGTTACTCATACGTCACCCCCTGGTACAAAGTAAGCCGTCCGGGCTGTCACGACCGCTTGGAGCGGTTTTTTTCGGGGCCTTGCGGACACCCGAACCCGAACGGCAGACTTGTTCTCAGTGGGTACATACAAAAACTCCAAGAGTCGTGACGCCATCACTCTACCTCATTCCTTCGCCTCTGTCAAGTTGGGTTCAGAAGAATCTTCCCCGCGAATCGGATATGTTCGCCTCCTTGCCTTCTTTGGTCTTCCAACACGCCGTATCCGTTCCAAGTCCGCCTCGACCTCACTCAACCGCACGCGGATCAGCTTCGTCCCGAGTCGATGAATCCTCACCTTGCCCCGGCTGATGAAACCTCTCAGAGTAGGGACACCGACACTGAAGAACGCCGCCGCCGTCGGCAGGTCCACCATCGGCTCACGATCCCATTTCATCCCTTTTCCAGGGAGAGTGGACCCTATCTGGACCCCTGAGTCCTGCTCAACTGTTGGCATGTCATTGCCTGGCTTCACGTTACGTCCTCAGCGACAGCGGATTGTTTGTCCGATAGTGACGGTGCCGCCTGCTGGGGCCACGTCACGACCGCCCCCGCTCTACGTTCGTGGGACCCATACTGACACGTTGAATCTGCACGGTCCTAACTCGCCGTAAAGGTCCGGATAGTATGAACCCCGTTGAACCGGTCCTCCCTTCGAGACAGTGTGATCCCCCCGGCAGACCCCCTTTGCTCCCCGGATAATCTCCGATGTTTGACTGCTCTTGCCGACGCGCCGAAAACCCAGAGAACCTGACAGGTGGGTTGCCGGTGCCAGCGGTGCCTGCGGACGCGGCAGCATCCCCCCGCCCCCCCGCTGAGCCGAGAAGGGCATTCGTAGTATGTGCCTCGACATTTTTTTAGGGGGGAAGGGGTACAGGGGAT
>CAZVTD010000322.1:0-2780 GCA_964629945.1 uncultured Planctomycetota bacterium | reverse complement strand
GGCGTCTGGCGAGGGTCCAGAGGACACTTGAGGAGAAGAGGAGGGCGGAGAGGGGCTCGGGGATGGGGCTTTCGGCGAAGGCGGTCTGGATGAACCAGGTGTTGTTGTCCTGCCACCAGGTGAACTGGAGGCGGTAGTCCATATCGGCTTTTTCGTAGACGGGGGCTTCCCTCTGTACGACGACGCCATTAGGGTCGAGATAGCCCATGTTGAGGGTTCCGCGCTCGTCGGGGTCGAGTTCGCCGTCGCCGTCGAAGTCGTCGAAGGAGAGCTTGGTGAGGGTGATGACGTGGCCATGGGTTTTTCCGTCGCTGTCGATGTAGGTGATGCCGAGTTCGATGTCCTCGCAGTGCTTGAGTTCGGACCAGAGGAATTCCCAGGTGGGGTAGGTGTCCTGGAGGTCTTCGCCATGGAGCCAGGCGTCGATGCCGGTGGAGCCCTGGACCTGTCCTGCGAAGGTGGTGGTGCCTGGGGCGTATTGCTCGATCCAGTTGATTTTGTTTTCCCACCAGGAGCGATCGAAGCTGGCATAATCGGGCCAATCGTACAGACCGTTGCCATTGAAGTCGGTGTAGGTTTCGCCGGGGTCGGGCCAGCCATTGTTATTGGCGTCGTTGTAGGGTTCGCCGTAGATGCCACCGGCACCGCTGCCGGAGGCGGACCAGCCCCAAGCCAACTGGTTTGCGAGTGTCTGGAGGTCCTGGACGTCGATGTCGCCGTCGGAGTCGGTGTCGTGGATAAGATCGGTTTTGCCATAGGTGTCGGGGTATTTGTTGTAGAGGTAGGCGAAGGAGTTCATGGTCGCGACGGCGGCACAAGTCCCCTCCGGGGTGTTGCGGGCAGGTCCCTGTCCGAGGATGCCGTAGTATTCGAAGGGTTTCTGGATGGTCACAAGGTTGGCTGGGGCGGTGTGGGCGGCGAGAAGGAGGATGAGAGAAACGGTAAGGAGCAGGTATGTTCGTTGTGACATGGCAGGCCCCCCCAAAGTAAAGACCCTGTTGACGAGGGCTCCGGCTTCGTACGGATGCATGGGCAGAAGGGGAGCCGACGTCTTTCAAGGCTTGAAGGAGATGGTGCAAAACTCGTGCCAAATGGAGGCGTGGTGCAGAGGAAACGGCGCAAGGTGTTGTGGAAAGGGGGAATACGAGATATGATCGATTGTTGGTTGGAGCGGGGGCGGGAGAGGGACCTGTTGAGTCGGAAGTACAGTGTCCCGCGTTCGACAACGGAAGTCGAACAGCAGCAAATAGTAAGGGGGATGTTCGTGGACTTTACAGGGTTTCGACCGGAGGACACGTCGAGAGAAGAGGGGAAAGTCGGGCGCTGACTTGAAACCGCACGTTTGATCGAAATAATGGCGTAATGAGTTGGCTGTTCAATCGCACACATAGGTGGACTGGACGGGATCGTGGATGGGAGGCCGCATTCCGCACACGCGTGAGAAGCAAGGCAAAAGGGTATAGCACGGGACAGGAGGAGCGGTTTATGAAGTCAGGGCGGATGCTGGCGATGGTGGCGGCGGCGTTGGGGGTGGTTGCGATATGTTCGACTCTGAGCGTTTCGCAGGAAAAAAACAACACTCCTGAGGTGACGATCCTGGATACGCTGAGTTTCTGGCGAGTGCATCACACGGTGTCGACGCCGATGGCGGAAGTGGATGGGAAGATCGTGGAGATGGAAGAGCCGTGGACGATCTGGGAGCGGAGCAAGGTGGATGAGGGCTGGATGAAGCCGGAGTATGACGACCATGGCTGGGGTCGTGTGATGCTCCGGATGACGGCGTGCGACGAGGGACTGGGGCAGTTGTGCGTTCGGGGGAAGTTCGAGGTGACGGACCCGTCGAAGGTGAAGGGTTTGAAGCTGTCGGTGATCTATCACGGTGGGGCGGTGCTGTACGTGAACGGGGAAGAGGTGGGCCGAAAGAACGTGGCGAAGGGTTCGATGATCGCGGAGTCGTATCCGGACGAGGTGTTCGCGGATAAGGATGGTAAGCTGACGCCCTATGAGAGGTATAACGCCTTTGTGACGCACCGTGATGACAAGCTTCAGGAGATGAAACGTCGCGTGCTGGAAGTGGAAGTTCCGTCGCGGCTTCTGAAGCGCGGGATCAACGTGGTGGGGATCGAGGTGGTGAGGTCGCCCTATTCGAAGGCGGTGTATGCGTATGAGGTGAAGGGGAACGACAAGAAGTATCGTTGGGCGACGTGCCTGCTGGTGGATGCTCGGCTGACGGCGTCGAGCGACGAGGGTGTGAAGGCGGACGCGCGACGTCCGGAGGGTTTCCAGGTGTGGAACCAGAGTCTTCTGGCGAGCGATTTCGTGGTGGACTGGGGCGGTCGAACGGAAACGCTGCGTCCGGTGGAGATCGTCGGGGTTCGGAACGGGTCGTTTTCGGGGAAGGTGATGGTGGGCTCGGACAAGGAGATCGAGGGGATCCGGGTCAACGTGAGCGATTTGAAGGGGGATGCCGGCGTGATCCCGGCGAAGCAGGTCCAGGTGAGGTATGCGACGCCCTGGGGAGAGAATTACCTCCTGCGGAGTCGAAGCAGCGTGGGGAACGTGGACGCCGAACTGGGCTGACTGGAGGAGAAGGCGCCGGAGGTGATTCCGCCGAGGCAGAGCGGGACGTCGCGAGCGTTGAAGGACGGTGCGGTGACGGCGGTGTGGCTGACGGTGTACGTTCCGTAGGACGCGAAGGGGGGGGTGTACCAGGGGAGGGCGATGATCTGGGCGAAGGGGGAGAAGGAGCCCCCGAAGGAAGCCGGTGAAAGGACGGTGCC
>CAZVTD010000321.1:0-2782 GCA_964629945.1 uncultured Planctomycetota bacterium | reverse complement strand
ACCCTGCCTGGGCGGACAGCCCCTGCCCTCCGGTCCCGACTTGTCGGGGCCGCCTCGGCGTAGCCCCGACGCTTTGAGTCGGGACGAAGCCGGGGCCTGCTCCACCGCTTAACTCTACTGCAAACCCGCGCTCACATCCTGCCTGTCGCTGCTTCTGCTGCTGTTGCCGTCCGTTGATCGTTGATCGCTGATCGCTGATAATTGATCGTTAATCTGTTTCCCTCTCCCCCTCCCCCCGGATTTCCCTCGTATCCTGACCGCCGACATGTTACCCTTTTCCCCGGGCTGCAAGGATCTCACGAACCGGTCGTTGACGCGCCTGCCCTGTTGATGTCCACTGCCCGATCGGCGCCGACCTGGAAGGAAACTCGGATGTCGTTTCTCAACGAATGGTGGTTTGTTTACATCGTGCTTCCCGCGCTCATCTTCCTCTCGCGACTCGTCGACGTCTCCCTCGACACCATGCGCGTCATCTTTCTCAACCGGGGACGGAAAATCATCGCTCCCATCCTCGGTTTCTTCCAGGTCCTCATCTGGGTCATGGCCATCTCTCAGGTCATGAAGAACCTCTCCAACCCCATCTGCTACATCGCCTACGCCGGCGGATTCGCCGCAGGGAACCTCCTCGGAATGCTCATCGAGGAAAAAGTCGCCGCCGGTTGGCTCGCCGTCCGGATCATCACTCAGAAAAGCGCCGACGAGCTGGTCGCCGCACTCCTCGCCGAAGGCTATGGCGCAACCATCCTCGACGCACGAAGTGCCGAAGGACCCGTCAACGTCGTCTTCATCGTCATCCGACGAAAGCACTTCCCCAGGGTCGTCGAATACGTCAAGCAACACAACCCCCAGGCCTTCTATTCCACCCAGGAAGTCCGCTCCGTCACCGGCGGAATCATGGCCGCCGCCGATCCCACCTGGCCACTCCTCCCCCGACTCCGCTGGGGCAAACCCACCGACCGCTGATCTCACCTGCCCTGACCGAAGCCCCCCCTCCCCTCGCTTCTACTTCCCCGGCACGGTATACGTCGTGGAGGCGCTCCGCGTAAGCTGTGTTTAAGCGAATCGGGTGTACGCGGCGGCGGTGAATTGATACGTCACGCCCGGCTTGGCCCAGCCCCAGTCAAACACATAAGGCGCGCTCACCGCCGTGCCCACCGGCAGGTTGTCGACATACAGCGTGACGAAACGGACATTCTCCGGATGCGACACCTTGGCCGTCAGCCGCAGCTTCCCGTCGGCCAGAACAGCCGGTGGCGCCAGGGAAACGTCGTACGAATAGTCGCTGCTGAACTCGAACGCCCCGATATCCGGCTTCGCGTCCTGATACGCCAGCACCACGGCATCCCCCGTCTTCCACGAAACAGCCGCGCTCACGGTCAGCGTATTCGTCTCATAATTCACTCCCTTAACCCGCACCGGTTCCTGCTCGCCGACCCGGATCAGGTCCCCCGTCACCAGCCCAAACCCGTCCACGAAGAACCCCGCCTCCTTCACCGTGAACGACGTGCCCTTGCCTGCCGCCGCCGTCACCTCGGTCATCGGCCGACCCGCATTGATCGCACGCGAACCCTTCGCAAGCGTCAGAACGTCCTTGCCGTAATCCGAAAACTTGATGTCCTCCGTCACCGTGCAGCTCGCGTGACTGCCGGACTTCTCACAGGCATTGTGGCTCAACTGTGCCTCGCATCCCTCGCCCACGGCAATGATCCGTCCGCCGTTTTCCCGGCACACCGCATAGAAGATCGTGTTGATCACATGGCTCCCCACGCTCGGATCATCCCCCTCCTTGTTGAAGGTGATCGTCACCCAGCCCTTGCGGTCCTTCCTCGCCACGCACAGGTCCACCAGCGTGTTGTTGTAGAAGTACACCTTGTCGATCGCCCCGAACTGGCACGCATAGCTCCCCATCCGCAGAACCACGTTCCCCCGGATGACGAAATCCTTCTCCCCCGAGCGCGGACGCGTCTCATCCCGAACCTGGTTGAAGTGCGAGTTCCCCTCCACGTTGTCCGACGCCCAGTTGTACTCGAACACGTTGTGGTCCGACGGCTTCCCAGGAACCCCGAACGGCTGCCAGATGTCCACGTGCGCTCGATCCCCGCTCCCGTCCGGAAAGTCCGAGTTCTTGAAATCGTGGAGGTGGTTGTTCCGGATGATGTTGAAGCCCCCGTTCGTATCCACGAAGTCCAGCACGTGCGAGATGTCGTTGTACTCGATCAGCGTGTGGCTGCACAGCAGCATGATGGCATTATGCCCCTTCGCCTCCCCGGGCAGGTCTTTGGGATACCCGGCCCACGCAATCGTGTTCCCCCGGATCACATTGTAGTCCGAGCTTCCGTAGTACGAGTTGTTGCGGATCGCCTGTCCCAGCGTGTGGTGGATCGAGTTGTTCAGCAGTTCGCAGTGATGCGAGTCATAGAGTTCGATCCCGTGATTGTAACGCTTGTTGTTCTGCGTGATCTCAAACCCGATGACGCGGATGTAGCTCTTCTTCAGCAGCCCCACGTGCCGGATCACCGGTCGCCCTCCCGGCCGGGCGACATACGTGATCGATGCGCCCTCGCTCCCGTTGTTCTTGGGGTTGATCTCCTCCTCGTACGTCCCGGCCCCGACGAAAACCGTCTGCCCCGCCTTCAGCGTCTCGTTCGCCTTCTGGATCGTCTTCCACGGAAGCTCCCGCGACGTGCCGGGATGCTCATCGCTCGCCTGCGGATGGGCCCCGTCAACGTAGAAGAGCCCCTGCCCTTCGATCTCCGCCACCTCAACGGCCCCCGCACCGTCG
>CAZVTD010000320.1:0-2805 GCA_964629945.1 uncultured Planctomycetota bacterium | reverse complement strand
TGAAGCCGCAGCAGGCGACGAGAGGCGCCGTTCTCAAAAGGGCAGGCATGCGGGTCTGCCGACTGCCTATCTGACGCCGGTAGAGGAAAAACCGGTGCTCACCTACACAGCCAAGTCCGAACGCGTCGTCACGCCAACAGCACGGGTCTGAGAGTTCGTGTGTCATTCTAAGAGCCGCTAACAGAATGACATTCTACTTTCGGCCGGCTGCGAAGCCGCCGGGCGGCGTCGGGCTGCATCGACAATCCGTCTCAATGGTATTGCCTGTCCACTCGGGGCGGATGAACTTCGCCCTCCTTGCCGGGGGGCTTCTCGCTCGTCCTCGGGGCGACGAAGCTCATTTTGTTAGAGGCTCTAAGGGAGCGTATGGAATGAAAGCGCTGCTGGTGTATCCTCGTTTTCCGTCGACGTTCTGGGGGTTCATGGACGCGCTGTGGTTCGTGTCGAAGAAGGCGGCGCAGCCTCCTTTGGGTCTGCTGACGGTGGGAGGGATGCTTCCCGGGGACTGGGAGAAGCGTCTGGTGGACATGAACGTCCGGGGGCTGCGGGATTCGGACCTCGGATGGGCGGACGTGGTGCTGATCAGTGCGATGTCGATCCAGCGGAAGTCGGCGCAAGAGGTGATCGCGCGGTGCAAGCGGGCTGGGGTCCGCGTGATGGCCGGGGGGCCTTTGTTCACGAGCGAGCCGGAGAGTTTCGGAGAGGTGGACCACCTGGTTCTGAACGAAGCGGAACAGACGCTGCCGGTTTTTCTCGAGGATTTTGCGCGAGGGGAGGCGAAGCGGGTGTATCGATCGGAGGCGTGGGCGGAGCTTGGGGAGACGGTGGAGCCTGCGTGGGCGCTGGCGGAGATCAAACAGTATGCGACGATGAGCATTCAGTATTCGCGGGGCTGTCCGTTCGACTGCGAGTTCTGCGACATTTCGGTTCTGTACGGCCGAAAGGTGAGGACGAAGGGCGTGGAGCAGATCATCGTGGAACTGGAAGGACTCCTGGCGCGAGGCTGGCGAGGGAGCGTGTTCTTCGTGGATGACAATTTCATCGGGAACGCGGGCCGGCTGAAGCGGGAGGTCCTGCCGAGGATGATCGAGTGGATGAAGAGCAAGGGGATGCCCTTCAGCTTCCAGACGCAGGCGTCGATCAACCTGGCGGACGACGAGGAACTGATGAGGCTGATGGTGGAGGCGGGATTCACGTCGGTGTTCGTCGGGATCGAAACGACCAACGAGGACGCACTGGTGGAGTGCAACAAGGTCCAGAACACGAAGCGAGACATGCTTTCAAGCGTGAAGGCGATGCAGCAGGCGGGTCTGGAGGTGACGGCGGGGTTCATCGTGGGGTTCGACCACGACACGGAAGGGGTGTTCGAGAAGATGGCGACGTTCATCCAGCAGTCGGGGATCGTGACGGCGATGGTGGGACTTCTGAACGCGCCGAGACACACGCGGCTGTACCGACGTCTGGAGAAGGAGGGACGTCTGCTGTCGGACATGAGCGGGGACAACACGGATGGGTCGATGAATTTTGTGCCGAAGATGGAGCATGGGAAGCTGATGGAGGGGTATCGACGTCTGACGCGAAAGCTGTATTCGCCCGGGAAATATTACGCGAGGGTGAGACGTTACCTTCGGGAGTATCGACTTCCGAAGCAGCGGCATCGGGGTGTGAAGGCGTCGCACGTGGGTGCGCTGCTGAAGTCGATGGTCCGGCTGGGGATCATGGGTCGGGAACGGTTCCAGTATTGGCGGTTGTTCGTGTGGACGCTGATCCGCCGGCCGAGGATGTTTCCGACGGCGATGACGCTGGCGATCCACGGGTTCCATTACCGGAGGTTTTTCAGGGTGTGACTTCGGCCATAGAGAACGGCACTCCCAGGGGGAAAGAAACCGCACGGCTGACACAGAGAAACAAGAGGGAAACAGGAGAACACGGAGAACGGCCAAGCCTGAGGGAACAGAAGAAGCGCTTGGCGGTCAGTGGGTCGATGACGAGGGGCTCAGGGAAATGCGAATGACATGCGAAAGAAGCGCGAATCACAACAGATGAGGCCGGGGAAACAGAAGAAGAAGCACACAGCCAACACAGAGGAACAAGAGAAAAACAAGAGATCACAGAGAACGGCCAAAATCTGGTAAACGGCAAAAGAAGCAGCCACAACAACGGAGAGACAACGGAGAACAACAACAGGAGCGACAACGGAACGGCAACACAGAGAAAGCGGAGACAACGGAGATCGCAGAGAACAGCCAAGACCAGGTTAACAACAGAAGAAGCCGCACAACTGACGCAGAGAAACAAGAGGGAAACAGGAGAACGCAGAGAACAACTAAGGCAGGGTACGGCAACAACAACAGAAGAAACGCAAATCTCAACGAGGACACGGATCCGGAGCGGGAGTGCCGGGGCAGGCGATGATGATGGGGTGAGCCTCGGGAAGAAGAGAAGAAGGGACGGCGGGGCCGTCCCTTTTTTGTCAGGCGTGGGGATCGAAACGGGTGCTTATTTGAGTGCTTCGACGAGGGCCTGTGCGATGAGGCGGTGGCCCATGTAGTTGGGGATGTTTCGGTCGAGGAAGTAGACGGACCAGCCATTGGAGGGGAGTGTGGTGAAGAGCTTTCGGGCGTCGACGAGTGCGACGTGGTTGTCGCGGGCGAGGAGGCGGACCTGAGCGGCGAAGGGCTCCTCCTCCTTGGTTCGGAAGTAGCCCGGAGGATTGGTGACGAGGATGCAGTTGACCTTGGCTTCCTTGAGCAGGGTGATGCACTGGGCGTAGGCTTTCTGCATGGCGTCGGTGGAGGCGGCGAC
>CAZVTD010000319.1:0-2817 GCA_964629945.1 uncultured Planctomycetota bacterium | reverse complement strand
GTGGGGGTGGGGGATGCGTCGACCGGACCGGGGTTGTCCGTGGGTGCGACGTCAGGGCTGGTCCCTTCAGCAGGCATGCCACGTCGACCGGGGCCGCCTGAAGGACCCCCGCCGCCGGAGAAGCCGCGGCGGCCGGGACCGGTGGGGGAAGCGGAGGCGCTGGGGACCTCGACGGAGAAACGGTCGCCGACACCGAGGCCGGTCTGAGTATGGAAGTTGTCGGGGACGAGGCAGAAGCGTCCGAGGGGGAGTTTCGCGGCGGCGTCTTCGGGCGAGCCCTGGATGAACTTGAGGGGCATGACGGGGTGGGGTCCGGAGAAGGCAGTCTGGGGATCGAGTCCCATGAAGAGGATGTACTGCTGGTCGGGGGACACCGAGGCGAAGGGTTTGGAGGCGAGCATTTCGTCGGTGAGCTTGGGCTGCTCGACGATGAGGGGGAGACACTGGTCGGCCAGGACGCCCGGTGTGGCGCGGAACTCGTCGAGTGCGGATTCGGGGAGCCCGGCGGGAAGGACGGAGACGAGCATGCGAGGGAGAGTTTCGTCCGGGGTGAAGGGGACGAGCATGGAGTAGCCCCAGACCTGGATGGTGATGAAGAGGGTGAGTCCGGTGGAGAGTGCGATGGTGGTTCCGACGGTCCGCCAGAGGTCCGCGGAGAGCTGCTGACGCAGGAGGCGGCGGTCGAGTCCGAGGAAGAAGGCGACGATGGGTGCGAAGATCATTTCGGCGAGTCGGAGGACGAGCGGGGTGACGAGTGCGAAGCCGATGATCATGCCGACGGAGCCGAGGAGCGGGGGCTTGAAGCCACCCCGGTAGGTGTGGGAGAGGAGGTCGCGGACGGCCTGGTAGCGTGCGAGGTAGACGATGATGGGATTGAGGATGATGAGGCCGCGCCCGACGGAGACGAGGATCCATGGGAAGCGCCGCCTGGGGGCGGCGTCGGAGGTGGAGAGGACATCGATGGGTTTGAGACGTGCGGCCTGGAAGGCGGGGAGGATGGAGGCGGCCAGTGCGCCGACGAGTGCACAGAGTGCGGAGGTGATGATGGCGGTGGTGCTGATGGGGAAGTCTCCGAAGGCGGCGGCCCGGAAGAAGACGAAGCGGGTGGCGAAGGCGCCACCGAGGAAGAGGAACGCGCGGGCGAGGAGGAGGCCGAGCGCCCAGCCGAGGACGGTGAGGAGGAGCGCTTCGAAGGCGACCATGAGGACGAGCTGGGTTCGCGAGAGAGCGATGGCGCGAAGGATGGCGTATTGACGGGTCCGCGAGCGGACGCCCGCGGAGAGGACGGTGTAGATGATAAAGGTGGCGGCGAGGAAGGCGAGCATGATGGCATTGGTGGCCTGGACGCGGATCATGCCGACCATGCGACCGCCCATGGGATCCTCCTCATCGGTAGCGCGCAACGAGGTGACGGCCACGGGCGGGGTCGCGTTGGTCAGTTTGTCGTTCCATGTCTTGGCGAAGCTATCGGCATCGGCGGAGTCCTTGAGGACGATGGCGAGGAGGTTTGGACGATCGGTGAAGCCGTTGATGACGGCAGCGGTGGGGAGTGAGACGTAGAGATCGGCGGCGACGGGCGAGAACATGCGGCTTCCGGTGGGCCGGGTGTAGATGCCAACGATCTGGAGGTCGGTTTCGCCACCGACGCCTCCGATGGTGATGTTGTCATTGAGCTTCAGTTTGCGGCGTTCGGCGAAAGAGGCGGAGACGACGGTCTGACCGGCGGCAGGGTCCCCGGCGAGCCAGTCGGCGGGGTCGGTATCGAGCCAGTGTCCCTCGGAAACGGGGAAAGGGGGAAGCTTGGCGGCGGTCCCGACGAGGAAGGCTCCGGCGAAGGGTCCGCGGAGTTCGGTGTTTTCGGGTTTGACGATGCGCACGCGGGAACGGACGGCGGGGTCGAGTTCGGCGATGGATTCGTCGGTGCGGATCGTCTGGAGGACGTCGGCGGGGAACTGCTGCCCGCGCATGCGGTCCTTGGGCGCGACGACGACGTCGAAGCGGCCGGCCTGCGTCTGGGTTTGCGGCGCAGGACTCGGGGCGGTGGCGGCATCGTAGCCGCGGATGATCCAGATCATGAGACAGACGGCGACGGCGACCCCGAAGAGCGCCAGGAGCGCACGGGTCCAGCTTCTGAAGTTATCGACCAGGACGAACCTGGCCAGGACGAGGATGGCTTTCACGCGGGGGTCTCCTCAGTCTGTTCGATACAGTGACAGGTGAAGTCCTGGAGGGAGGCGTAGTCGGTGGTGGCGCAGTGATGGACGAGTCGTCCGTCGTGGAGGACGACGACGCGTGCAGCGTTGAAGGCGACGGCGGGGTTGTGGGTGACCATGAGGACGGTGGCGCCGCTTTCGGCACAGAGGGTGCGGAAGCTTTCGCAGAGTTTTCGTCCGTTGACGGAATCCAGCGCGCCGGTGGGTTCGTCGGCAAGGATGAGCGAGGGACTGGTGACGAGGGCGCGACCGATGGCGACACGCTGCTGTTCGCCGCCCGACATGGCGTCGGGGCGTCGGTCACCAACCCCGGAGAGGCCGAGTTTGAGAATGAGCTGATCGACGTCGTGGGCGGGCCGCTGTCCGTCGGCCAGGAGGAGCGGGAGGGTGATGTTTTCGCGTCCGGTGAGCGAGGGGATGAGGTTGAAGGCCTGGAAGACGAGACCGAGGTGTGTGCGTCGGAAGAGGGTGCGCTGTCGTTCGCTCATGGCGAAGAGGTCGGCGCCGTCGATGCGGACGGAGCCGTGGTCGGGCCGGGTGAGTCCGGCGATCATGTGGAGGAGGGTGGATTTTCCGGAGCCCGAGGGTCCCATGACGGCGACGA
>CAZVTD010000318.1:0-2820 GCA_964629945.1 uncultured Planctomycetota bacterium | reverse complement strand
CAGTCAAGCGCGCTAAGCCAGGCTGCGCTACGCCCCGACCTTTCTTATACACTGCTTCGCTACTTCTTCCACACACCCAACCTTCTGGTAAGCTCGGCTTTGCCCACTCCGACCTTCCCGATCCCTATCGGGACGCGCTAAGCCAGGCTGCGCTACGCCCCGACCTTCTTGTCCCCAGACTCTACCGTCTCCTCACGCTCCTGTCAAGAACAGAAAACCCGCTCAAGGCGTTGGTGTCGGACTGGCCGAACCGGAAAGATTATACACCAGAATCTCCGATTCGCGCGAAATCAACGTCCGCTTGGCCGTCTTGATGACGTCGTAGCGGATGAAACCCTTGTCGCCTCCACGCAGTCGGCCGACACTGAACTCCACCGAAATACTGCAATCACTCGCCGGATCGTCCTCTTCCTGGATGCTCGACTTCCAGGAATACCCCTCCCACGTCCCAAACGATGGAAGCTCCCGCTCACGAACGTTCTCAGGCGTGCCGCAATCCAGCAGAGGCGTCTTGAGTCGGCGATCCGCCAGCTCGATCGACAGACCGTCCAGACTCTTCAGCGCCTCCGAACCCCGCAGAACGATGGCCGTGTCCGTGCGCTCCACACTCAGTGGAACGGAACCGGCCTTGACGAGGACGGGCTTGGCGTCACCGATCTTCTTATACTCCTCCGCTGTGATCCCCATGCTCGAATGATAGGGAAGCCGACCCTTGCGGCCCGCGTTCTTCCGCTCGTGCTTCTCATACTCCGCCTTGTTCTCGCGGATCGACGCCTGCATCTTCTCCACCAGACCACGAATTTCTTCGGACGTTCCGAACTCGTAAAGCTCCACGCTCGCCGTCCCCACAGGCAGCAGCGATCCCATCTCGACGTGAAAAAACTCCTCGGACTGGGGAGCCGACGTCGTCGGAATCGCCCTGCTCTTCTTGTCCTTGGCGGGCATCTCCACCGACAGGTCACACCCACACATCAGAACCCCCAGAACACCACATACCAGCAGTCTCTTCCATCGCCTCACGTCCGTCTCCTCTCGTAGATCCCCCTCATACAGGTATCCACGTCACGCACGGAAGTCAAGTCCCAAACACCCCCAGCAGCCCGCAAACCTCGTCAACCGGAAGCCCCACCACCAACCATCTCACACCCGGTTTCCCTTGCCAGCGGACCTGCCGATGGGGTATAATTCTCTTTGGATAGTTCGGAAAATCGAATATGAATGCCCGTTGCATAACAACCGTCTGCATGGTCATCACCCTGGCTGGAGGGGTCCTCTTCTCCGCCACCTTGTCGTTGGACTCTCCGCACCGCACCGGGACCGCACGTCAGACCCTCTCCCGCACGGTTGATGGCACTCCTGTCTCTCCCGCAATCCTGCCCGCAAACGACCGCAATGCCTCCTGTCCCGCCGCGCCGCGACGATTGGCACTCCTCGGACTCATCCCCTCCGCAACAACCCCAGACGGACAGCGCTCCACCCAGGACCGCCGGTTCACGGACTCCCGCACCTCGCGTCCTGACACGAACATCCCCTCCTTCCTGCTTCACTGTCAGTTCCTGATCTAGTCGTCCTCCCGACACACGCTCATGGCTCACCGACCTCCTGCGGAACGTCCGACGACCGTCGTCGACGTCTCTGCACGGAACCCCTCGGCCTGCCACAATCCATTCATAACCGGTCGCCGGGCATCGGCCACCCTTTCATGCCGGCCCCGACCCAGGGAGAACAATCATGACGACAACGCACAAGCCCCTTTCTACGCTGGACCAGGTTCGTCCCCTCATCGACCAGGGAGATTTCAGAAAAGCTCTCGACGTTCTGGAAAGAACCCGGGACCTCTCACCGGGAGCCGAAAACGCCCGCGCCGTCTGCCTCATGCGACTCGGACACCCCGACGCCGCCGTCTCCATCTTCCAGCGCCTGCTTCTCCATGGCGGCGTCACCATACGCGACGATGCCTCCGACCTCCACATCATCAACTTCGCCACCGCACTCTTCCTCACCCAAAACCCCAGGGGAGCACTCGACGCACTCGATGAACTCCACCAGCCCGACGCCCCAGCGGCCCTCCAACTCCGAACCGCAATCACCCGTTGGCGAAAGTCCCTCAACATCCTCCAGCGGCTCGCCTTCATCGCCTACGGAACCGCGCCCAACAAACCCGTTCTTCTCGACTTTCCCCCGGGACAAATGTAAACTGAGGAACGCGAAGCCACGTAGAAGTAGAATATGACCCGATAACCTCAATCCGCGTGTCAAGGAGTATACTGCATGGGATTCTCGATCTTCCTGCTCGTCGTCGGCCTCGCCTTTCTTGTCGCCGGGGCCGAACTCCTCGTACGCGGGGCCGCCCGGCTGGCCCGGGCCGCCGGGGGCTCTTCGCTCCTCATCGGACTCACCGTCGTCGCCTACGGAACCAGCGCTCCCGAACTCGCCGTCAGCGTCACCGCGGGCCTGGACGCCAAGGCCGACATCGCACTCGGTAACGTCGTCGGATCCAACACCTTCAACGTCCTCTTCATCCTCGGAATCTCCGCCCTCATCACACCGCTCGCCGTCTCCGCACAACTCGTCCGCCTCGATGTCCCCGTCATGATCGCCGTCTCCGCACTCACCTGGCTCCTCGCCGCCGATGGAAACGTCAGCAGAACGGAAGGACTCATCATGGTCGTCGGCATCGTCGCCTACACCGCACTCCTCCTTTACCTCGGACGTCGTCAGTCACACACGATCCCTCCACCGATGTCCCCGTCTGCCCCCCCCCCCCCGCCCCCCCGCCCGAAGAGGGGGGGCTGGCTGCGCAGCCTAGCCGGCCGCCTC
>CAZVTD010000317.1:0-2824 GCA_964629945.1 uncultured Planctomycetota bacterium | reverse complement strand
GTTCTCCTTCCTCATGCGTGACCTTTGTGATCCGACCGGCAACTTCCGCCGAGATCAGCACCGCGTCGAACGCCTCCACCGAACACGGCAGAATCACCTTGTCCACGATCACCGAAGGCGCCACCACCTGAATCTGAACCTTCAGCGGGGCCACCTCGCAGGTCTGCTCGGCAGGCTTGTCTTTCTTGCCGCAACCGACCGTGACCGTCAGCAGCAGGAGCACACTCAGACCTATCCTCTTCGCATCACTCATGTTCTATCCTTCCCTGACCCGGCTCGAATCACCGTGGTCCGACGAACTTGCCACACCATTCAAATAAAGATCCACCGCGTCGCGGGCCTGTTGAGCACTCAGTTCCTTGATCTCACCCTTGAGGTAGCTCATCAGGTGAATGTTCATCAGACCACTGAGCAGAAGTCCCGCTTTCTCGGCCCGTTCGGGTCTGATCAGCCCGTCCTCGACCGCACGATGGATCACCCCCATCACCACGTCCCGATTGCGCTGGGCGATGGTCGAAACGTCAATGCCTCCAGGACTCGTCTCGGACCCGAAGATGACCTGGTAGATGAGTGAAGCCAACTGGGGCTTCCGACTGGCGATTTCGAAACTGGCTTCCAGAAACTTGACCAGTGCGTCACGCGCATCCGCCGCCTGGGCGACTTTCTGACGCACCACCTCATCCAATTCATCAAATCCCTGGTCCACAATTGCTCTTAAAAGCCCCTCTTTGCTGCCAAAATGATAGTAAAGTGCGGGCTTTGTCACCCCGGCCCGAAGGACGATCTCCCTGACCGAGGTCGCCGCAAATCCTTTCTGGGAAAACAGTTCCAGCGCAGCCTGAAGGATGTCCCCCCCTCTGCCGACAGGATTCGTGCGATGGTGTGGATCAGACATCATGGCTCCCTATACCTACCGTTCGGTATATTATCCCGTGTTGTGTTCTTTCTGACAAGTGGAAACCGTCCATTTCGACCTCTTTCTTCGTCGATCCGAACGAACCCTGGCAGGCACCGCGTCCGACGAACGCATGGGGACGATCCCGTGCGCGTCCGCGTGCAAGTGCAGGACCCGAACCCGATCGCAGTGAAGGCGTGGCGTTTCATCGGCGCGCCTTGCCCCTGCGCACAAAAGAGACCGGCACACCGAAACAAGACATCCGTTCGCAACCGGGCCTAACCAACGACAGCACAAGAGGATAGCCCCCCTGCCCTGTCACCAGCCGCCGCACGGCCGCCTTCGGGGGAAAAAGGCTTGATTCGATGGGGAAGGTGGGCTTTAATCGAGGACAGGCGGCACATTGCCGTCGTCGGCTATCCGCGAGTGCAATCCGAAATCATACGAGGAGTTTGTCATGTTGACCCGGGGATCTCACAAGTGGTTTCTGCGTCTGGTCCTGGTCGCCACGCTGCTGTGGCTGCTTCCCGTCATCGGCTGTGGGGGCGGTGAGGAGGAAAGTGCGGTCGGCCCCGGGATCAAACGTCCTGACGCCGGCAAGAACCGGAAGGATAGCAAGGGCGGGGTTTCGACCACGAAAGCCGCTCCGGACAAGCTGACCGAGGTCAAGATGCCGGAGGTGATGCCGGCAGAACTCTTCTACGAAGGGGATGGCGCCTTCGATGTGGACGGGTTCTACGACGCCGCTACGGGCAAGGTGACCTATTCCCTGGTCAAGGGAGTCTCGGACAATCGACGAACACGCGTACCGGGAAGCGGAACCCCCATCAAGGAGAAGGTGTACGCGGGCGTTTACACCTCGGACCGGATTCAGGGACCGTACAAGCTGGTGGGACGATTCCTCGGACAGCCGACGGAAGTGGGCAGCGAGATGGCCCTGGACGACGTGCGGCTGATGTATTGTCGCGTGGTGACGTACAGCGAGGACGGCACGGCGGAGACCGTCACGAATCCCGCACGAATCGTGATCCGGCCCCTGGCGGAAAGGAAGCCCGCCGCCCCAAGCCGATCCTCGACGAAGACGAAGAAGGATGCCAAGAAGCAGGACAATCAGGAAGAGAAGACGGAAGCCGCACAGGAGCAGAAGAAGATCAAGGTGGTGGTCGTGGCGTTTCTGGACGAAAGCAGTGCAAGACCGTCCACTTACCTGGAGCAGGGACTGAGGGAATGTCTGAGCCGTGCCCTGGCGACGTGCGAGGACCTGGACGTGAGTCGGCCCGACCTGGTCAGGTTTGCGATCGAGCAGCGTCGGATCGGTGAGCGCAACGTGCTAAAAACGGAGGGGTTGAAGAACCTCGTGCGCGTGGTGGATGCGGAGAAGCTCGTGTTCGGCACCTTCAAGATCGAAGGGGAAAAGATCGCCCTGACGGGGACGATTTCGGACACGGCCACGGAAGCACAGTACACGGCCGCCAACCTGAACAAGGGACTGGAAGAAGGCGGCGCACTGGCCGGGGAACTGCTGGACAAGCTCAGCGAGAACCTCGGGACGAAGATCTCCGAGGAGGCCAGGACCGGCTTCAAGGACGCGGTGAAGGGTCTGCTGGGGCAGGTGGTCAAGGTGGGGCAGATCCGTCAGAAGATCGCGGACCTGGACTTCAAGGGTGCCGTGGCGATCTATGAGCAGTTGGGAGCCGAGGGGGTGAAGGACGCCGACGTGCTGACCAGCATGGCCCAGGCTTACCGCGAGGTGGGCCAGTATGAGCGGGCCGCGGAGCTGGAGATCGCGGCGATCCGGATATCGGGCGGCATCAAGCGGGTGGAGGACACATCGCGTCTGCGCGACGTGCTGAGAAACGTTGCTGACCTGAAGAAGGCCCTCGATCTTCTGGGGACGGTCGAGCTGCCGGGACGCGTGAGCTCATGGGA
>CAZVTD010000316.1:0-2835 GCA_964629945.1 uncultured Planctomycetota bacterium | reverse complement strand
GGAGACAGCGCCAAGGGGGTCCCCGGCGCGATGGTGCGGGTCCGGGAGTTCTGCGGACTGAGACGACGACGCGACTGGGAGGGACAGCTTGCGGGATGTCTTAACCCGGCGCGTGCTCAGGAGATCCGTCAGCACGGCCAGCCCAGCGACGGACACGTCTGCAGCATGTGCGGGGAGTTCTGCGTCTTCAAGGTGACCGACGAACTGGACGCGCAACCCTAATGAGAACCTGCAGTTGCGTCATTGCGGTTCTTGTCGCATGCTGTGGAAGTTCCACTGCCGTCGATCCCCCGGAGAACCTGAACGCCTGGGCAGGCACCCAGGGCCAGCACTTCATCGTGCACCAGCAGAACCGCAAGCTCGACCCGATGCCGGTGGTTCGGGCGCTGGAGGCGTTCCGGTCGGTGCTGACGGCGGAGTTCGGGGTGGAACCCGTTGAGCAGGAACGAGTTGCGGTGTATCTGTTCGGAACGCGACACGCCTTTGAGCAGTTCCTGAGCGCCAACGACCGGCCGAAACGCGCGGACGGCTGGTGCCACTTCGGCGACGGAATCACCTTCATTGCAACGAATTGCGTCGATGGCTCGGCCAAGGACCCGGTCTGGGCGACGCTCAAGCACGAAAGCACACACCTCTTCCTGGGGCTGAACATCCCTGACGGCAAGCAACTTCCGATGTGGGTCAACGAGGGACTGGCGATGTACTACGCACACGCGGAGGTGGAAGACGACAAGGTCAAGAGCATCCGTTTTGTTCCGACAGAGCTTTACGCGATTCAGGGGGCGATCAAGGTGGGGTCGGCGGATGGGCTGCGCCAACACCTGGCCCGCGGCGAGGAACACTGGGACCGGGCGAAATCGGTCCAGAGCTGGAGCCTGGTCTATTGGCTGATGCAGGGTGACGACGGAAAGAGACGGGCCCCGTTGAAGGAATACCTCCTCACCGCGGGAGGGGCGCCCTCCCCCGCCGAACACTTCGAGAAGGTGTTCGGGATGACGATCGACGAGGCGGAGACGGCGTGGAAGGCATTCGTTCTGGGGTTGAAGGTGGAGGGGAATCCGGAGTCAAAGTCCGAAACCGGGAAGTGAACCGCTTCTGGAAAAGATGACGGAAACGTAAGGCGGGAACCGGGGAAAAGAGGAGCGAGACATGCCTGCTGAAGCACGCCCTGAGGGGCGATTGAAGCGGATCATGGCGTGGTTCGGGGTGTGGGTGTTCGTGGCGGTGTTCTTCACGCTGACGGGGTGGGTGGTGGCGATGTTGGCGGATGCGGCCATGCTGAGAATACATGAGCTTGGCTGGGGTCCGACGGTGGCTCTGGAGCAGTTGGAGAGGTGGACGAAGGGGTCTTTGTGGCCTCAGGCGGGATGGGTGGCGGCGCTTGTGATCGTAGGGGGCTGCGGGGCGTTGTCGGAGATCGGGGGGAAGAAGGTTTCGAAATTGGCGGGGCTGTGCGGGAGCTGCCTGGGGGCGATGATGGCATTGATGACCTGTGTGATGGTGGTCGTGGCGCCGTTTACGCCTTTGGGTCGTTGATGGGCCAGGCATTGTGTGTGCAGGCAGAGGACCGGCGTTCCGGGAGATCGGGACGCCGATTGTGTGTACTGGGCGTCAGCGGGGTTTGTCCCAGCCTGGGGGTGGGGAGAATTTTCCGCCGGTGGAGGGGCTGGTGGTGGATGGTTCGGTTTTGCCGGTGTTCATGGGGCCGATGTATTTTGTAGCGATAACGACGTCGTCGAAGTAGACGATGTTGCGTTCGGCTTTTCCGCGGGCGGCGTATTCGTGGGAGACGTACCACTGGAGCGCGACCTGGTTGATGAGGAGTTTGGGATCGGTTCGGAAGTCGAAGCCCTCGAAGGGGACGGGTTTGTCGCCCGGGGAGACGAAGTGCGCGCCCTGATAGGTGCCTCGGGGTGAACCGGGCTTCCACCAGCCGATGAGCTTTCCGTCGATCCAGAAGGCGAGTTCGCCGTCGGACTTCCCGACGGTGTTGACCTTCATCATGGCCTCGACGCAAATCCACTTGTCGCGCTGGAGAGGGGTCTGTCCCGTCATTTTGAGGCGATTGCCGTAATAGTCACCTTTGGCGCCGGTGGGGGTTTCGCGATAGGAGCGCATTTTGTGCCAATAGGTGTAGAACTCCCAGGTTCCGTTTCGGACGGGCTCGATTCCGGTCCAGAAGCCCTTGTCGCCTTCGGGTGCAAGTCCCGCGTCAGGGTTGTAGCCCGGCTTGAGGGCACGGATCTTGACGAAGTGGTGGGGGGTGACGGAGTCCTTGTCGAAACGGCAGTAGAAGCGGAGATAGACCTGTTCGAGCCCCTTGGGGAAGTAATAGGTGACGTTTCCGCCCTCGTTTTTGCCTTTGACGGCAACGGAGGTGCAGCAGGCTTTGCCGCTGTGGACAATGGCGGGATCGGTGACGATGGAGGAGATGGTGCGGTCGCGGGCGTCGAGGGTCCAGCCTTCGAAACCGCTTTCGAAACCCGAGGCGAAGAGGACGTCGGGGTGCTTTTCGATGCCGGCGTCGTTGGTGAAGGCGGCGGCGATGCCCTTGGGCGCCGTCTGGGCAAAGAGAGGGAGGAAGGACAGGCACAACAAAGCACAGGACATGAGCATGAAACGCATGGGCCGACTCCTGCCTGGAGGGAAGCGCGCTGTATCATGTGTGGCGGGGAAGGGAGTGATATTGCACAAAAACGGGAGGACACCGGAAAAGGAGGCCGGGGCATGAACAGCGAATCCAGAGAAGTTCCAGGGAGGGGTTGGGGTTCAGGGTGGCGTGGTTGAACGAGGCGGGGACTCCCATAAAAAGAACGTCCCCTCCGGGGTTGCTCC
>CAZVTD010000315.1:0-2843 GCA_964629945.1 uncultured Planctomycetota bacterium | reverse complement strand
ACGTGACGACGCTCGAATCGCCTCGTTCCCCCCGATGCCTCCCGCAAGGTCTCCAGCACCAGTTCCCCGCTCACGGCCGCGGGCACCCCCGCCAGACGTGCACACACCAGCCCCAGCATCTCCCCCTCGTCCCGCCGGACCTCCTCCTTCAGCAGCGCCGAAGCCTCGCGCAGCAGCCCCGACAGCCTCCCGCTCTTCTGACCCAGCTCATTCAGGAGCGCCACGATGTCCTGCTCACCCTCCACCGCATCCAGCATCGGCAGCACGTCATGCCTCACCCGGTTTCGAAGGTGTTTCCGGTCCAGGTTGCTCCCGTCCGTGCGCCACGTCTCGCCTCGCGCCGACAGATACGCCTCCACCTCACGCCTCCGGTGGCGCAGCAGCGGCCGAACTACACGCAAACCCGATCCAGGCGCGCTGCTCCGTACCACCGGAATCCCCGACAGCCCCTGCACGCCCGCCCCGCGCAGAAGCCGCATCATCACCGTCTCCGCGTTGTCGTCCGCCGTGTGGGCCGTCGCCACCCACTCGCAGCCTTCTTCTTCCGCACACCCCCTCAGGACCTCATACCGCACCCGCCGTGCCGCCGTCTCCAGCGATTCCCGCTGCCGTTTCGCCTCGCCCGGAACGTCCACGGACCGCTCGATGTGCCGCAGTCCCAGCCGGCCCGAAAGTTCCCGCACGAACCTCGCGTCCTCCCGGCTCGCCTCGCCACGGATCCCGTGTTCCACGTGACACACCACCAGGTGCCGCCCCCCGTCCCCGGACAGTTCATGCAGTCCCACAGCCAGCGACACGGAGTCCGCGCCGCCCGACACCGCCAGCATGCCATGACTTCCTGGGGAAATATTCAGCGTGTTGAGCGTCTCGGCCAGTTTGTGGACAAACGGGTGAATGCTCATGATCCGCGCTTCACCTTTTCTGCCCGGACGGATCCAGGGAAGCGTCTTGTCCTGACGGACGGCTGGACTTCCCAGGCTTCGGTCTCTTGGACCCGATCGCCCCCCGGCGACGTCTTCCTCGGACGTTCGGAGACCACCTCTCAGCGGCTTGGATCCACCGAAGCAAAAAGAAAAAGTGGAGGCGATGGGATTCGAACCCACGACACCCGCATTGCGAACGCGGTGCTCTTCCGGTCTGAGCTACGCCCCCACCATCGACTGCCCGGTTGCTTCCCGCTCATCATAGCGTTCCTGCGCGTCCTGTCAAGTCCTTTGCCGAACATCGCCGCCTGACCACGCGCACCTCACGCGAACGCCACCTCAATGACCCGTCCCGCTTCCCGTGCCACGGGGACGTTTGAAGTAGAACATCGTGTGGGCCTCCGCACTCTCCCGGAACACCGACACCAGTTCCCACCCCTGGCCTCCAAGCTCGTTCAGCTTCACCTGGTCCACGCGACCCAGACGACCTCGGTCCGCCACGATCAGATACTCCCACGCACCTTCCGCAAGAACCTCGTGCTGTCCCCCCGCTTCCACCTTCGGAACCGCAACCATACGACCACACGTCCCGCACTTCGCCTCCTGACCCGCGGCTTCCTGGGGCACATAGAATGTCGCCCCACACATGGTACAGATCACAGAAAGCATGGTTCGACCTCCTTTCCCACTCAAGGATACCACCCCGCCTCACCACGTGCAAGTCTTCCCTGGCCCCCCATATTCCCTCCTTTTTCCCGTAAGGGGATCATTCTTGACACCACCGATATAATAGGAGGCGGCTCGAAGGCACCTCGTTCGTCTATTTCCTGGGTTTAGGTTCGTTCCGCCCGATGGCCCCCTTTGCGGAGACTGCGATGATTTCACCCGGTAATGCGCCCGATCCCGTTTCGGCCGCCAGAATTGACGCACTTAAAGCCGCGCTCAACGGCTCCAAAAAATATTGGCCCATCACCCCAAAACAGCTCTTCTACCTCCTCGTCACCAGGGGACAGCTCGGACGCACACTCGCCGACTACACCGAGTTCAACGCACTCCTGACCGCCGCCCTCCAGCAGGGACTCCTCCCCGCTCCCGCCGTTTGGGAACCCACCGGCCTCGCGCGGCTCGGCGGAGCCTGGGAAAACACCGACGAATTCATCCGTGCCGAAGTCGACGACTTCCTCTGGGGATACCGACGAAACCTCCTCCAGGGACAGCCCCGTTACATTGAGCTTTGGCTCGGTTCCCCGGAACTCCTCGACTTCTTCTCCGCCATCACCGTCGATTACTGCGTCTCCACCGTCGTCTGCCCCGCTTCCCCCGGACTCGGCTTCTTCAACGACCTGCGTCGAAGACTGGCCGACCTCCCTTCGGGGCGTTCCGGACTCCCCGGACAGAAGCCCGAAGTGGTCGTCCTCTACTTTGGTGATTTCAACCCGAACGGCCCCGACGATCTCGTGGACCTCCAGCGCGATCTTCGTGCACGGGGGAACATCTGGGATATCACCCTCGAACGGATCGCGCTCACCCGGAAGATCGTCCTCGACCGCTCGCTGCCCTCACGCGTCAGCGTCTCCGCCGCCGAACAGGTCATCCATCCGGGAACGCCTCCCCTCGCCGAGGACACCGTCGAGCTCGAAGCCCTCGAGCCCAAGATGCTCGCCGCTCTCGTGCGACGCGCCATCGAGTCGCGCCTCGACATGCACCTCTTCGAAAACCAGAAGGAGCTTCAGGACCGCGAGCTCAGCAATCTCACCCGTCTCCGCGCCGACGTCCTCCGACGGCTCAAGGAGCTCCTCCCGCCCTCCTGATCTCCCTCAGCCCCCGAACCCCGCAAGCCGTCCCCCCCCGGACACCGCCCCCGCCCCCACCCCCGCCAGTCCCGGCGTATACCCCCCCATGAACGCCGGCCCACGCAGC
>CAZVTD010000314.1:0-2849 GCA_964629945.1 uncultured Planctomycetota bacterium | reverse complement strand
GTGAGGGCTTTGTTCATCGTGCGGGAGTGCTCGACGGAGACGAGGATGTCCTGGACGGTGTGGTAGCAGCGGACGGGAAGGTTGATGAAGTTCTGGGGGAAGGTGATGGAGAACTCCTTGTCGATGAGGAAGCGTTTGAAGCGGGGGAGTTTTTCGGGGTCGAGGGCCTTCCAGAGGTAATAGTCGGTGCGTCCCGCAACGGGGAATGCGACGGCGAAGAGGCTGGGATGGTGGGAGGCGAGGGTCCAGACGCCCGAGGCCCCCATGGAGACGCCTCCGAGGAAGACGCGATCGGGATCGGCGGGGGTCTGGGAGAGGACGAGGGTGATGGTGTCGAGGACGTCCTGCTCGCCGACGCCCTGGAAGTCGGTGTTGGAGCGTGCGAAGGGTGCGAGGATGATGGCGTTGGTCGAATCGGCGAGCTTGATGTATTCGTCGGGGAAGGTCAGTTGGAGCCAGTTGACCTTGTCCATGTAGCCGATGTATCCGTGGAGGAAGAGGAGGAGAGGAACGGGTTTTTTGGGGTCGAGATTTTCGGGACGGTAGAGGTAGTAGGGCTGGGCGGAGTCGTCCACGTTGGAGAGGTAGGCCTTTTCGACGAGTCCGGGCGGGTCGGGAGGGAAGGGTTTGCCCTGGATGAGGAGGTCAAGGAAGCGGGAGGCCCGGTCGAGTTCCTGACGGGCTACCTGATTGCGCATCTCGTCTTCGCCGTAGCGGACGAGGAGGAGGTGGGTTTTTTCAAGGGCGAGCTTGACGCGTGCGAAGTCGTTACGTCTGTCCTCGATGATCTTCGGGTTGGCGCGGATGAGGGCGGTGAGCCTGGCGACCGTGGCGTCGAGATCCTCAGCGAGCTTTCGGGTGACGAGGGCGAGAGCGTCGGGAAGCGCAGCCTGGGGGGGAGGCTGTTGGGCGACGACGGGGGCCGTCGCCAGCAGGAGCACGAGGAAGAGGGTCGGTATGCGTTTCATCGAGGGCCTTTCAGGCGGTCGGAGTTTTCCGTGCGGTGGTCATGGCGGCCAGGCAGACGAGGACGAGTCCGACGCCACGGACAAGGACCAGTGCGAAATTGGCGGCGACGGCCAGGGCGATGATTCCGACGAGGAGCCCGGCGGCGAGGGCTTTGTCCGTGGGGTCGGGTGAGGTGAGCATGCTGAGCCTGGCACGGTGGGCGAAGGTGGCCAGGAGCCAGATGAAGGCCAGGGCGGCGGGAAATCCGGAGGAGACGGCCAGGACGAGGTATTGGTTCTGAGCGTCGGTTTCCATGCGGTCGGCGTCGGCCTTGGGGAGTGCGCCCAGGAATCGCTCGATGTCCTTCTCGTAGAGCCCGATGCCGTGACCGAGGAGGACGCGCTGGAGATAGTCGGACCGGGTGAGGTAGGGGGGCTGTGTGGGATCGAGGGACTTGATGACCTGCTGCCATTCGACGTAGCGCTGCTGGAGGGGATAATTGTCCGGCTTTATGGCTTCATCGTAGAGGAAAATGGATTCGGTGAGGAGCTTGAGATTATCGTGACGCATGGCGGGGAAGACGAAGAGGACCAAAGCGAGGGCGAGGGCGAGGTAGACGGGAAGGAAACGGAAGTTCCAGAGTGCGACGAGGACGCCGAGACCGATGAGGAGTCCGAGGAATGGACCGCCGGCAATCATGAACCCGAGGGGGGCCAGGACCAGGATGGCCCCGATGATCCGTACCCAGAGGGTTCGTGTGAAGAAGACGAACGCACCGGCGGTGGGGACGAGGAGGCAGAGGTAGGCGCCGAAGACGTTTCGGTTTCCGAGGAGACCGGCGATGTCGGCGGGGATATTGTCGGAGTTGAGCGTCGTGGCATACATGCGATAAGCGAACGCGACGTTGACGAAGAGTCCGACGGCGAGGACGGCCAGGACCGCCTGTCGCGCGCGACGGCTGACGAGGGTGTTGCTGAAGACGAGGTAAGCGACGAGGAAGTATTCGACGTACTGGATGAGTTCGACGGCGCCTCGCTTGAGGGAGCCGGTCCAGGCGAGGGACGGGACACAGAGTGCCAGGAAGACCCAGGCGGCCAGCGGGGGCCAGGTGAGCTTGCGGAGTTGGCGACGGGCGAGCACACCGACGCCCCAGACGATCGCGGTCAGCGCCATCATGACGTCGGCCGGTGCGAGACCGACGTCGGCGACGGTGTGTTCGGGACCGGCCTGGATTTTGAGTGCCCACTGTGTGGGCGCCACGAGGACGGTGAGGACCACCATCACCAGCACCAGCACGTCGAACTTGCTCGTCTTCATGCGTTCTCGCTTGTCAATTCACGGTACAGTTGAGCCGTCCGGGAGACGGACTCCCGGAGTCGGTAATGCGTGCGCACACGATCACGCGCGGCCTGGGCTTTCCGTGCGCCGTCGTCGGGCTTCTGGAGCACATCCAGAATGGCCCGGGCCAGCGCGTCGGGGTCTTCGGGTTCGACGAGCGCTCCGCAGCGTCCATCGTCCAGCATCTCGGGCATGCCGCCGACCCGTGTGGCGACGATGGGTCGGGCGGACGCCATGGCCTCCAGCAGGGCGTAGGGCGCCGACTCCCACCGGGAGGGCAGCACGAAGACGTCCATGAGCTGGAGACAGGTGCGAACGTCGGGACGCTGTCCAACGAAGACGACCCGGTCGGCGACATCCACGGTTCGCGCAAGCTTTTCCAGGGCCTTCCGCTCGGGGCCTTCACCCAGAAGGAGCAACCTGGCGGCGGGACGCCGTTTCAAAACCTCCGGGAGAGACATTATAAGGAGGTCGAGGCCCTTTTGTCTCCAGAGACGTCCGACAAATCCGATGACGACGTCGGAAGGGTCGAGACCGAGGGCGGTCCGGAGGTCAGGGGAGGG
>CAZVTD010000313.1:0-2852 GCA_964629945.1 uncultured Planctomycetota bacterium | reverse complement strand
CGCGCCCCGCAGCCGCTCCCCGTCGGCCAGGAGGAGCATGCACCCCTTTTCCTCCCCGCCTGCATCACCCTCGGCGGTCGCCAGAAGCGTCTGCACCCCCGGCACGTCCTCTCTTAGCCCGGACCCCCACTTCCCCTCAAGATCGTACCCCCCCTGATTGTCACCCCATACACTCCATCCCCCTGCCACCAGGATGCCCGTTGTCAGGATCAGCCAACTCCTCCTCACCGCCTCATCCTCCTCAACGGTAGATGTTGAACCGCAGCCCGCGGATCGCCTCGCGCGACAGCTTCACGTCTCCGTAGCAGCTCGATGTCCCCACCAGGTGTGTCCCCGTCAGTTCCTTCATCCCCACCGTCATCCGTCCTCCCGCCGTCTGGACTTCCACGTCTTCCTTCATCCGGCGGGGCTCTTCACGGTCTTTCTTGCTGAACACCACCGACACCACCTTCCCCGCCTCGGGCGTCAGGTCCCCGAAGCTCGTCTTCACCTTGAACTTGCCCCCCGTCATCGAGATCTCTTTCGCCGAAACCCGGTCCCCGTTGCTGAACTCGATCACGTTCGTCTCGTCTTCCCCGCCGGCTGTTGCCGTGTTCTCGGGCGGAACCACGCCGCGAAGCACGCTCAGCTCGCTGAAATTCGACGTGTAATACGACGTCAGCATCACCCATTTCCCCGCCGCGGGCTTCACCGGAGGCGTATACTCGCCGTAATCCGTCCCATCCATCCACACGTGCACCTTGCCCGCCTTCGGGTCATACGACACCCGCAGCGTTCCTTCGCGCACGTTCCGTCCCATGCTGCGGGACGTGTAGTTGTTCGTGCTCCCGTTCTGACAATATCCCATGTAGAGTTCCGAGCTCTGCCAGCCCACGTACAAGCTGTTCCGACCATACTGTCCCGTCGGCTCGTCCGCGAACAGCGTCATCCAGATGTTCGTGTTCCCGCTCGGACACTTCACCTTCGCCACGAACGTCACCGCCTCCTTCTGGTCCACCTCGGCCGCCACCATCGCGTTGTTCCCGTTGCTGGTGCAGTTCAGTTGACTGTCACTTACGTTCCAGGTCCCGCTCTTGATGGCCCATGGGTCCATCGTCCCGGCCGTGAAGTTGCTCTCCACCAGCATGTCCGAGCCGCGTCCCAGGAAGATCGCGTTCACCAGCCCGCACCGGATCTTCAGCGTTCCCGCCACGTCCGTGTTGATCACCACCGCCTCGGGCGTTACCGACACCAGCTCTCCACGGATACGGTCCCCGTTCGTCATCTGAACCGTATCCTGACCCCGTTCGTTCTTGCTTGACCGCATCGTCACACGGTCCACCGCTCCGGTCGCCACCTTCACTTCCCCCGTGAACGCCGCCCCCAGCAGACGCATCACCCCTTCACTGTCGATGCTCACGATGCGACCGTTCAGAACGTCTCCCTGGAGCGTCTTGACCACCGCCGGTGCCTCGGATGCCGCCGTGCTGCCCGACGGGTCCAGCGTTTCGCCCGTCCCACGCGGCGTCGGAACGAAAATCTCCGCCCGCTGTGCCACCGCCACCCCGCACACCGCCAGAACCGCAATCATCATCCAGCTCAACCGTCCTCGTCCGCTCACGGGTCCCTCTCCTTAACCGTTGTCAGTGCCGCGCTTTTTCCCGGCCCGTCTTTTCTCGATCGCGTTACGCACACGCGTCCTGAATCTGTGTCCCTGCGGCCTCATCACGTCATTTCGCTGTCACTTGGAACCGGATCTTCCGGATCGTCTCCCGTTGCAGGCTCACGTTTCCCCAGCACTCCGATGTCCCCAACAGGCGTTCTCCCGTCAACTCCCCGAACACCACCGTCATCCGACCCACCGTCGTCTCCACCTCTACCTGTCCCTTCATCAGTCGAGGCTTCTCCAGTCCTTTGCTCCGGAAGGCCACCGACTGCACCTTGTTCCGTTCCACGGCCAGCTCGCCGTACCCCGTCTTGATCGTGAACTTCCCGCCCGAAAGCCGGACGTTTTCCGCCGAAACCCGGTCACGGTTCTCGAACTGCACCATGTCCGTCTCCGACTCCCCCTCCGTCAACGTCTCCACCCCGGAAGGCGCCACCACGCCCCGCAGCACCTGGATCTGGCTGATCTGCGACGAGTAATACGACGTGAAAATCACCCCTTTTCCCTTGCTCGGACGCGTCGGAATCACCCCTTCGCCCAGCAGACGCTTATCCAGCCACAATTTCGCTGTGCCCGTTTTTGGGTCATACGAAAGCCGAACCGTTCCGGACGGGAAGCCGCCCTCGATATTCCCGCTTGCCACCGTCGTTGTCCCACGATCGGGCGAAAAACATCCGATCTGCCACTGACTGCTCCGGACATACGCATACACGCTGTTTCGTCCGTAACGTTCCCGAGGCTCCTCCGCGAACACGTGCAGGTAGCAGCGCACTTCGTTTCCGTTCTTCCCCTCCACCGTTGCCACCATCGTCACCGCCTCATCCTGCGCCAGTTCCGCCCACACTGCGTTGCTGCTGCCGCTTCCGTTCGTGACCAGTTTCCCGTCCGAAACGCTCCACGTCCCCCCCTGAATCTGCCAGGGCGCCATCTTCCCCGACGCGAACTCGTTCTCCAGAAGGACCAGCGCCCCACCGCCCAGACCCACCGACGACACGAACCGCCTCTCCACCTTCACCGTCCCCGCAATCTTCGTCTTCAGCACCACGTCCTTCTCGCTGATGCTCTCCAGTTCGCCGCGAAGACGGTCCCCGTTGGTCAGCATCACCTCGTCGGGCGCCTCCACCTCCACCGCCTCCCCGAACACCACCTCGGCAACTCCCGACAGCGCCAACCCCCCCCCACCCCCCCACGCCCTACCCCCCCCCAC
>CAZVTD010000312.1:0-2861 GCA_964629945.1 uncultured Planctomycetota bacterium | reverse complement strand
GCACAGTCTCGGATTCTCCTCCCGCTCCACCAGGTCGAACACCGCCTCCAGTTCCCCCACGTTATCCCGGCACACCGTCATCCGCACTCCCGCGTTCATCCCCGCCTCAAGCGATCGCCGGATCCCCGCCACCGCTCCTTTGAATGCCCCTTTCTTCCGTCGGAACCGGTCATGCGTCGCTTCGATCCCGTCGAGGCTCACCCCCACGTAACTGAACCCCGCATCGGCCAACCGCTTCGCGCGCGTCTCGTCGATCAGCGTCCCGTTGGTGGACAGCACCGCCCGCAGTCCCTTCTGGACCGCGTACGCCCCCAGCTCGTACACGTCCTCCCTCATCAGCGGCTCCCCGCCCGAAAACAGCAGCACCGGACTTTTCGCCGCCGCCACGTCCTCCACCAGTTTCCGCCCCTCGGCCGTCGTCAGTTCATTCTCGCTTGTCGCGTCGGTCGATTCCAGGTAGCAGTGTTCGCAGCGCAGGTTGCACCGTGCCGTCGTGTTCCAGACCACCAGAGGCCCCATGTCTTTCCGGAACGCCAGCAGCCGTGCCGGTCCCTTCTGACCGATGGCCGACACCCCCAGCGCCTCCGCCACCGTTGCCGTCCCGCAGATCAGCTTCGTGCATCCGATCATCTCGCCCGCCCTTCTATCTTCATGACATCAGGCCACTGCTCCGACGTCCGTTGTCTCCGTCATTGCGTCTTGCGGATCACGTCTTGTCCCCCATTCTACCCGCTCCCCTTCTCCCCGCAACGCTTGATTTCCCCTTGCATTCTCGTCACTCACGATTATCTTTCACCGGCGCTGTCGGTGTCGAACCCTCAATAAAGCATAGCCTGAGCCTGGGAGAGTCTTTTATGGCCAAGATTGCATTCATCGGTGCGGGGTCCTTTGCCTTCTCACGCACGCTCATCCGCGACTTCATGACCTTCGACACCCTGCGAGGCGCCGAACTGGCCCTCATGGACGTCAACCGGGACCGGCTCCGGAACATCACCCGTGCCGCCGAGATCCTGATTGAGCGTACGAACAGCCCCGCACGCATCACCGCCACCACCAATCGTATCGAAGCCATCAAAAACGCCGACGCCGTCATCATCACCATCCTCGCCGGCGACGTCGACGTCTGGAAGCACGACATCCTCATCCCCAAACAATTCGGCGTCGATACCAACGTCGGCGACACCCGAGGCCCCTCCGGAATCTTCCGCGCCCTTCGAACCATCCCCGTCATGCTCGACATCGCCCGTGACGTCGCACGCTACGCCCCCAACGCCATCCTCCTCAACTACACCAATCCCATGGCCATGCTCACCAAGGCCATGCTCGTTTCCGTCCCCGACGTCCTCACCACGGGACTCTGCCATTCCGTCCAGGGCACCGCGCGCATGCTCGCCAACTGGATCGATGTCTCCCCCGAGGACGTCACCTACACCTGCGCCGGAATCAACCACCTCTCCTGGTACATCCGCTTCGAGCGGGACGGAAAGGACCTCTATCCCCTCCTCCGTGCCGCCATGAAGCGTCCCAAAATCCTCAACGAAGAGCAGGTCCGCAACGAGATGTTCCTCAAGCTCGGCTACTACGTCACCGAATCCTCCGGACACAATTCCGAATACAACTGGTGGTTCCGCAAGCGGCCCGAGCTCATCGAAAAATACTGCATCCACTCCACCGGCTGGAACCCCGGCGAATACGCCTACATCCTCAAGGATTACCAGAACCGGAAGCGCACCTGGAAGAAAACCGTCGCCGACTGGCTCAAACAGACCGAAACCTTCCCCCTCAACCTCGGCTCCGAATACGCCTCCCGAATCATCAACGCCTGGCTCGGCGGAACCCCCTTCCAGTTCAACGGAAACGTCCTCAACACCGGTCTCATCACCAACCTCCCCCAGGGTTGCTGTGTCGAGCTCCCCGTCCTCACCCGACGTCGCGCCGTCGATCCCATCCACGTCGGCGCCCTGCCCCCGCAGTGTGCCGCACTCTCCTCCATCAACGCCCAGGTCGAGGACATGGCCGTCCAGGCCGCCCTCACCGGAAACCCCGAACTCGTCTATCACGCCACCTGCTACGATCCCCTCACCGCCGCCTGTCTCTCCCTCGACGAAATCAAAAAGATGACCCGCGCCATGTTCCGGAAGAACCGACCCTTCCTCTCCCAGTTCAAGACCATCGACTTCTGAGAGAGCCCAGCCATTCCGGATCTGACGCTTTTTCAATGGCTCGTCGTCCTCGCCTCCGGACTCCTCTCCGGACTGGCCAAGACCGGCATCCCCGGGCTCGGCATCCTCATCATCGTCCTCCTGGCCCCCCTCTTTCCCGAAGGAAAATCCACCGGCGTCATGCTCCCCATCCTCATGGTCGCCGACCTCGCCGCCATCGCCTACTTCCGGCGTCGCGCCCATTGGCACTCCCTCGTCCGACTCCTCCCCCCCACCTTCGTCGGCATCGTCATCGGCTACTTCGCCCTGCGTTTCGTCGCACCCGCCCACGTCAACCGCCTCATCGCCGCCATCGTCCTGGCCCTCCTCATCCTCCAGTTCCTTCGCGAACTCGGACTCATCGCCGGTGACCACATCCCCCACCAGTGGTGGTTCGCCGTCCTCATCGGGCTCTTCGCGGGCTCGGCCACCATGATCGCCAACGCCGCCGGTCCCATCACCGTCCTCTTTTTCCTCGCCATCGGACTCAGCAAGCTCGAATTCCTCGGAACCGCCGCCTGGTTCTACTTCATCGTCAACTGGCTCAAGGTCCCCTTCCAGACCCACCTCGGCTTCATCACACCCCCGCCCCTCCTCATCGACGCCGTCGCCATCCCCACCATCCTCCTCGGGGCCTTCCTCGGCGTCCTCCTCCACTCC
>CAZVTD010000311.1:0-2862 GCA_964629945.1 uncultured Planctomycetota bacterium | reverse complement strand
CGCACTGCCCATCGACACGCACCGCGTAAAAGAGGTTCTTCGACCCCGCCTTGCCGTCCAGCAGGGCCTGCAATTCCTGCAAGCTCACCGGCCCCGCGACGTCGCGCACCACCAACTCCGGCTCGAATCGCACCACGTTCGCAAAAGGCGTCGTGTCCGGCGGGTTCTTGATCACCTGTCCGTCCGCCGTCGCCTTGTACACGCACCCGTCGAGCACGATCATCTCCCCGTCCAGTCCGTCGAACGTCCCGATCCCCAGCGTGCCATATCGCGGCAGTTCTCGGCACGGAACCTGACCCTCATACGCCCCCTTCATCAGCGCCTGGAGCGTGGACACCTGGTGCACCGTCGGCGGCGGCGACGACGTGCAGCCCGCTAACACCAGCGCCAGCGCCATCCCCAGCCACAGCACCATTCCTTTTCGCATGTCGGCACCTCTCAAGGTCGGAACTGCAGGAGAGCGACGGCCCCTCCTGATGGACCATATGAGTATAGAGCGCCGTTTCTGCTTGTCTACGCCCTCCTTGCTTCCACGCTCCTGTTCTACCAACAGAAAGGACCGTCATCTGACGGTCCTTTCTATGCTTATCCCCATGGCGGATGAGGCGCAATGCCCCCTGAAACGAAGTGAGCCCGTCGCCGGCACACCGGGACGGGCTCACAAAGACAATCAACCTCTCAACTCAGCTTTCGACGCAGCCTCGCCAACCCCACCAGCACGCTCCCGGAAAACAGGGCGGCGCTCAGAGGCTCGGGGATGGGCTGTTCGGTCGGTCCACCGGTCAACTCGAACGCCAGGTCGCTGGACGGATCGAGATGCCATGTGCCTCCAGACGGGTTCGAGGAAAACCACATGCTCATGATATCGTTGCTTGCACTCGCCCAGGCCCAGGGCGTCCCGGGGGTCACACCCGTCGTATTATAGATTTCGATTGCGTAGCTGACTCCGCCGGTGACCTCCAATGGCGAAGGCAGGTCGTAATCGTACTCGTAGATCTCGTATGAGCCCGCAATCTGGTCACCCGTGTCCGTGCGTATAACGTTATATCCAACGGCATAGCTTTCCAGCAGGGAGCCGATGGTCCCGTTGCTCATCGCGTAGAAGTTGATCGTGAAATTGTCGAACTCAAGCGGGGGCACGGCGGCGGTATACACCCCCCACCAGTGAACATCCGTGAGGGTCGTATCCCCAGGGATCTGGAAGTCGTCGGCCATATACTGGGACGCCCAGGGATCGGAAAAGTAGCCTATAACCTGATCATAGGGTTGTGAATAGACAACCGTGCCATGAGCCGAAAGGGCAAAGAGACCTAACAGAACTATCGATAGACTGACCACCTTCCTCACGAACGTTCTCCCTTCATCATTGATTGACGCGAAAACACAGACACCACCCGGGCTTTTGCGTGCAAATGGCGTGCCATTTGGGCTTCAAAAATTCGCGCCACTTCATGTTCGACATAACGGGTTCCCACCTTGATGGTTACGTCTGCAGGAAGTATGGACCCGGCTTTGTCGGGAAAACGGCCTCTGCTTGGCAACGACGCGTTTTCTGAACAGCAGGGAAGGTCTTCGAATATCCGGTGTGCTGCAACGTGTGGTGCCGAGACGTGTTACAACAATAGTTCGGTTTTTTTACACTTGGTGATAGGTTTTGATGCTGAGAGCCGTCAACATCAATACGAATACGAGCGAACGTGATCGGGGCAACGGACACTCGTTTGAACCGTGCCCCAAGCCATCGCTGCTTGTTTCTCCACTTTCATGGGCCCTCCGGAGCCGCTCATGACCGCCGTGGATTACTGGGTTAGCCCGTCCGCGTAGGTGAGTCGAATCCCAGACTCATCTGCAGGCTCATCAGGTCATAAACAGGCTCACAGAGGTTCATGATCGGGCTCACGCAGCCTCGTACGGCTATGACCAACTCGTGCACGGATTCCTCGTGTTGTCGCTTTTTCAACTTTTTCAGTTGACGCCCTGTTCCAGCCGGTCAACAATACGTACAAGGTGCTCGAAGGGCGCCTCCGGGCCTGCGGAAAGGGCTGAGCCCGTCTTCACGGACCAATCTATTGGACCTTCTTTTCTGCCTATGCACGCAGGCCCATGGGCGCAACGGAAAGGAAGGTTGTCATGTCTCTCTCTCTGCCTCCCCGTCCAAGTCTGGAGCAGCTCAAAAAGCAGGCCAAGGACCTGTTGAAGGCCCATCGGACGCAAGACCGGTCCGTGTGCCTGATGCTGCGCCGACTGCATCGGTTCCAGGATCACAGCGACGAGGGCATTCTCTCCGCAGCCGTCACCTTGCACGAGACACAGTTGGCACTCGCCCTGGAATACGGGTTCCGCAGTTGGGCGGACCTCAAGGCGCATGTGGCCCCGGCCGAGCGGAAGCTCCCGGCGATCCAGCGCGAGGGCGGACGCGTCTGGATCCAGAATGTGTTGGACACGCCCGTGGGTTCGGGCAGAAACCGACAGTTGATGGGGCTCTGCATACTCCTGCACAGCCGGGGGATCAAGGCTGATCTCGACGACCTGCTGGTCTATGGCGGCAACGCGTTCTGCTTGTCGCATCCCGACCTCTGGCACGAAACCACTCGCCTGGCGGTTCCCACGGACTTCATGGCTAATGCGGCCGCCGCCTTCGGGTGCGAAGCACGCTGGCACGTCACACCGTTTCGCAAGACCATGGCGGAATACGACCCGCTCACACAGGCGGCACTGGCCGAGATCCGCGGCTATATCGACGATGGCCAGCCCGTTCTTGTCGGCGGCATTACAGAACGCGGATGTAACACGTGGAGCGTGATTGTGGGATACGACACCCGGAAGCCGCAACTGGCCCATGTCGGTCTGGGGCGGGGCATA
>CAZVTD010000310.1:0-2867 GCA_964629945.1 uncultured Planctomycetota bacterium | reverse complement strand
CCTGACGGACCTGGCGGAACTGATCTACCCCCACCCGACGATGAGCGAGGCGATGCAGGAGGCGGCCCTGGTCGGGTTGGGTCGGGCTATTCACAAGATTTGACGGCACGGAGAATGACGATGTCGCTGGTGGTGGTCAAGGCAGGAAGACTGGATTACGAGAAGGGCGTGACGCTCCAGGAACGGCTGGTGGAACGCGTGTGGGCGTCGCCCGAGCAGGAGTATCTGGTGACGTGCGAACACCCGGCGGTCATCACGATGGGACGGTCGGCGTCAGCGCAGCACGTGTTGGCGGGACGGGAGGAGCTTTCGCGGCGAGGGGTCCAGGTCCACGAGGTGAGCCGCGGGGGCGACGTAACGTACCACGGTCCGGGACAACTGGTGGTGTATCCGGTGGTGAACCTGAGCCGACGGAAACTCGGGGTTCGGGAGTATCTGCGCCGTCTGGAAGAGGTGGTGATTCGCACGCTGGCACGGTTCGGGATCGAGAGCGGACGGGACCCGGAGTATACCGGGGTGTGGGTGGGTCCGGCGAAGGTGTGCGCGATCGGCGTGGCGGTGAAGCGATGGGTGACGTGGCACGGGCTGGCGTTGAACGTGACGACGACGCTCGGGGACTTCCGGATGATCCAGCCGTGCGGGATCGTGGGACGCGACGTGACGTCGATGGAGCGGCTGCTGAAAGCCCGCGGGGAGAAGACGCCTCCGATGGACGAGGTGGCGCAGGCGCTGGTGGAGGCGTTCGCGGAGGTGTTCGACGTTGCGGAGATGAGCGAGACGAACGACGTGGCGGGGTTGATTGCAGGACGGGGGAAGTTTCCGCCCTGGATGAGGAAGCAGCTTCCGGCGGCGGGACACGCCGGGAACGTGCGCGCACTGCTGGAGGAACTGAAGCTGGAAACGGTGTGCGGGAATGCGGTGTGTCCGAACCAGTGCGAGTGCTTTGCGCGCGGGACGGCGACGTTCATGATCCTGGGGCGGGTGTGCACGCGGAACTGCCGATTCTGCGCGGTCGCTTCGGGGAAGCCTGGGCCGGTGGACGCGGAGGAGCCCGGACGGGTGGCCGAGGCGGCCAAGCGTCTGGGACTGAAGCACGTGGTGGTGACGTCGGTGACGCGAGACGATCTTCCTGATGGGGGAGCCGGGCACTTTGCGGCGACGATTGGCGCGCTGAGGCAGGTGTTAGCGGAGGGGGCGACGATCGAGGTGCTGACGCCCGACTTCGGGGGGGACGCCGAGGCGCTCAAGCAGGTGCTGAACGCGGGGCCTGACGTGTTCAATCACAACATGGAAACGGTGGTGCGGCTGTATCCGGTGATACGTCCTGGGGCGGGGTATACGCGCTCGCTGGAGGTGCTGCGCGCGGCACGGTCGATCCGGCCCGGGGTGGTCACGAAGAGCGGGCTGATGGTGGGACTGGGCGAGACGCGGGAGGAATTGCGGGAGGCGCTGGCCGACCTGCGCCAGGCGGGGGTGGAACTGCTGACGCTGGGACAGTATCTGGCGCCGTCGGCAGCACATCATCCGGTGATCCGGTTCGTGAGTCCGGAGGAGTTCGAGGAGATGGAGCGGGAGGCGCTGGAGATGGGCTTCGGGGGGGCGGCGTGCGGGCCCTTCGTGAGAAGCTCATACCGGGCAGGACATCTGCTGGAGGCGCTGCGTTCGGCAGGAGGCCGGGATCAGACATAGGCGGATCCGGAGACGGTGATCCGGAACGCGATGAGACACGGATTGCAGGAAAGGGGAAACGATGAGACGGATTCTGGTGAGACTTCTGCTGGTGCTGGCGGCGGCGGGCGTGTTCGCGGGGATGATGGGCTGTGAGACGTGGCGAGGCGTGAGAACCGGGGCCGGCCGGGGAAACGATGCAGGGCAGCGACGCAAACCGGTGATTCCAGGACGGACCCGCCGACATGCTGCCGGCTGACTGAGGATATTAAGTGGAGTTGGGACCAACGCCGGGGGAAGCCGGCGTTGCTGCTGTACGGGGGAAGCGGGGCGGATTCCTCGGGATGAGGATTTCCACAAGCCTTTTCTTGACATCATGTTACGGCGCCTGCGGCGGCGGATGGCGCAAAAATGAATCAGGCCGTCGTCCCCAGGGGTATAAGGAGTAGATGGGGGTTGCGGGGCTGGTTCTGATGGAGAGGGACAAGATGAGGATGCGCAGGCTGAACATAACGACCCTGGTGGTGTGGGGTGTGGTGTTGTCCGCCGGGACGGCATGGGGCGAGATGATCGACCTGACGGCGGCGGGTTCGCAGGGGAACGTGGGCGGCGCGAGGTTCTATCAATATGATCCGGAGGGTTCGACGGGGAGCGGGCGGATCGATTCGTTTCTCCGGATCCAGGGCTCGGGTTCGGGCGGCTTCGAGTCAGGCTATAACACGGGCGGCACGCTGGAGTATGACACGAAGGACGCCGATGTTCTGCGGCTGTGGGATATTCCGCTGGTGCAGGTGGACGGGGTCTCATATTACGAGTTCCTGCTGGACGTGAACGAGCCGGGCGGGAACAAGAGCCTGATTTCGCTGGATGAGTTGAGAATTCACGTGGCGGCGCTTCCGGATCTGGATGACAGTCAGTTGGGGACGCCGGTGTTCGACCTGGATTCCGGGGGGAATCGCTCGATCATTCTGGACGCGGGGTTGGTGGGTTCAGGGAGCGGCGACGGGGACATGCTGATGTTGATCCGGAGCGACCTGATGGGGGCGGACACGAGCCGGTACGTGTATCTGTATTCGGGCTTCGGCGGGGTGAAGGCGGCTGACGGGCGGGTCGAGGAGTGGGCCGGCGGGACGTAGTGCAGGGCCTTGAGCTCACCGCGCGTATATCAGTGTATGATCCCCGACGCGGCCAGGCGGGCT
>CAZVTD010000309.1:0-2868 GCA_964629945.1 uncultured Planctomycetota bacterium | reverse complement strand
GGACCCTGGATTCAAGTTTGATGGCGTCATGGAGCTTTGTGGGGCCCCCTTGGCAGCGGGGGGGGTGCTTTCTGCGGGCGGCTGGGATGGGGTGTTCTCGGAGGAGGGCTGGGGAGGCGTCTGGGCGGGCTGTTCAACGGGGGTGTGTTCGCGGAGGAAGGTGACGAGTTCCTGGTTGGCCGGCTTCTGCTTGAGGGCAAGGTCGAGAGGCGTCTGATCCTGCTTGTCGCGTGCGTCGGTTCTGGCGCCCTGTTCGATGAGGAGCTTGACGAGATCGAGTCGGTCCAGGGAGACGGCGCTGTGAAGCGGGGCGGAGCCGAGGGGGTCCCTGGCGTTGGGGTCGGCGCCCTGTTCAAGGAGGATGCGGAGGACGTCGAGGACGTCCTGCTTCCGCTCGGGCATCGACCAGGAGAAACTGAGGCCACGCCGGATGAGGCGAGAGCCCTCTGCCGAGACGAAGTGGACGTCGGCGCCATGGTCGATGAGCAGGTTCAGGATCTCCGGGCGGGCGTACAGGGCGGCGGCGTCGATGGGTGTGAGCTCGAACTGATCGGGGGCGTTGACGTCGAGTCCGGCATCGAGGAGGTCGCGTGCGGTGCGGGTGTAGCCGAGACGGGCGGCCTGGGCGAACTTGTCGGGCGGAGCGGAACGGTCCCAGCCGGCGACGACGGAGAGCAGCGAGAGGGTGACGTATCCGGCGGCGAAGGAGAGACGTCTGCGGGACGGCGTCCAGGCGGCAAAGGGGGACTGCCATTCGGGGGAACGGGCACGCTTGAACGCGACGAGGGTGACATAGACGCGGACGAACTCCAGCGCGAGGATGATCCAGGCGAAGGCCTGATAGGTTGCGGGACCGGTCCAGAAGGTGGCCAGGAGCAGGATTTTGAAGGAATAGAGGTTGAAGAGGACGCGCAGAGGCAGTCCGGCGAGGTAGAGGATCATGGCCCATCGACGGGTGGAGGCCAGTCCGAAGCAGGAGACGGGCAGAGAAAGGACGAGCAAAAGGTAGGGAACGGCAAAGGCGATTCCGGCGGTGGGAATGTAGTCCAGATTGTGGATTTCGATGCGCAGACCGAGGACGGTCTGCCAGCCGAGGAAGATGAAGAGGATGCCGTCGAGGATACCGAAGAAGATGACGGCCTTGCGCAGGTACTCGTCCGAACGTTCAGGCATGGGATTTCCTTATCGGAAGACCCGGAGAGGATAACAAGAGGGGGCCGGAAAGGCAAGGGACAAGCGTCCGAACGGGGAAGGGCGGTGGTCCCGATTGGGCTTGACAGTCCAAGGGGGTGGCCTAGAATGCAGATAGGGGTGGATCGGTATGAAAATCGGCATCATGGCGGACACGCACGACCACATGGGGAACATCCAGCGGGCCTTGGCGGAGTTCAGACGTCGAGGTTGCGAGGCGATCATCCATGCCGGCGATTTCGTGGCGCCTTTCGCGCTGAAGGCGGTGCTGGGGTTCGAGGGGAAGGTGTATGGGGTCCTGGGGAACAACGACGGGGAACGCAGCGGATTGAAACATCTGGATTCGGCATTGAGCCGGGGTCCCCTGAAGCTGAAGATCGGGTTGCGCCGGATCGTGGTCATCCATGATTTGAAGAAGCTGAAGGACACGGATCGGCACGGAGCCGACGTGGTGGTGTATGGACACACGCACGAGGCCGGGATCGTGGAAGGCCGACCGATGATGATCAACCCGGGCGAATGTGCGGGCTGGCTGACGGGCTGCTCGACAGCGGTCATCCTGGATACGGAAACGATGAAAGCGGAACTTGTAAACCTGGGGGCCTGGGCATGAAGAAAGTGGTGTTGGGGATGACATTGCTGATGATTCTGACGGCGTCAGGCTGCGCGGAACGGAAGATGACGGTGGTCTCGGATCCGCCCGGGGCGGTGGTGTTCATGGACGGTGTGGAGAAGGGCACGACGCCGGTGACGTATAAGTTCAACTGGTACGGGGGACGACGATTCACGTTGAAGCACGACGGGTATGAGACCTGCGAAGAGGTGCGGCGCATCAGTCCGCCCCTGCACATGAGGTTCCCGCTGGATGCGATCTGGGACCTGACGCCTCTGCCTGCGAAAGACCACAAGACGGTGGAGTTCAAACTGGTGGAGCAGGGGACGCCCAAGCCGGAGGAACTGCGTCAACGTGCGGAGGAACTGCGTGCACGGGCGTATGAGGACACGCAATTGAAGCTGAAGTCGCTGGGGGTTCCGCCCCCGGAAGCGGGTCCGGCCCCGGAGAGTGCGGAGCCGGAAAAGGCTCCGGAACAGCCGATTGGAGAGGATAAGACGAAGGAACCGGCCGCAGAGCCCGTGGCCGAGCCCGCCGCTGGGGATGCGCCGGTGAAGACGACCGAGTGAGGTCGCCTCAGGAGAACGACGGATGGAGATCGGGGCGTTTCAGAAGCTGATCGAACGGATGTATTTCGAGCGTGACCAGGCCCGTGGGGCGGGCGGGACGTTCATGTGGTTCGTGGAAGAGGTCGGGGAACTGGCGACTGCGTTGCGACACGGGACACGCCAGGAGCAGATGGAGGAGTTTGCGGACGTTCTGGCGTGGCTGGTGACCCTGGCGTCGATTCACGGGATATCGATGGAAGAGGCGCTGGAGAAGTACAGCGACGGGTGTCCGTATTGCGGCAAGATACCATGTGAATGCAGTCAGAAGACATGAAGGAGGACCACGATGACTGATTTTCAGCAGCCACCGCAGCCGCCTCAAATCCAGCCGATGGTGGTTCCGGCGCAGGCCGTGGAGGTGCCGAAACGTTCCCGCTGGCGTGGACTGAAGATCCTGGGGATCACCCTGCTGGTGGTGGCCCTTCTGACGTCGGCGCTCATGAACCTGGGCTTCCT
>CAZVTD010000308.1:0-2875 GCA_964629945.1 uncultured Planctomycetota bacterium | reverse complement strand
AATCAGGTTAAGATCACAACGAAATACATGCTCGGTGATGAAGGAGAGGATGTCGGCGTAAGCCTTGGGGTTGGAGGCTTCGATGCCGGAGAGCATGCCACCGATATGGGCGCCTCCGGCGGGGGTGAAGAGGTCGAGGAGTGAGTTGGGCTGGCCGGCGTTGATGAACTTGATGTCGGCTTTCTGGAGCGCCTGTGCGGCGGTGACCCCGATTTTTTCGTCCTTTTCGATGCGTCGGACGTCGAGTGCGGCTTCGTTGATCTTCTTGAGGGCATCGGCGAGCTTGGATTTGGCATCGGCTTCGGCGTACCCGACGGCACGGACGCCTTCGGCCTCGCCGGCCCGTCGGCGGATGACGGCCTGCTTTTCGCCTTCGGCGCGTTCGATGGCGGCGTCGCGTTCGATCTCGGCCTGTCGGACCTGCTGGATGCGCATGACCTTCATGCGCTCCTCCTGGGCCTCCTGCTGCTGACGTGCGATTTCCTGGTCGCGCTGCTGTGTTCGGACGCCGACCATTTCGTCGCGTTCGAGTTCGCGAGTGGCGGCGGCCTGTTCGGCTTCGGCTTCCTTGAGACGGGCCTGCTTGACCTGCTCGGCGTTCTTCTGTCGAGCTTCGGAGTTGATCTGGACCTCGGCGATGGAGGAGATGTCGCGGATGGCGGTGGCGGAGCCGTCCTTGGGATCCTGGATGTTGACGAGTTCGAGTGCCTGGAGGGACATGCCCCACTTGGTGACTTCGGGTTCGAGGTATTCGTGGACGCGTCGCGCGATGGCGGGACGGTCGTTGATGATTTCGCGAATGGTGAGCTTGGTGGTGGTATCCCGTGTGGTGGCCTTGATGATTTTGAAGACCTGGTCCTTGAGCTCGACGAGTCCGAAGGGGAAGCGTTTTGCGGCCAGGAGGGCGTCATCGACGACCATGTAGGCGACGATGTCGCATTCGAAGCGGACACGGTCGCGGTCGAAGGCGACGAAGTCCTTGACGTTGATTTCGAGCATGGAGAGGGGCATGCGGTGGACGCGGCAGCCGAAGTGGGGGATCCATCGCGGGACCTCGAAGTAGGCGGCGCGTCCATCGCCCGACTGTTTGGCGTGAGGGGAATAGACGCGTGAAGAGCCGCTTCGAACAACGACGTGTGCGAAGTTGGCGGGGACGATCCGGTACCAGGCCATGGCCAGGATGACGATGAGGACGACGAAGGCGGCGAGCAGGACCCACCAATTCATCTGTGCCGAGTATGCGAGCAGTCCAAGAGACGACGCTTCCATCTGCACACCTCCCTTTCCCGAACAAGAATTCCTGACGAGCGGCTACTTTGTTCCCCTGTAGACGGCGGCGAGCTTGATGCGTCCGTCGTAGACCTTCGAGGAGAGCTCCTGATTGAGGAGCTTGATGACTTCGCCTTCGATGACGACGTAGATGTCTTTGCCGTCGTTGATTTCGCGGTGTGCGCGCTCGAGGTCCTCGATGGAATCGAAGACGATTTTCTGTGTGGCCGCGTTCTGGTCCATGTGGAGCTGGTGGATGTGGAAGGTGCGGATTTCATCCATGACGCATTCTCCTGAAAGGGTGGTCGTCCAGAAAACATACCGTCCGCGGGGGGAGCGTATTCGTTCCCCACGGGAGAAATTCGGGAGAAAACGCGTGGAGACGCGGGGAGGGTCCCGGGTTCAGAGCTTGACGGGCTCGCAGAGTCCGGAGGCCTTGCCGGCGGCGCGTCCACAGATGTGACACATGTATTTTGCGTCCCTGGCGAGGGTGGCGACCTTGTCCATCTTCCGCTTGGCGACGAGCTCGCAGAGGTGACCGGTGTGACCGGTGTGCTTTCTGGCGGCGGCTGTGCGCTTTGCCATGAGGCATCCTCCCGATAGAGACGTGAGGGTTCGCCGGCGGGACGGCTCGCGTCAGGAGCCTCCGTCCGGAAACATCCCGGATGATATTATGGGATGATTCAATATCCACGTCAAGAGGGGAAAAGGGTTCGGACGGTTTTCAGGAGGCGACGTGGACGTGGTGTCGGTCGTGGACGTTGAAGACAGAGAGGTCGTCGGCGACGACGGTGTTGGGGAAGATGAGCCGGGCTTCGCGTTCGAGGGCGGAGGCGCGGGTGAAGCGGGAGACGTGGGTGAGGACGAGCCGCCGGACGTGGGCCTGTCGGGCGACATCGGCGGCCTGTGAGGCGGACATGTGGCGCATGGACCGTCCGAGCCGGATGAAGCGCGTGGGGACGGTGGATTCGCAGACGAGGAGGTCGGCGTGCTCGCAGGGCGCGACGAGTCCATCGAACATCATGGTGTCGGGGATGGTGACGATTTTGCGTCCGTTGGGGACGCGCTCCTGGACGACGAGTCCGTTGGAATGGACGCGGTGCATGAGGGGGAAGGTGCTCCAGGTGAACCAGCGGGTCTGGTGGAAGACGCCGTTTTCGGCGACGTGGAGATGGAGGGAAACCGATCTTCGGCGGTTGAAACTGAGCATGGCCCGGACACGATCGATGGTCATGCGGTTGGCATAGATGTGGAGGGCATGGTCGCTGTGGAGCCGTTCGAGCTGACGGCCGAGGGCGGGGCGCTCGTTGACTCGGCCACATCGGATTGGGTGTCCATAGACCTCAGGAGGCACCTGCGCGCGGGGCGCGATCCGGTCACGGTCTCGGAGGCCTACCGGTTCCGCTACGCGCCAACACAGGCCGAGCGCCAAGCGGCGGAGGCGCAGATCGGTTGGGCGCAGCGGGAAGGGCGCCGGAGGCGGGATCTGGACCCGGCGATGCGACAGGGAGCCGAGCGTCTTGCCCGTGAGTCGGCGTTCGTCATCGGCAACGCGGAAGGCATGGGGATTCGCCTCGGGGTGGTGGACCGCGAGGACAGCATGGCG
>CAZVTD010000307.1:0-2877 GCA_964629945.1 uncultured Planctomycetota bacterium | reverse complement strand
CCCCGCCGTCGGCCCACCGCGTCGATCTCATCCAGAAAGATGATGCAGGGCGAATTCTCTTTCGCCTTCTGGAACAGGTCTCGAACACGCGACGCACCCACCCCAACGAACATCTCCACGAAGTCCGATCCCGAAATGCTGAAGAACGGAACGTCTGCTTCTCCCGCGATCGCCTTCGCCAGGAGCGTCTTCCCGCTCCCGGGCGGACCGATCAGCAACACGCCTCGCGGAATCCTCGCACCCAGCTTGTGGAACTTCTTCGGGTGCTTCAGAAAATCGATGATCTCTTCCACCTCTTCCCGAGCCTCGTCGATCCCCGCCACGTCCGAGAACGTCACCCCCGTGTGTTCCTTGCTCGTCAGCCTTGCCCGGCTCTTCCCGAAGTTCAGCACCCCGCCGGCGCCACCGGCCTGCTTCATCGGACGGTAGAAAAAGAAATACAGCAGTCCGAACACGATCAGCAGGGGCATCAGATACACCAGAAACTGGTTCAGCCACTGCGACTCCGGCTTCAGACGGTACGGAACCTTCGCGGCCGCCGCCAGGTCCCGGAGTTGTTTCACGGCCTGCTCGTCTCCCGGGATCAATGTCGCCTGCACGCTGCTCGGCTTGGCCCCCTCCTTGAACGTCAGCGTCACCTGTTCCTGTCCGATCGTCATCTTCTCGATGTTGTTCTTCGTCTTCGCCTCGTCCAGATACTTCTCGATGTCCGAGTAGTCCACCTTCTCGCTCGACGGCCAGTTCGGCTTGCCGAACACGCTGAAGAACAGCACCGTCAGAAGGATCACCACCAGCCAGACGAACATCGTCCTCGGCACGCGGCTCCGCGACTCGTTCCCCGGTTTCTTCTCTCTCGGCTCAGGTCCTGCCATGAATCACCGCTCCTGTGTCTCGTACCGGACGTCCACCTGCCCGTCCGCGTTTGTCTCGTTCCTATGTAATTCTTTTCCGTTGCTTCTGTTGTTGCTGCCGACTTGCCACTTTGAAGTTTGGAGTTTCGAGTCCCTTACCACTCCGTCTCCAGGTCGTCGATCACGTCTTCCGCAATCTTCGCCAGCACCTGGGCCGACGCCGTCTCCAGCGTCTCACCCAGCGGCAGTCTCGCGTCTGCCGTCCGCGTGAATCGCCCTCGCCGGTGGATCACCCGCCCCGTCTGGGCGTCACGCCACTCGAACGACAGCGTGATCTTCACTTCCATTTCCCGCACCTCGTCCGTCGTCGTCTCCGTCACCACGAACTGCTCGAACGACAGGATCTTCCCCGTCAGCACCGTCTCCGCCTCGTTCCGCGGCGCCAGCTGCATCTGCGTCTTCCGAACGATCTCGTTCTTCAGCGCGTTGGCCAGCGTGAACTCGAAGTCCCGATACCGCGTCTCGTTCTTGAAAATGTCCACCGCGATCGTCTTGTAGTGCGTCGCAATCAGAGGCGACCCGCTGTACCCGCAGCCCCCCAGCAAAACGGCTCCCACCATCAGCAATATCCCGCTAAGGCCTCTTCTCAACCGTCTTCTCCTCTGTTGCTTCGTCCTTTGCTTCCACCGGCTTCTCCGGCGTCTCGGGCCCCGGCAGCTTCAATTTCGCCAGTTCCTTCTTGGCCTTCGCCGACCAGCTCGTGTCCTCGAATCGCCGGATCACGTCCCGGTAATACACCCCGGCCGACTCGGGCCGGTGTTGTCCCTGGTAATATCTCCCCACACGGTACTGACGTTCCGCCAGACGTTCGTGGATCTCCTTCAGATACTTCTCCGCCTCCGCCCGTTCCGGAAACTCCGGGTCGTCCTCCAGAACCCCCTTCAGAATCTGTTCCGCCTCGATATAAAACCCCGCGTCACGAAGTACCCCCTGGTTCGCCAGATACGTCGACTTCCCCTTCCCGAACTCCGCCTCCAGACGATATCGGCTCTGCGGATACGCGCTCAACACCACCTCATACGCGTCCCGTGCCTCCTGGTAATCCCGCTTCTTCAGATGAATGTGTCCCACCAGCAGTTGCGCCCGGTCCGCCCGCGCCCCATACGGGTTCTCTTCCACCATCTTTTCCAGACGTTTCAGCGTCTTTTTGTCCCCCGTTCGCGCCTTCCGCTCCAGAAGGTCCATCTCCGCGTCCGCCATCAGCGACGAATTCCCGCTCCCCGGAAATCGCTTCCGGAACTCCGCCACGTGCTTCTCTCCCGCCGACAGGTCCCCCAGCGCCGCCTCCGTCTTCACCTGGAGCACCCACGCCTGCTCCACCGCCTCCCCGCTCCCGTGCGCCTTGATGATCGCCTCGCACATCTGTCGGCAGCGTTTCAGCTTCCCCGCCTCCCACAGCACCCGCGCGTGTTCCAGTTGACCGACGTCCGTGGTCAGGTCCGCCCCTGTGCCCGAACCCTCCCGGCTCTCTGTGGGCTGCCAGCCCTTGCCCGGCTCGAAGACTTCCGCTCCCCACGTGCCCGCGCACGCCCCCAGCAGCACCGCCAGGCAGACCATCAGCCGCCCGGTCCCGCGTCCTTTTTCTCTCGTTCTGCTCGTGCGCACGCTACACTCCATGATTCAATCGTGCCATCTTCGGAATGCGCCCCAGAACGTGCGTGCACGCGCGTGTCAGCACGTCGCGAAGCTCACGCTCTATTTTACCGCTCAACCGCATCCTTGCAACCATATTCGTCGAGCCCCCTCCCAGCGCCTTCAGGACCTTCACCGTCCCCGCCGACTGGCAGGGCCGCGGCCCGGAGGTGGATGAGATCCGCGATAACCTGCTGGGGTGGGATATCACCGACTTCGGCTCCGGCGACTTCCCGCGCGTCGGCCTGGTCCTCTTTACCCTGCGCAACGGCAGCCACCTCGACCCGCGCTATCCCAAGCCGTACGCCGAGAAGATCATGGTCGTCCGCGAGAA
>CAZVTD010000306.1:0-2898 GCA_964629945.1 uncultured Planctomycetota bacterium | reverse complement strand
CATAACTTAAAGCACGACTTGCGCTTCTGGCAAGTGAAATCACATCCCCTGCCCGGCGCACCCCTTGACATTCCCAATCCACACACACATACTGCCTTCCCGGAATCCCCCTCGTCTCGACCGGAGGCCTGCTCATCTACGACAAAATCCGCGACACAGCCCACCACACCCTCTTTTTCGGCATGGCCAGCGTCCTCGGACGCGCACTCAACTTCCTCCTGCTCCCCCTCTACATCCACTTCCTCACCCGCGAACAATATGGCGTCCTCTCCCTCCTCTTCCTCATCCAGGTCTTCACCAATCTCCTGCCCGACGCCGTCTTCATCCTCCCCCTCTTCCGCTCCTTTTACGACTACCCCGAAGACGACCAACACCACCGTTCCCTTGTCGTCTCCACCAGTTTCTGGCTCATCTGCGCCTCGGCGGCCGTCGTCTGTGGTGCCGGCTGGCTCCTCGCCTCGCCTCTCTCCAGCCTCATCCTCAAATCCCCTCTCTACGCCTCCTCCGTCCAGTTGGTCTTCCTTACCTGCTTCCTCCAGTCGATCGGACTCCCTTCCTTCGCCGTCTTCCGGGCCCAGAAGCGTTCCGGAGCCTATGCCGCCATCGCCACCGTGGCCGTCGTCGTCAACGTCCTCCTGTCTTTTCTCTTCGTCATCGCCTTCCACTGGGACGTCTGGGGCATCATGCTTGCCAACCTCATCGGCATCGCCCTCCGGACCGCCCTCGGACTCCTCAGCACCCGGAACGTCCTCTCACTGCGCTTCTCGCGTCTCGAAGCTCACAAGATGATCGCCTACGGCCTCCCTCTCGTACCAGGACAGTTCCTCGGCTACTGCAACCGCTCCTCCGACACCTGGTTCATCAGTTACTACATCAGCTTCGCCGCCGCCGGCGTCTATTCCGTCGGCCTGCGCTTCGGTCAAATCATCGCCATCCTGCTCTTCACACCCTTCAATTTCATCCGACCCGCCGCCATCTTCTCCGCCGAAAAAGACCAGGATGCCCCCGAATTCTATGCCCGAATGCTCACCTACCTCGTCTTTCTCGGACTCTTCCTCACCCTTGGCGTCTCTGCTCTCGTCCCCGAAACCCTCCGGATCATCGCTCCCAGCAAACCCCATTACTGGAACGTCTGGCCCATCGTCCCGCTCCTCTGCCTCTCCTACCTCTTCGACGGCTTGCGACGCTCCTGCGCACCAGGACTCCTCATCAAGCGCAAAACCAACCTCATGTCCATCGCCGAAGCCTTCGGAACCGGGGCCAACCTCCTCCTCATGGTCATCCTCGTCCCGACCATCGGACCCCTCGGCGCCGCTGTCGCTGTCTTCGTCACCTATTTCGTAACCTGTTTCGTCCTATTCGCTTACGACAAAAAATACTTCCCCGTGCGCTGGGAATGGCGACGCATCGCAAAGCTCTTCATCGTCGCCTCCTTCCTCTATGCCCTCTCACTCCTGGTCCGACTCCCCGATCTGAACTTTTCCTTCACCCTCAAAATCCCCTTCGGCCCCGCCTTCCTCGTCCGCTTCACAGACCTCTGGATCACCTTTGTCCTTAATTTCCTTCTCTGTCTCACCTTTCCCCTGGTCCTGCTGCCTCTCCGCTTTTACGAACCCGCCGAACTCCAACGCCTCATCCGTCTCCTCCCCCGCTTCATCACCCGGCGCCTGCCTGCGTCGCTCACGCCACCTTCACAGTCCTGCCCCCCCGGGCGGCGCACCGCCCGCCCTCCAAACAAAGGGGCGCCTCAAAGGCGCCCCTTTCATCATCTTCCTCCGTGTCCTCCACTTCAACTTCGACCGCCCGTCAGCTTACTTCTCCTCTCACCGATCGTGCGCATCAGGTTCAGAGCATCCTCACGTGTCGGCTCCATTTCCAGAACCTTTTCCACCGTCTCTGACGCCGACAACAGATACCCCAGTGCCGCATCCGTCTCCTTTTGTGCTGTGGCTCTCGCCGATCCTTCTCGTGCGGCGTCGTCTTGACGACGTGCCGTCTCTGCCATAGACAGAGCCTCATCGCGTCGTTGAGACGCCTCCAAGGCGCCTCTCGCCTGGAGATCGGCCACTTTCATCCACCACTGCACGTTCTTGCGGGCCAGCTTCGCCGCCTGAGTTGTATAATCGATCGCCTTGTCCAGTTCCCCCGCCTTCTCACACACCGCTCCCATGTGATACACCATCAACGCCTTCTGCTTGCCTTCCTTGATCAGCCGTTCCCCCGTTTCCAGCCCCTTACGACGTTCTTCCGATGCCTCGCTGTGCTCCCCTTTCTCATCCAGGTACAGCGATAGTCTCAGATGAACCTCTGCGTCCTCCGGAACGTACGTTTGCCACGACGTGTAGTTACCACCCGCCTGTTCCAGGTTCGTCACGATCCGCGCCAGGTAATCCTCACCCACCGTCTTTCCTGCTGCGCCCACCCCGGACGTCAATTCCGTCTTCACCTGCACCAGTGCTCGCTTCAGCATGGCCAGCGCTTCTTCGTTTTTCCCGCCCTCACGAAGACGTTCCGCCGCCAGGATCAGAAGAATCGTGTTTTCCGGAACGCGCCCTTGGGCTTTCTCCAGCAGGTCCCGCTTCTGCGTCTCGTCCAGAGGCATATGCTGTCCCAGTTCCGACGCCGTCCACCGGTAGAAGCCATTCGCAGGGTCCTTCCGGATCGCCTGCAACAGATACTGATATGCCTGCCTCTGGTAGTTCCCCTGTTTTGCCTGCATCGTGTCGACCATCGCACGGAGTCGCGTCGCTTCTTCCGCTTCTCCTCTCAGATCATCGATCTGCTTCGTGAGATCTCTGATCATGCGCTCGACGCGCATCGACTCCTTCCAATACGCCAGCGCGATCCGGTACGTCCAGTTCGCGTCCCAACCATCCCGTTTCACCGCCCATTCCGCAT
>CAZVTD010000305.1:0-2907 GCA_964629945.1 uncultured Planctomycetota bacterium | reverse complement strand
GGGCGGGGCCTGTTGGGGGTCGAAGTATTTGAGGGTGGCGGTGTCGCCGGTGATCTGGAGGGTCCCGGTGGTTCCGGTGATGGTCCAGGAGGGACTGGGGAAGGCACAGCCACAACTGAATTCGAGCTCGACGAGGCGGTTGTTTCGGCCGCGGATCATGATTTTGTCGAAGTCGTCGGCGTCGCCTGCGGTGACGGTGTGCTGCATGTGCGCCCAGACGTCCTTGACGGGACTGTCGAGGAGTAGGAGACAGAAGTCGATGAGGTGCGCGCCGGAGTTGGTGAGATAGCCGCCACCGTTCTTTTTGAGGGTCTGCCAATCGTTTCGACGGAAGAAGGTGTTTCCGGAGTAGCGGATCCAGAAGACGTCGCCGAGGATGCCGCTTGCGAGGGTTTCGCGGACGAAACGGGGGACGGGGCGGGAACGGAAGTCGTGGTGAACGGTGAGGACACGCCGGGCTTTGCGTGCGGTCCGGACCATTTTATCGACTTCGGCGACGGTCATGGCCATGGGTTTTTCGACAACGTCGTGGAGACCGGCTTTGAGGGCGGCGACGGTGTGCCTGCAGTGGTCGGCGCTCATGGTGCAGAGGACGGCAAGGTCGGCGACGCCGCTTTTGAGGAAGGCGTCGAGGGTGTCGAAGGTTTGACAGTGGTAGATATTTTCGGCTTCTTTGCGTCGCTCGGGGAGGATATCGACGCAGGCGGTGAGGCGATAACGCGGGTTCTGGGCGAGCTGCTTGACGTGAAAAAGCCAGCCAATGCGACCGAGACCGACGACGCCGACGTTGATGGGCTGCATTTCCGGCATTTCAGACCTTTTCGTGGTCAAGCCGGGGTTGAGCCAGGTCCCGGGCGCCACATGTCAATACGGACAGGACAAAGATATACCGGGTCTGCGTGCTGTCAAGCGATTTCGACATGCGTGAGAGGTGCGTGGTCACGGACGGGTTTCAGAGGTTGTCGATGGGGACGGGCTGGATGGGGTCGGCAGGAGGCGGGCCGGGAAGCCGGCCCGAGAGCAGGTGAGCAGTAGAGCAGGAGAACAGGAGAGGGAGCGGGAAGCGGCGGGAGAATTGAACGGGGCATTCCCCGAGGTCGCGAGCCGTTTTACCCGGGAAGGTTATCTATCGTGACAGGCTGGATCGGGTCCGCGAGGCAGAAGCCGAAGATCTTGCCGTAGAAGTAGAATTCGGCGTCGATGGAGCGCTTGATGTTGGGGGCGCGTCGGAAGCCATGCTGTTCACCTTCGAACAGGAGGAGGGCGACGGGGAGTCCCTTTTTGCGGATGGCATCGGCCATCTTTTCGGCCTGGTCGGGGGGGACGATCCTGTCTTCGAGACCCTGGAGGAAGATGACGGGACAGGCGAGACGGTCGGTGTGATGGATGGGGGACCGTGCGAGGTAGAGGTCGCGACGGTCGGGATAGGGACCGATGAGGCGGTCGAGATAGCGGGATTCGAATTTGTGGGTGTCGGTGGCGAGGGCTTCGAGGTCGGAGACGCCGAAGTGAGAGGCACCGGCTTTGAAGACGTTTTTGAAGGTGAGCGCGGCGAGAGTGGTGTAACCTCCGGCGGAGCCGCCATTGATGGCGAGTCGGTTGGGATCGACCTTTCCGGAGCGTGCGAGGTGGAGTGCGCCGTTGGTGCAGTCGTCGACATCGACGATTCCCCAGTTGTCGCGGAGGCGGTTGCGATAGGCTCGTCCGTAGCCGGTGCTTCCACCATAGTTGATGTCGAGGACGGCGTAGCCGCGGGAGGTCCAGAATTGAGGGGAGAGGCTGAGGGTGGCGGAGGGGGCGGAGGTGGGGGCCGCGCGGGAGGGCCATAATTGAGTGTAGAGGCGGAGGGTGGCGGAGGTGGCGGAGGTGGGCCCGCCATGGGAGCGGACCAGGAGAGGCGGGAGTTCGGCGGAGGGTGCGCGGAAGTCGGGGTTCCTGGGGGGATAGAAGAGAGCGTGCGCGGTGAGGTTGTTTGTGGTGGGGAACTCGACGGGCTCGGGGATGGAGAGGCAGGCGGGGTCCACGGTGACGGAGGAGCTTTTGCGGATGGAGGTGAAGGTGCTCGCGGCGGGGTCCATGACGACGATGGCGGTGGATTGGGTTGGGGAGCCGGCGAGCATGGCGACGCCTGAGGGACCGGCGGCGAGACAGGCGAGGTCGGTGTAGGGGGAGTCGATGGGATGGAAGGCGCCGGTGGAGGGGGTGAGTTCGGCGAGACGCCAAGTGCCCCGGGAGGCGTAGGCGGCGATGATGAGATCTTCGGAAAGGAAGACGAAGGGCTGATTGGCAAAGCTCCAGGCTGGACGGGCGAACTCGGCGTCGAGGGTGTGAAGGGGTGTCGGGGTCGATGAAGTCACGCGGTAGAGGTTCCACCAGCCGGTGCGGTCGGAGATGAAGTGGAGAACGCCCGCGAGGGACCAGGTCGGATGGAGGACAGATTCGTCGGGACCGCCGGCGATCCTGGTGGCGGGGCCGAGGGAGCCGTCGGGATGGACGGGCGCGGTCCAGAGTTCGGTATCGTCCCAAGGCATGTTGGGATGGTTCCATGTGATCCAGGCGAGACGCGATCCGTCGGGACTGAGACGGGGGGAGGAGTAGAAGTCGTTTCCACTGACGAGGGTTTGAACGCGGCCGTCGGTGAGGGAGACCGCGGCGATGGTGTTGGCGGCCTGTCGGTCGGAGGCGGAATGGTCCTCAAGGACGCAGAGGAAACGTTTTCTGGTGCGGTCGAGGTTGAAGTCGGCGTAGCGGAACGGGCGGTCGGGGGGGAGGGGGGCGACGGCGGGTGCGTCTACATGGTGGCGGTCGAAAACATCGATACCCTGATGGACTTCGTCGGCCACCATCATTGGAAAGCCGAGAACGGCCGGCCGGGCCGGACCAAGAAGATGCCGGGCAAGAGCGGCA
>CAZVTD010000304.1:0-2914 GCA_964629945.1 uncultured Planctomycetota bacterium | reverse complement strand
GTACGACGAGACGCTGAAGGGCGTGGACGGATATGAGCGGACGGAGTGCGACAGCGGTCGACGGGCGGTGGTGACGGACAAGGCAGTCTACCGGGCGGTGCAGCACGGTTCGAGTCTGGTGCTGACGATCGACGTGAATATCCAGCGGATCGTCGAGGAAGAACTGGACAAGGTGGTGGCGGAATTCGCGCCGGTCTCGGTGACGGCGATCGTGATGGACCCTCACACGGGCCGGGTTCTGGCGGTGAGCAATCGTCCGACGTATGATCCGGCGGAGCCGGGAGTGTCAACCGCGGAGAGTCGGCAGAACCGGTCGGTCATCTCGTGCTACGAGCCGGGGTCGGTGTTCAAGCCGTTCGTGATGTCGCGTCTGTTCGACCTGAGGATGGGATCGCCCGGAGAGAAGGTGTTCTGTGAGAACGGGCTGTTCCGGGTTCCCGGGATTCGACGACGGCTGCGCGATCATCACCCGTACGGCTGGCTGACGATGTCGGAGGTGATCGAGAAATCGAGCAACGTCGGTATGGCCAAGGTGGGGCTGATGCTGGGGAAGGATGATCTGTATCGTGCCGTCCAGGATTTCGGGTTCGGGACGAAGACCGGGGTGGAGATGATGGGGGAACTGGGTGGCACGATCACGCCGAGGAGTGTCGGGTCGGATTACACGGTGACGAGGGTGCCGATGGGGCAGGAGATCACGACGACCCCGCTGCAACTGCTGAATGCGTTCAACGTGTTTTCCAACGGGGGTTGGCTGCTGAAGCCTGCGGTGGTGGAAGGGGTGGTGGATTCCGAACAGAACGTGGTGCAGAGACTTCAGACTCCCGAGCGGGTGAGGCACGTGATCTCGGAGAAAACAGCCAAGACGATGATCGGGGTGATGGCGAAGGTGGTGACGCAGGGGACGGGGAAGGCGGTCGCCGGGGGGGAGTACACGAAGTGCGGGAAGACGGGGACGGCCCAGAAGGCCGCCACGGGGGGATATTCGCACACGCGGTTCGTGAGTTCGTTCCTGTGCGGGGCACCGGTTGAGGAGCCTCGGATCACGGTGCTGGTGCTGGTGGACGAGCCGGGCGAGGGGAGAAGCTACTACGCGGCGACGGTGGCGGCCCCGGCGGCGGGGCGGATCGTGGAGCGCGTGCTGAAGCATCTGGAGGTTCCACCTTCGGTTCGGGTGGAGCAGGTTCGGGCAATGTGAGCCGGTTTCTTTCCTTTCGGATACGTGGTGTGGAGACGAGATGGTCCATTTGAGTGAGTTGCGTGCGAGTCTGGAGGGTGTGCGTGCGGTCCATTGGAAGGACCAAGAGGTCCGAGGGCTGACGCAGGACAGCCGACAGGTGGCGTCCGGATGGCTTTTCGTGGCCTGTCGGGAGGCGAACGGAGACGGACACGATTACGTGCCTCAGGCGGTGGCCAACGGGGCGTGCGGGATCGTTGTGGAACGTGCACAGGCGGTTTCGGAGAACGTCGTCCAACTGGTGGTGAGCGACAGCCACGAGGCGCTTTCCAGGCTGGCGGTGCGGTTCTACGGGGACCCGTCGGCCAAACTGGACCTGATCGGGGTCACGGGGACCAACGGGAAGACGACGACGACGAAACTGGTGGAGGGGGTTTACCGTGCGGCGGGACGGGGGATCGGGTTGATCGGGACGATCAGCTGCTCGGTGGGGACGCGCGAGGTGTCGTCACAGATGACGACGCCGATGGCGCACGACGTGCAGAGGATGCTTCGAGAGATGGTGGATGAGCAATTGAGTGCGGCGGTGATGGAAGTGTCGAGTCATTCGCTGATGCAGCATCGGGTGGACGGGTGCCGATTCGACTGTGGGGTGTTCACGAACCTGAGCCGGGAGCACCTGGATTATCACAAGACGCTTCAAGCCTACGCGGAGGCGAAGCGGAGGCTGTTCGAGGGTTTGGACAAGGGTGCGACGGCGGCGATGAACGCGGACGATCCGGTCTGGCGGGATGTGCTGGGGAACTCTCGGGCGAAGCTGGTGAGGTACGGGATCGATTCTGAGGCAGAGGTGAAGGGGACGATCGAAGAACTTGGACAGAATGGCTCGCGGATGCGGGTGAAGACGCCGTGGGGGGAGTTGAGGTTGAGGACGCCCCTGCTGGGGCGTCATAACGCGTATAACTGTCTTTCGGCGGCGGCCGCGTGCGGGGCGCTGGGGATCGAGCGTGGGGCGATCGAAGAAGGCATCGCAAGCGTGGGTGGGGTGGCGGGACGGCTGGAGCGGATCGAGGCGGGACAGCCGTTCGCGGTCCTGGTGGACTATGCGCACACGGATGACGCGATGGAGAAGGTTCTGGCGAGCGTGCGGGAGGTGACGAGAGGGAGGATCGTGATCGTGTTCGGGTGCGGGGGAAACCGGGACCGGGAGAAGCGTCCACGCATGGGACGAGTCGCCGAGCGATTGGCGGACGAGGTGGTCGTCACCAGTGATAACCCGAGAGGCGAAGAGCCGGCGACGATCATCGGGGAAGTTCTGGGGGGCATGGAGAACCGTGAAACGGCAAAGGTGGAGCCGGACAGGGAAAAAGCGATAAAGCTTGCGCTGGAGAGCGCTGGGGGTGATGATGTGGTATTGATCGCAGGCAAAGGACACGAGACGCGTCAGCTCTTCCGGGACCGGGTGATTCCGTTCGACGATCGGGAAGTGGCCCGGCGGTTGCTGGGCGAGATGGGGTACCACGCGTGAGACGACTGGAACTGAGTGAGGTCAAAGAGGCGGTGGGCGGGCGTCTGATCGCGGGTCGTGCGACAGCGTTCGTGGAGGGCGTCTCGACGGATACGCGCAGCCTGCGCGCGGGGGACCTGTTCGTCGCGTTGAGAGGGGAGCGGTTCGACGGGCACAACTTCATCAAGGATGCGATCCGGGGTGGTGCGGGGGCGGTGATTACGGATGAG
>CAZVTD010000303.1:0-2915 GCA_964629945.1 uncultured Planctomycetota bacterium | reverse complement strand
ACCGGATCATCGACGAGCTGTTGATCTACGCGCGCAACCGTCCGCCGCGACCCGAAGCGACCCACGTGGACGAGTGGCTGGGAGAACTGCTGGATGAGCTGGATCTTCCTGAAGGTGTGCGTCTGACGAAAGCGTTCTCCTGCGGGACGGAGGTTTCCTTCGACAGGGAAAAACTGAGACAGTGTCTGGTGAACGTGATCCAGAACGCGTGTCAGGCGATGAGCGAGAAGGAGGGAGCCGGTGAAAAGGAATTGACCGTGGAGACGCGTCTTGCTGATGGATGTTTCGAGATCGTGGTGAGGGACACGGGCATCGGGATCAAGCCGGAGGCTGTGGAGAAGGTGTTCGAGCCGCTCTACAGCACGAAGACGTTCGGCGTTGGACTGGGGATGTCTATCGTGAAGCAGATTATTGAACAACACGGAGGGAGCGTGAACATCGAGAGTTCCCCTGGTGAGGGGACATCGGTCACGCTGGGGCTTCCCGTCGGGGAACGGGAGCATGCGAATGTCGAGCCTGCGCTTGCTGGTGGTCGATGACGACACGGATTTTGTCGAGGGCATGGTGGACCTTCTGACGGCTCACGGGTATTCGGTGCAGACCGCGTCACACGGAGAGGAGGCGGTGGAGAAATCCAGGCAGGAGGAGTTCGACGCCATTTTCATGGACGTGAATCTTCCCGGCAAGAACGGGTGGGAGACGCTCCAGGAAATCCGTCGGAGCCGGCCCAACGTGAAGGGTGTGATGATGACGGGATGCACCCCGGAGCACCTGATGAAGTACCGTCTGCCCCAGCGTCTGATCGACGAGTGTTCCGATCAGATTGGAGAGGGGTCGGAGGGTTCGCAGGGAGAGATTCTGACGAAGCCTTTTTCGCCGGGTAAGCTGGTCAAGATCCTGGGGGGGATTGTGGAGTCAAAGGAGACTCAGTCCCCATGCGAGACGAATTAATCGAACCGGAGGTCGATGGCGAGCGTCGAGTTCTTATTGTCGATGACGACAAGGATTTCGCCGAGAGTCTGGCGGACGTTCTCGAAGCGCACGGGTATGAGTGCGAGGTGGCGGATCACACGGAAGAGGTGGAGGCGGTGGCCGAGGGGGAGGAGGCCACGGTCGCGCTGGTGGACCTGCGTCTGGGGTCACGGTGCGGTCTGGATTTTGTTTCCGAGATGCAGGACGTGAACCCGGACATGATGTGCGTGATGATGTCGGCTTACGCGGACGTGGAGTCGGCGATCCAGGCGCTGCGTGGTGGTGTGAGTGCGTTTCTTCGAAAGCCCATCACGGAACATGAGCTGCTGGTCACGCTGAACGGGTGCTTCGAGAAGATGTGGCTGAAGCGGGAGAAGCAGGTCGCCGAGAAGGCGCTGGCGCGGGCGAACACGGAACTCCAGGCGAAGAACACGAAGCTGGCGGAACTGGCGACCCTGGACGACCTGACGGGACTGTACAACCGCAGACAGTTTCTGGAACTGCTGAACAATGAATGCGAGCGGACGCGGCGGTACGGGAGCAGCACGTCGCTGGCGATGGTGGACATCGACCACTTCAAGGCGATCAACGACACGCACGGTCATGCGTTCGGGGACTGGGTGCTGTTCGAGGTGGCGGATTTTCTGAAGAAGACGATCCGTGCGTCGGACATCGTGGCCCGGTATGGTGGTGACGAGTTCATGATCATCATGCCGGGGACGAACGCGGAGGAGGCGTTCCAGGGTGCCGAGCGGATCCGGAGGCAGGTGGCCCAGCGGGTCATTTCGGCGGGTCAGAGTTCGCCCCAGGTGACGGTGAGCATCGGGGTCAGCACGATCACGGCGGGGGCGTGTGAGATGGCCGACACGTTCATCAATCGTGCCGACAAGGCGCTCTATGCCGCGAAGTCGTCGGGACGGAACTGCACTCAAAGCTGGGAGACGCTGTGCGGTGACGAGCTTGCGAAGATGCCTTTGCAGGACGAGGCGATCGAGGACTACGAACGGCGTCTGGAAGGTCTGTCGGAAATGTCGCGGGACACGTATATTCGCAGTGTGCAGGGGTTGTGTCTGGCACTCGAAGAACGGGACCCTTACACGACACGACACTCTCAGAACGTGACGCAGTATGCGACAGGAATCGCCGAGATGATGAGGCTGATCCCGAAGGACGTGGAGGCGATCCGGCGTGCGGCAATGATCCACGACATCGGGAAGATCGGCATTCCGGACGCGATCCTTCAGAAGCCCGGCGCCCTGACAGCGCAGGAACGCAACATCATGGAGCAGCACGTGATGGTGGGTGTGCGCATCCTCAGCCAACTGAGATTCCTCGACCGCGAGATTCCGATCATTCGTCATCACCACGAGCGCTGGGACGGAAAGGGATATCCGGACGGCATCGCGGGGGCGGCTATTCCGGTGGGTGCACGCGTTCTGACGGTGGCGGATTCGTTCGACGCGATGACGTCGGACCGGGTGTATCGGAAGGCTTATGAGGTTTCAACGGCACTGGACATTCTGAAAGAGGAGTCCGGGAAACAGTTCAACCTGGAGGCGGTTTCGGCTCTGAGCAAATGGGTCCAGGAATCGGCCGGCATGCTGGAGAAGACCGGACTGAAGATGCCTTCCCGTTCTGGGGATGGGTCAGGCGGCTGAGCGGCGGCGCAGGAGAAGCGGGGTGCGCAGGTTCAGGGGTGGGGACCGAAGTGCTTAAGGATGGTGTTTACGAGGCCCTGGGTGGTGTGAACCGGGGCTTCGGTATGTACGGGGAGATGGTGGTCGGCGAGGGCCTGGGAGGTGATGGGGCCGATGGAGGCGACGAGGGCGTTCCGGGCGAGGGAGCGGGCGCGGTCGGGGCCGAGGAGCGAGATGAAGTTGTGTACGGTGGAGGCGGAGGTGAAGGTGAGGACGTCGGGAGGGTGGGCGAGAAGTGCGTCGATG
>CAZVTD010000302.1:0-2921 GCA_964629945.1 uncultured Planctomycetota bacterium | reverse complement strand
ATGGAAGGCGCCGAAGGGGAAGCCATTGATGGTGAAGACGTAGAGGTCGTTGTGGCGGAGGAAGGCAGCGAAGGCGGCGAGGGTGTTTGGACGGGAGAGCTCGTGGGCGGCGTCGTTGGAGAGTCGGAGTCCGAGGGCGAAGGGGCCGACGGGGTCGAGACGGTCATGGACGCGCTGTGCGTGGGTGCGGATGGCGGCGAAGGTGTCGGTCCAGGAGTGGGCGGGATGGATGTTGAGGCAGTAGGGGAGATGGAGCGGGGGTGTGTCCTGGAGTTTCATGTGTGGGCTCCGTCACGGCGGCGCCGGCTGAGGTGTTCGAGGGCGTCTTCGATGAGGTTGGCGTGCATCTCGTGGACTTCGAGCTTTCGCCCGATGGGGGTGGGGAGGGTGACGGGGAGGACGCCTCCGAGGTGCTCGCGGAACTGGACGAGTCCGTCGAGGACGAGGGGGATGCCTTCGGGGGTCCGGTCGGCGAGGAGGGGGTGCCAGATGGGGAGCCCGGTGCGCGTCATGGCGTCGAGGACGGCGTCGCATTCGCCGGTGGAGATGAGCCCGAGACGCGAGGCGTAGAAGGTGTCGACGGCGATTCCGACGGCGACGGCGGGACCATGGCCGATGGTGTAGGCGGAGAGGGATTCGAGTTTGTGAGCGGCCCAGTGACCGAAGTCGAGGGGTCGTGCGGCGCCGAATTCGAAGGGGTCGCCGGCGGTGCGGATGTGGTCGAGGTGTAGGACGGCGGCACGGTGGACGACGGTCTCCATGACGGATTGGTCGCGGCTGCGGAGTCGGGCGGCGTTTTCGCAGAGGAAGGTGAAGAAGTCGAAGTCCTTGATGATGGCGACCTTGAAGGCTTCGGCGACGCCTCCGGTCCAGTCGCGGTCGGCGAGTGTGGGGAGGAAGGTGAAGTCGTTGAGCACGGCGAAGGGCGGGGCGAAGGTCCCGATGAAGTTTTTCATGCCGTGTTCGTTCATGCCGGTTTTGACGCCGATGCCGGCGTCGCACTGGGCGAGGACGGTGGTGGGGACGCGGATGAGGCGGAGTCCGCGGTGGACGAGCGAAGCGGCGAAGCCGACCATGTCGAGGACGGAGCCGCCGCCGACGGCGACGATGAAGGACTGGCGGTCGAGGTGATGGTTTCCGACGGTCCAGAGGATGTCGCGGACATCGTCCCATGAGTTTTTGGCGGGCTCTCCGCCCGGGACGATTTCGGGTGTGGAGCAGAGTTCGAGGGCGTCGGGGCGACGATGGAAGTAGTCCTTGATGCGATCGATGAGCGTGGGGTGGGTTTCGGCGACGCCTGAGTCGACGTAGAAGAGGACGCGATGACGGCGGCGCTCGGCGAGGCGGTCGATGACGGAGGCGAGCAGGGGGTTGTCGGGCTGGAAGAGGTGATGGGTGAAGTGAACGGGATAGTCGAAGGGGACGGAGAAGGATTGGTTATAGGGTGTCGGTGTGGCGGTCATGCGGTGGTCTCCAGGTGCCGACGGAGTGCGTCGGCGAGGTCGATGAGGGACACGGGGGAGCCAAGGTCGAAGGTGGAGGTCCAGGCGGCGAGCCGGCCGGGTCCTGTGCGTCCGTGCGAGCCTTTGATGCGGGAGGCGTCCTGGCAGGTGAGCCAGGGGAAGCGTCCGAAGAAGAGCTCGGCGGGGTCGTAGCCGGGCTTGTTGTGGATGTCGACGTGAGCGGCGTAGTCGGGTGCGGTTTTCGGGGCGGTCCACCAGGGATAGGCGAAGTGAGCGCCTTCGCGGGCGAGGAGGATGAGTTCGCCGGAGCGTGGGTGGGAGAGTTCGGCGTGGTCGAGGACGCGCTCGACGCCTGGGAGGGTCTGGAGGAGGGTTCGAACGGCGGGGAGATCCGCGGGGTCGGGGACGTAGACGTGTGCGATTTCGTGGTCGGTCATGGCGAAGGCGCGCGAGCGGTGGAAGTCGGGGTAGAGCCTGTTCCGTATGGCGCGGGTCGTCAGGAGGCCGACGTGGGAGAGTGCGCGGTTGGGGAAGACGGGTTCGCTGACGGGGGCGATGGCGTAGTCACCGAAGATGAGGAGGTCGCGGTCGTGCTTTCGGACGGCGGTCAGGAGGAGGGAGAGCTGGTCGAGGACGTCGTCGAGTGCGCGTCGCGCGCGGGGATGGTCGGGTCCGAAACGCTGGAGGTCGTAGTCGAGGGTGGGGAGGTAGGTGAAGAGGAGATCGGGACAGAGGGCGGAGTCGGCCAGGAGGGAGGCGGTGGCGTCGGCGATCCAGCGTCCCGCTTTTGCGGAGGCGAGCGGTCCCCAGTAGTGCATGAGGTTGAAGCGCCGGCCGACGGCGGCAGTGAGGTGATGGTAGAGGTCCGGGGGCTGGGCATAACAGTCCTGGATCATGCCGCCTGAGTGTTTGTGGATGGGTGCGGGGGAGAGGAGGAGGTCGGCGGATTCACCGAGGGACTGCTGCCAGAAGAGGAGTCCGACGCGTTTTCCGGAGTTGCGGAAGTTCTGCCAGATGCGTGGGCCTTTGACGAGTCGGGATGATTGTTCCCAGAAGAAGGGACGGTTGAGTGTTCGGTCGAAGACGCCATTGGCGATGACACCATGGTGAGCGGGGGGTTGAGCGGTTCGGAAAGAGGCCTGTGCGGTGCAGGTGAGTGCGGGGAAGACGGGCTCGAGGGGGCGGAAGGTGAGGTCGTCGAGCGTGGTGCGGGCGTTTTTGACGAGGAGCTGGTGTCCGAGGGCGGCGACGCTGACGACGAGGATTTTTCGGGTGGTCATGGTGCGTGCTCCTAGGAGGCGTAGAACCGTCGCGCGGTGAGGGAGGCGGGCGGGAAGAGGACGAGGAGCGCGGCGGCGATGAGCGCTCCGACGCCCGGGGAAGACGCGACGAAGGCGGCCTGGAGGAAGAGGAGTCCACGGAGGAAGGCCCCGACGGCGTGGGCAATTCGTGCGGGGG
>CAZVTD010000301.1:861-2924 GCA_964629945.1 uncultured Planctomycetota bacterium | reverse complement strand
AGCCCCGCCTCTCTCCACAGTCCGCCCCGCCTCTCCCGAACCACTCCTGACTCGCCGAACCCGTTTCGGGCGAAAGAAATCTTGACGTCTCCTCCTGTACGGATCATGATAAACCCCCGAACGGCGGCCTTCCCCAACCCGACGCGATCCGTTCCGTCCCTGGGCGACAGACCCGGTTTCTCGAACGTGTCTTCTCGAAAGCGAGGCGGTACATGATCCGAAAACCTCTCGTCCTTCTGTTCGTCGTCTGTCTGCTCCTGTGCCTCCTGATCGTCCCCTCCTGGGCGGCCGACAAGGTCCTCCTCCGCCACACCTTCAAACCCGGCGACCGCTACACCGGCACCGTGACCAGCAAACAGACCATCACCCAGCAGCTCGGAGCCGAAAAATCCCCGCCGATCGAAGCGAATCTCATCATAGTCATGGACATGGAGGTCCTCAAGGTCCAGCCCGACGGCTCCGCCGACCTCAAAATCACCTACACCCGTTTTGCACAGAAGCTCGATTCCCCCCAGATGAAGCTCGACTATGACTCCGGCGATCCCCTCAAAAAGGACGTCACCCATCCCGCGATTGCAGCCTACAAAGCCATGCTCGGCCATTCCTTCAACATCACCATGGACACCCGCGGGCAGACCACGAAGGTTGAAGGCATCGAAAAGCTCAGGGACGCCATCCTTGACGGAATCCCCGAAGGACCCGCGCGCGAAGCCGCCCGAAAGCAGATCGGTAAGTCCATGACCGATGAGCATATCGCGCGCCAGATGTCTCGTTCCGTCTTCCCGGTCGAGCCCGTCATCGTCGGAGACTCCTGGAAGGAAGAGGTCAAGCTCGACATGAGCATGTTCGCGCTCACCACACGGTCTGACTACAAGGTCACCGGCATCACCGACAAGGCCGTCGAGATCGCCGTCGAAGGGACCATCGATTCCGGAGAGCCGGACCCCGATGTCCCACTCACCGCCACCATCCACGAGGGCAGCTCGCAGAAGGGATCCATGGTCGTCGATCGCACCAACCCCACTCTCGTCACGCTCGTGGTCGACCAGAACATCGACATGACCGTCAGTCTCTCCGGACGTTCCATTCAGCAGTCCGTCCGAAGCACCACCACCGTTGTCACCAAACGTGCCGAGACCGGAAAGTAGCCGTAACGCTTCATCTGGATGTCGGGGATGGAGTCCCCCTCCAACCGTCCCGCTTCCTCGGGACTGATGACTCCTGCCGTCTTTCTCCGGATAGGAGTCGGGCATGATCAAGCTGCTCATCATCGGTCTCGGAGGCTTCCTCGGTGCCGTCTCGCGCTATCTCGTCGCCGGCTGGGTCCAGAGGCTCCACAACGGCACCTTCCCCTTTGGCACCCTCGCCGTCAACGTCATCGGTTGCCTCCTCATCGGGGCCGCCATGGCCCTCGTCCAGGACCGTCCGCTCCTGGCCCCCAACGCCCGTCTCTTCTTCATGATCGGGCTCCTCGGCGCCTTCACCACCTTCTCCGCCTTCGGCTGCGAGACCGTCGAGCTCCTCCACGACGCCCAATATCTCCCCGCCCTCGCCAACGCCGCCGCCAACCTCCTCCTGGGCGTCGGGGCCGTCGTGCTCGGTCGTCTGATCCTGAAATCCGTCTTCACCTGAGGAGACGTGACATGAAAATCGAAGGCGAAGCGCAGCTCCTCCGAATCTTCATCGGGGAATCCGACCGCTGGAAGGGCAGACCGCTCTACGAGGCCGTCGTCCTCGAAGCGCGTCGTCTCGGACTCGCCGGCGCCACCGTCCTCCGCGGAATCATGGGCTTCGGCGCCGACAGTCGAATGCACACTGCAAAGGTCCTCCGACTCTCCGAGGACCTTCCCATCGTCATCGAGATCGTCGATGCCCCCGAACGCATCGCGCTGCTCCTCCCCACGCTCGACCTCATGGTCACCGAGGGCATGATGACCACCGAGTCCGTCCACGTCATCGCCTACCGCCACAAGCCGCGCGACACCGACGCCCCCGACACCGTCGAACGTGACCTTACGTCGGTCGCGCCCGCCCCCCGCCTCGGGCGTGCGGGGGCCCCGTGG
>CAZVTD010000301.1:0-851 GCA_964629945.1 uncultured Planctomycetota bacterium | reverse complement strand
GTCCTGTTCCCCAGTGCTGCTTCCGTTGTTGCCGTTCTTCCCATCCCCTTCGCGCTGTTTCTTTAGCTTTTTCTTCTTCTGTTTGCCTCGTCGTGGCCGTTGTGATTCGCATTCAGTTGTTCTTCGCATGCCATTCGCATTGAATTCTACCCCCCCGTTCTTGCAGAACGCCCCCGTCCCGCCGCCGTTCCCGTCCCAAACGCCACCAGCAGGTTGAACCCTCCGCACGGACCCGCAAGCCCCAGCAGTTCCCCCGCGAAGCTCAGCCCCGCCACGCTTCGGCTTTCCAGCGTCTTGGGTTCCAACCCCTCTGCCGCCACCCCGCCCACCGTAATCATCCCTTCCCGGACGTCGGGCATCGCCTCCACCACCAGCCTCAGCCCCTTCAGCGTCTCCGTCAGTGTCGCGAACTCCTTGCGTGACATCTGACCCACGCGCCGCGTCGGGTCGATCCCCGCTGCCGTCGCCAGCGCGCCCAGCAGACGCGAGCTCAGCGCACCGCTCAGCCCCACGTTCTGCAGGATCCGCCGCGGCCCCTTCTGCGCCGCCTCCGCCAGCCAACCCATCATCGCCTCGCGGCTCATCTCCGGACACAGATCCACCAGCAGTTCCGTCCCGCGGACTTCCTCGGGCTGCTCCGACACCCGGGCCAGTTCCAGGCTCACCTCCAGGATCACCGGACCCGACACCCCCGCGTGCGTGAACATCAGCCCCCCGTGCTTTGTCGCCAGCTTGCGTCCACCTCGACGCGCCACCACCCCTGTCGTCGCCAGTGTCGTCCCCGCCAGGTCCCCAAAGCTTGGCGTCGTCGCCAGTCCCCCCATCGCTGCCCTCGGCGGCTCGATCGTGTG
>CAZVTD010000300.1:0-2949 GCA_964629945.1 uncultured Planctomycetota bacterium | reverse complement strand
AAAACGGCTGAGGCGTTGCCTTTGCGGCGAGGGGATTTAGAATGGAGCGGCACACCCCCGGGGGAACGATTATGAGCGGTCCGGACCACGTCGCACAACGCATCGAAGCACTCCGCAAGGCAATCCATTATCACACGAAGAAGTATTACGAGGAGAACGCGCCGGAGATCAGCGACGAGGCGTTCGACCAACTGATGCGTGAACTGCAGGCGCTGGAGTCGGAGCGTCCGGACCTGGTGACGCCTGATTCGCCCACGCAACGTGTGGGGGGGACGCCGGTGGAGGGGTTCGCGACGGTCCGTCACCGGGTGGCGATGCTGAGCATCGACAACGTGACGACGGAGGAGGGACTGCGGGAGTTCGAGGTGCGTCTTCGCAAACTGCTGGGGGATGAGGCGCGGGTGGAGTACGTCTGCGAGCCGAAGATCGACGGGCTGGCAGTGTGTCTGACGTACGAGGACGGAAAGCTGACGCTGGGGGCGACGCGGGGCGACGGTGAACAGGGCGACGACGTGACGTCGAACATCCGGACGATCAGGGACGTTCCACGGACTCTCCGACTGGAGAAGCTGCCGACGCTGTTCGAGCCGCGGGGCGAGGTGTACATGACGCACAAGGAGTTCGAGCGGTTGAGCAAGGAGCGCGAGGAGGCGGGAGAAGCGCCCTTTGCGAACCCGCGCAACGCGGCGGCGGGATCGCTGAAACTGCTGGACCCGAAGATCACGGCGAAGCGAAAGCTGTCGATTTTCCTCTACGGGATGGGTGCGGTCGAGGGGGTGGAACTGAAGACGCACGTGGAGGCGCTGGCGTATCTGAAGGCGGCGGGGCTTCCGGTGAACCCGGAGACCCGGGCGTGCGGCACGATGGACGAGGTGGTGACGTTCTGCCGGGAGTTCGAGCAGAAACGCCACACGCTGGGTTATGGGGTGGACGGCGTGGTGATCAAGGTGAACGACCACGCGCAGCGGGAACAGCTGGGACGGACCAGCAAGGCGCCGCGATGGTGCGTGGCGTTCAAATATGCGGCCGAGCAGGCGACGACGGTGCTGCGAGAGATCACGGTCCAGGTGGGTCGGACGGGGGTGCTGACCCCTGTGGCGAACCTGGAGCCGGTGCAATTGGCGGGGACGACGGTGAAACGTGCGACGCTGCACAACGCCGACGAGATCGAACGCAAGGACATCCGTGCGGGGGACACGGTGGTGATCGAAAAGGCGGGGGAGATCATCCCGCAGGTGGTGCGGGTGATGGTGGAGCGTCGCGTGCCCGGGGCGGAGCGGTTCGAGATGCCCAGGACGTGTCCGGTGTGCGGCTCGCCGGTGGTTCGGCTGGGTGAGGAGGTGTCACACCGGTGCTCGTCGCCTTCGTGTCCGGCACAGATCAAGGGAAGACTGAAGTATTTCGGCAGTCGCGACGCGATGGACATCGAAGGGCTGGGGCCGGCGCTGATCGAGCAGCTGGTGGACGCGGGGCTGGTGAAGGATTTTTCGGACCTGTATCGTCTGACGGCGGAGCAACTGGCCGGGCTGGAACGGATGGGGGAGAAGTCGGCGCAGAACCTGGTGGCGGCGATCAAGGTGTCGCGGGGACGGGAACTGGCCCGGCTGATCGCGGCACTGGGAATCCCGAACGTGGGGATCACGGCGGCGGAGACACTGGCGAAGGAGTTCGCGTCGCTGGATGAACTGGCGCAGGCAGACACCGAACGACTGATGACGGTGGAAGAGATCGGTCCGGTGATGGCGGAGGCGATCACGACGTTCTTCGGGACGGAGAGCAACCGAGAGCTGATCGGGAAACTGGCCGAGGCCGGGGTCAACATGACGCGGAAGGAGACGGAAAACGCGCCCGCCCCGACGAGCGGTCTGACGGGGAAAACGGTGGTGATTACGGGAACGCTGGAGCACCTGAGCCGACAGGAAGCGGAGGCGCTGGTGAAGCAGGCGGGCGGAAAAGTGGGCTCGTCGGTGAGTCGGAAGACGGACTTTCTGGTGGTGGGGGAGTCGCCGGGCTCGAAACTTCAAAGGGCGAAAGAATTTGCTGTCCATCAGATTTCAGAGAAGGACCTGTTGGATCTGGCGGGGAAAAAATGAAAAAGTATTGGCTTAACTGCTTATCATTAGACAGGTTGCGCTAAAGATTCCGAAGTTTTTTCTTTTCGTCTCGTTTCGTTGGGGTAGAATATTTCAGGAGGCCCTGCAGAACCCTGGTAGGAGAGACGGTGCCATGGAAGATGAGGTACTGCAGCATTGCATCGAGTTTCGCCAGGACATGCAGCGGTTCAGCATGATCTTCACCGCGGGGATCAATAATATTCTGGGTCGCGGGGGGGTCAACCTGCCCCAGTATAACACGCTGTCGATCCTCCAGGTTCACGGGAACGTGAAGATGGGCGAGCTGGCGCATCTGCTGGGGGTCACGATGGGAGCAGCGACCAACCTGGCGGACAAGCTGGTGAACACGGGATACATTTCCCGTCAGCGGGACGACCACGACCGTCGTGTGGTGCGGGTGACGTTGACGGCGAAGGGACGTCGGCAGGTCCGTGAGATCGACGAGACGTTTCTAACGTTCTGCACGCAAATCATGGAACAGGTGGACCGGGACACGCGGGTGCGGTTCCTGGCGGACCTGGAGATGGTGCTGAACCTCATGCAGAAGCACTGTGGTCCGGGAGCGACGTCCGAGTGAGTCGGCGCCGACCGGTGACCCGTCGCAGCGAGGCGTTCCCGGACAGTCCCTCCCCTTGACCCATTCAGCCGGACCCCTTACAATACAAATCATTATGCTGGTGCCGAACCCGTTACCGGAAAAGGAGAGTCTGTGGACCGTCTGTGGAGTCTGATTCGCGAGGTGGAGCCGGAGCTGATCGCGTGGCGTCGGGACATTCACGTGCATCCGGAGCCGGGTTTCGAGGAGGTCCGCACGGCGGAGCTGATTGCGGGGGTG
>CAZVTD010000299.1:0-2951 GCA_964629945.1 uncultured Planctomycetota bacterium | reverse complement strand
GCCACCCCCATGACGACCCAGACCGCCGTCCCGCCCGCGTATCGTCCCAGGACGATCCCCGCCACGAACAACGCCGTCGCCGGAACTGCCGGTGCTCTCATCCATCTCTCCCGCCCCAAGCCACTGCCGTCAAACACCTTGTGACTCTGACAAATCCCCACGCCCCGCGCAACCAAAAACCCAACCCGCCCGGAAAATCACCCGAAAAACACCCCATACGCCGCATCCATAGGAAAACCTTGCGTTTCCCTTGAAAATCTCGCAAATATAGGCTATCATTCCCCCTGCATAACGTTCATGTCGTGCCTGTCAGCCTTCAGGAGTCGGCCATGCCGTCACCGGAAATTATGACCGTCGAGGAGGTCGCCCGTTACCTGCGCGTCTCCGAGCGCACCGTTTACGAGTGGGCTCAGAAGGGTGAAATCCCCGCCGGAAAGCTCGGAACCACTTGGCGTTTCAAGCGTTCCGTCATCGAGCAGTGGGCGGACCGACGTCTGGCCGACCAGCCCCGCCGCGCCGCCGCCCCCGGAACCGTCTCCATCGCCGAAGTCCTCTCCCCGGAACGGGTTAAGCTCCTCCAGACCCGCACCAAGCGCGACGCACTCCTCGAAGTCATGGCCCTCCTTGCCGCCGCGCCCCAGGTCACCGACCCCGAAGCCCTACGCGAAAACATCTTCCGACGCGAAGAACTCATGTCCACCGGAATCGGTCTCGGCATCGGTGTCCCCCACGTGAGGCTGCCCTCCGTCTCCGACACCGTCCTCGCCGTCGGCGTCGCCTCCTCCCCCATTCTCGACTATCAGTCCCTCGACGGCAAGGGCGTCTCCATCCTCTGCATGGTCGCCTCTTCCGACGGACAGCACGCCCGATACATCCGCACACTCGCCGCCATCTCCTCCAGGCTGCGCGACCCCGCCGTCCGGAACGACATCCTCGCCGCACCCGACACCACCGCCATCTACAATATCCTCATCGCCTGAGGGACACATGCTTTCTATTGAAATGGGCGTCCTCTTCATCCTCGGCATCGGCGTCTTCGGGGGCGCACTCGGGGCCTGGCTCTTCCAGAAGCTCAAGGTCCCTCAGGTCGTCGGATACATCGCCATCGGTCTCCTCCTCGGACAAGCAGGCTTCCACGTCGTCGACAAGCAGGACATCGCCGCCCTCGAGCCCCTCAACCTCTTCGCACTCGGCGTCATCGGTTTCCTCGTCGGCGCCGAACTCCGTCTCGAGACTTTCCGAAAACACGCACCCCAGTTCTCCGCCATCCTCCTCGGCGAAGGCATGGGTGCCTTCTTCCTCGTCGGGATCCCCTCCACGCTCCTCGTCCTCCTCGTCACGCACAACGTCGAAGCCTCCGTCGCCGCCGGCGTCGTCTTCGGCGCCATTGCCTCCGCAACCGATCCCGCCTCCACCGTCGAAGTCCTCTGGGAATACCGTGCTCGGGGCATCCTCACCACCGCCCTCATCGCCGTCGTCGCACTCGACGACGCACTCGCCATGACCCTCTATGGCATCGGAACCGCACTCGCACAGATCCTCACCGGCTCGACCGCCTCCATCCCGCACGCCATCATGACCACCACCCTCGAACTCTTCGGCGCCGTCCTCCTCGGTGCCGCCACCGGCGCGATCCTCTGCCTCCTCCTTCGCTACACCGCACATCAGCGCGAAAAAGCCCTCGCACTCCTCATCGGAACACTCCTCCTCGTCGTCGGAGTTTCCTATGCCACGGGCATGGACGTCATCCTCGCCACCATGACCTTCGGGCTCCTGCTGGTCAACCTCCTCCCCCCGCGACGCGCCCAGGACCTCTTCGCCGTCGTCCGGGCCTTCGCCTCACCCATCTACGTCATCTTCTTCGTCCTCGTCGGCGCTCGCCTCACCCTCACCGCCATGCCCCTTTGGCTCTGGGGCATCGTCATCCTCTACGTCCTCGGTCGGACCACCGGAAAAATCCTCGGCGCCTGGTGGGGCGCTCACGTCTCAAAAGCCCCCGAAGCCGTCCGACGATACACAGGCCTCGGGCTCTTCGCCCAGGGAGGCGTCGCCGTCGGCCTCTCCATCATGGCCGCCCATCACCTCGGCAACGTCCACGTCACTCCCGACCTCTCCCTCGGCGACGCCGTCATCCTTGCCGTCACCGCCACCACGCTCATCGTTCAGATCATCGGACCCTCCATGGTCAAGCTCGCCGCACGCAAAGCCGGCGAGCTCGGTCGCAACGTCACCGACCAGGACGTCATCGACGCCTGGGCTGTCCGCGACGTCATGACTGCCAACGTCACCCCCATCGATGCCACCGCACCCCTCTCCCTCGTCATGGAAAAATTCTCCTCCGAAACCTGTCTCGTCTATCCCGTCGTCGACGACCGCGGACGCATCGCCGGACTCCTCTCCCTCGAAGAGCTCAAAAACGTCCTCGTCAGTCCCGACATGTGGGAGTGGGTCGTTGCCGCCGACCTCATGATCCCCGTCCGTCACACCATCACCTCTCACACCCCGCTCCGGGATGCCCTCGAGTTCCTCGACGACCTCCGCCTCGAGCAGATCCCCGTCGTCGATGACGAGACCGACCGTCTCCCCGTCGGCATCCTCGACCTCCGGCACGTCCGACGCGTCGTCAACGAGGAAGTCCTCCGACGCCGGACCGCCTGCCCCCTCCCCGACGCCCCGTCCGCCTGATCCCATCCGCACTCATGCCCCTCGACCGACACGCTCGACGCCCCCGCAATTTCGTTGCTTTCTCCCGCCGCCTCTCTTATGTTCTTTCGCACAACTCCTCTTGATACAGAAAGGCGTCCCATGAAGCTCGAACACCTCTGGCCCTATCCCACCTCCGTCGAAACCACCCAGGACTTCCCCGCTCCTTCTGCCCTCGCCCTCGCCGGCCCCATCGACACCCCCGGCTTCGCCGAAGCGGGGCTCTCTCTTCGGCGCCGGAGACGGAT
>CAZVTD010000298.1:0-2971 GCA_964629945.1 uncultured Planctomycetota bacterium | reverse complement strand
TTCGACCGGCCCGAATGCCGCGCCAGCTCGACTCCCGGCCCAGCCCGAGCGCCGTCACCAGCCCCAGTCCCGTCACCACCACGCGTCGTTCGTCGATCACGCCGCCTCGCCGTTGCCTGCTCAGCTCCCGAAGTCCTTCCCAAGGTCCGCCACACCCACCACTTCCAGCTTCCCGTAGTTCCGCGACATGAACACCACCATCTTCTTGTTCACCACGTCCAGAACCGACACCGCACTCACCGAATCCGACACGTCGAAGGGCTGCAGCAGAACCTGTCCCGAGCATCCCCCCGGAAAATCCTCTTCCAGGTTGCGTCCGTCCAGCAGCGTCAGGTCCGTCCGACCGCCCCGGCGGCTCCCATACACCACCATCTTCTTCAGACGCGTGTCCACCACGTACATCACCTGCACCGACGACGATGTCCGTCCCGACGCCACCACGTAGTCCCCTCCCGCCGTCGCACGGTTCTGACCCCACGCCGGCTCCACCATCCTGTCCGTCAGGTTCGGCACCACCAGATGAAGCATCAGCATCAGCCCAACGAAGATCAACGCACCCGTCAGCCATTTCCCTGAACGCATCGCTGGCCCCTTTCCTTTGTGCACGTTCGTCGGACGCTCGACTTCCAGTGAAGTCGTCGCGGAATCCTCGTCACCCAACCAACGCATCTCACGTGATCGGAATGGACTTCATCCGGCGCGCATGCGGCCGGATCTCCGACCTCGCCGGAACTCGAACGGTCATACCCCGCACTCTCGCGTCCCCGCCCCGTGCGCCCGCAGCCGCCACGCACGGGGAACACTTCACCTCGACCGAACCTCACCGGTCGGCCTCATGTCATCAACCCGTCGTCCGACCCCTGCCTCCGGTGCCCCGCTTCCCTTTCGGACGGTGTCTTTCTCTCAGCTGCCCAGGTCCACCGCCAGGTCCGCCGTGCCGACCGCCGTCAGACGTCCATAGTTGTAGCTCACGAACGACACCAGCTTCTTGTTCACCACGTCGATCACCGCCACGCCTTCCGCCCGGTCCTGGATCATGAAAGGCTGAAGCACGATCTGACCCGAGCAACCCTTCGGGAACGCACGGTTCAGGTCCTGCGTGTCCAGCAGCGTCAGTCCGGGACCACCCGGCTTGTTCCCGTAGACCACCAGTCGCTTCAGACGCGTGTCCGCGACGTACAGCACCTGCGCCGACGACGTCGTCCGACCCGCCGCCACCACGTAGTCCCCTCCCGTCGTCGCACGGTTCTGCGCCAGGGCCTCACCGACCAGAATATTCGGTCCGGCAGGCTTCAGCAGGTTCAGCAGCAGAAGGACCGCCACCAGCAGCAGTGCACCCACGACCCATTTCATCGACTTCATGTCAGCCCCTTTCCTCTCCGTCTCGACGCTCACTTCGTCCGTGTGCCCTTGAAAACCAGATACAGCGCGATCATCCCGAATATCCCGAACACCAGCCAGCTCACCAGCGCGTTCCCCTGAGACGTCTCGCCTCCGCCGGCCTCCTCACCCAGTGCACATCGTCCCCACCACAACGTCAGCATGACCCCCGCGAACACCCCCGCCAGACGTCCACGGATTCCCGGCACAGACCCTCGGTGGCTCATAGAACTCTCTCGCCCTTCTTTTGGACGTCGCCTTGACCCCTCGACTTCATCAAAAATAAAGATTCCTTCTCCGCCCCGCAAGCAAAAAAGCCCCTCTCCCCCTCCTTCACCTCGGCCCTCCGTACATGGAACGGGCTCCGTCTTCACCGGAACCCGCTCCCTGACAAGCCTACTTGATCGGAACCAGGTGTCCCTTCCGACCACTCTTCACATACAGCAGGACCCCCTTCTTCGTGTCCGATTCCCCACGGACGCGCCGGTAATCCCCCAGACTCCTCACCGGCTTGTTCGAAACCTCCTTGATCAGGTCATTCTGGCGAATCCCCTGCCGCCCCGCCGGACCGTCCTCGTCCACTTCCACCACCAGGACCCCCTCTTCGTCGCCGTACACACCCACTTCCCCTTCCACCGCCAGTTGTCGCGCCACCGCGGGCGTCAGCGTCTGGAGCGTCATCCCCAGCTCTTCGTCCCGCCAGCTCGCCCGGGCAGCCTCTTCCTCCGTATCAGGCTGCTCCGCGATCTTCACCTTCAACTCGACTTCCTTCCCCTCACTCAGCACCTTCAGCGTCGCCTTCTTCCCGATCTCATACGCCGCCACACGCCAGCGCACGTCGTGCATCCCGCCCGTCTTCTGTCCATCCAGCGCGACGATCACGTCATTTTCCTTCAACCCCGCCTCATCCGCCGGCGTGTTCACCATCACCTTCTCCACCAGCACCCCTTCCCGTGCCGGCAGACTCAGTTTCTTCACCACCTCCGTGGTCACGTCGCTGATCTGCACCCCCAGATATCCTCTCACCACCCGCTTGTACTTGATGATGTCATCCAGAACCTTCTTGCACAGGTTGCTCGGGATCGCCAGCCCCACCCCCTGGTAGGCTCCGGTCCCCGTCACGATCGCCGTGTTGATCCCGATCACTTCACCCTTCATGTTCACCAGCGGACCACCCGAATTCCCCCGGTTGATCGCCGCGTCCGTCTGGATGAAGTTCTCATACCCGAACGCGTGCTGGATCACCCCCATGTGCGAGCGCCCCTTCGCGCTCACGATCCCCGCCGAGACGCTCTGCGCCAGTTGCAGCCCGAACGGCGCACCGAACGCCAGCACCCATTCCCCGACCTCCAGCTTGTCGCTGTCCCCGAGACGCGCCACCACCAGGTCCTTCGCGTCAACCCCCGCCGTCTTCATCGACTCCGGCAGAATCCGGATCACCGCCAGGTCCGTCTTCGGGTCCGTTCCGATCAGTTCCGCATCCAGCACCGTCTCGTCGTCCAGATACACCCGGATCTCTTCCGCACCGTCCACCACGTGGTTGTTTGTCAGGATGTACCCCCGGCCGGCAACGCTCCCCCCCCCCCCCCGC
>CAZVTD010000297.1:0-2976 GCA_964629945.1 uncultured Planctomycetota bacterium | reverse complement strand
CCTGCCCCGCCAGAACCGCGATCGGGCCCACGAAAGGCACTGTGCTCTTGCCCCCGCGGAAAGGCAGCATCCCCTCCGTGCATCCCGCAAGCGCCACCGCCGCCCCGCGCTTCGCCAGGCGCCCCCAGATCGCCTCGATCCGCGACCGGTTCTCCTCCACGTGACCCAGCTTGATTCCCCGCGCACCGTAGATGCACTCCATCAGCCGCGCCTGGTCCCCCTCATCAGGCGCCACCACCTTCCGTCCCGCCTTCGCCAGCGCCTTCTCATACAGCCCGCTCCGGATCGTCCCGCTCGTCGCCAGAACCCCCACCGCCTCTTCGGGCTTCGTCTGGCGCGCCGCATCCGCCGCCGCCAGTTCCACCATGTTCAGCACGGGCACCCTTGCCGCAGCCTCCAGGTCCCCATGCCAATAGTGGGCCGTGTTGCACGCCATGCCGATCAGGTCCACCCCGGCCGCCTCCAGCCTCGCCACCGACTTCAGCAGCTCAGGCAGGGGCGACTCGCCCCCCTCCAGGATCGCACGCGTCCGGTCCGGAATCGCCGGGTTCGAATCCACGATCACGTGCAGATGATCCTGCTCCACCCGCACGGGCGTCAGCGCCACGATCCGCAAATACAGGTCCGCCGTGGACTCCACACCCATCCCGCCGATGATCCCGATCACCTTCCTCACCCCACCACCCATCGCTGCCACTCCTTGCTGAGACACCGCGGACGGAAGTCACCCCGCCGACGCTCACTCCGGCAGGTTCTCATCCGACGTCAGCCGACCGCGCTGACGCGCCTGGAATCGGCTGCGTTCCTTCGTCTTTTTCGTGTACATCCAGTACCCCAGCCAGAACCCGATGAACGAACTCACGAACAGCAGCCCCACCAGCGCCAGGTAATTCTGGTAGGTGGACTTCCACTCCACGGGCAGCATGAACGCCCCCACCCACGTCGCCAGCGCAAAGAACAGCATCGCCATCATCGGGACCCCGACCGACTGACACGGATACACGAACACTAGCAGCCCCACGAACATCCCGAACACCCCGCCCAGGATCACCGAGCCCACCGTCCCCGGAATCACCGCCTTCGGCTGCTCCTGGTGGTACAACACGAAGAAGACCAGTCCGCTCAACACACCCAGCACCACCGCCAGGATGATGATCTTCTTGACCTGCTCCTTGGTCCCGAAGATCGCTCCCTCGCTGGGGTCCGGAAGCTCCGCCGTCGGCTTCACAGCTGGACGCGCGGTGTAACTCGTCAACCTCTTTCTTCTCGCCATCTTGGCCTCCTGCCTGGAACCTGGAAAACGCCCTGTATTCTACGCAACCCGCCGCCCGTTTCAACCCCCTGCGATGTCCCCTTTCACAGGTTTTCCTCCGCCGCGTTCCGGCCCATCTCCCGAAATCCCCTGTTTTTCACCCCCGAATTGATGCGTTATCACGCGAATTTGCCCCGAAAACACCCCACAATTTCGCAGATTTTGTGCGTTTGCCCTTGACACCCACCGGAACCATACGCTATAATGGCCCAAGTCCATTAGAAAGGAGCTGCCATGACCGTAGAACTGAAGGACCTCACCCAGATCATCCTGAATGCCGTCGAAAAAGCCCGACAGGAGACAAGCAACGAACCCGAGGCCGAACTCACCCGCCCCAGGGATTGGCCCATACCATGCACGGTTGGACCAGGCCTGGAAGGTGCCATTGCCTGCCAAAGCCGCGTCGGGTATGTTAACGGGTCGATGGGGCGGCTGATTTATCGGGGGTATGATATTTTTGATCTGTGTCCGTATTCGTCGTATGAGGAGGTGGCATTCCTGCTGATTCACGGGAAGCTGCCGACGGCGACGGAACTGGAGACGTTCAAGGACATCCTGACGAAGTTCCGGCACATTCCGAAGACGCTGCGGATGTTCATGGGGTTCCCTGTGGAACGGATGGACCCGATGGACTCGCTGCGTCTGGGCGCCAACTTGATGCGTCGTGAGTTCACCAAGGCCCCCGCCGGGAGAGGCCCCGAGGATGAAAGCAAGCCCATCCATTCGGACGAGGACTCCATTCCGATGGAGACGAAGCCGATGGGCGAGCCCCGGGCAATCTATGAGTTCCCACGCGAGCAGAAGGTCATCGAGAAGATGAGCAAGAAGTGGAACCTGGACCCGGCGGGTGTTTTCGCGGCGTATCAACTTATCGCGGGACTCCCCACCGTGGCGGCGGCGGTGGCACGCATCCGGAAGGGCCAGATGCCCGTGGAGCCGGATGACGACCTGAGCCACGCGGCGAATTACCTGTACATGATCACCGGGAAGAAGCCGACGCTGGTCGAGGAACGCGTGATGGACATCATGCTGATCCTGCACGCGGACCACTGCATGAACGCCAGCACGTTCGCGACGATGGTGGTGGCTTCGACCCTGTCGGACCTTTACCTTTCGGTGGGGGCGGGAATCGCGGCACTGAACGGTCCGCTGCACGGGGGCGCCAACGAAGAGGTGCTGGAGATGTTGAAAGAGATCGGGGAGGTCAGCCGCGTCAAGGGGTGGTATAAGAGGGCTCGTGCCGCGAAGAAGAAGGTGATGGGGTTCGGACACCGGGTGTACAAAGCGTATGACCCTCGAGCCCGTGTGCTTCAGCCGCTGGCGGAACGCCTGGTCCAGGACAACCGTCGGTCGCAGCGCCTGTATGACGTGGCGATGGCCCTGGAGCACGAAGTGATCGCGGACCTTGGCGAAAAGAAGGGGATCTACCCGAACGTGGACTATTATTCGGGTCTGGTGTATGACCGGCTGGGGATCCCATCGGACTTCTTCACGACGACGTTCGCGGTGTCGCGTGTGGCGGGCTGGTCGGCACGGGTGCTGGAGTACATGGAGAACAACCGTATCTTCCGTCCGCGTGCGCTGTATATCGGGCCGTTCAATACGCGGTATGTGCCGATCGAGGAACGGGGCGGGAACCGTAAGAAGAAACCGGCTGCATCATA
>CAZVTD010000296.1:1890-3019 GCA_964629945.1 uncultured Planctomycetota bacterium | reverse complement strand
GCCCCCGACCCCATCCGAATCCCCCGCGCCGACTACGAAGACTTCCGCAATCGCCTCCGCAAGGCCCACGTCATCGTTGACCGCCACGAACGCAAAACACTCATCCGGCAGCGCATCGAAGTCATGCTCGCCACGCATGGCTCCGCCTTCGACCAGCCCGACCTTCTCGACGAGGTCACCGATCTCGTCGAGAACCCCTGCGCCCTCGAAGGCGCCTTCGACGAAAAATTCCTCTCCATCCCCGACGCCGTCGTCGTCACCGCCATGACCGAGCACCAGCGTTACTTCCCCGTCCGCGACGCCCACGGAAAACTCCTCGCTCGCTTCATCACCGTCTCCAACCGTACCGAAGACCAGTCCGATCTCGTCCGTCGGGGCAACGAACGCGTCCTCGCCGCCCGACTCAACGATGCCGCCTTCTTCTGGACCGAGGACCGCAAAACACCGCTGGCCGACAAGGTCCCCTCCCTCGACCACGTCACCTTCCAGGAAAAGCTCGGCTCCTATGGCGACCGCACCCGACGTCTCGAAAACCTCGCCGCCTTCATCGCCGAAGCCGCCGCCCTGCCTCCCGAAACCCTCACACGCATCCGTCGCGCCGCACACCTCGCCAAGGCCGACCTCGTCACGCATATGGTCTTCGAGTTCACCTCCCTCCAGGGCGTCATGGGAACGCAATACGCCCTCGCCGATGGCGAAGACCCCGAAGTCGCTGCCGCCATCGCCGAACACTATCAGCCCCGCGCCGCCTCCGATGCACTCCCCACCACCCCCACCGGCGCCGTCGTCGCACTCGCCGACAAACTCGACACCCTCATCGGCTGCTTTGCCGTCGGACTCATCCCCACCGGCTCCGCCGATCCTTACGGACTCCGTCGCGCCGCCCAGGGCGTCATCCGCATCATCCTCGAACGCAGCCTCCCCCTCTCCCTCGACGCCTGCTTCCGCCGCGCGCTTTCCCTGCTGCCAAAACTGGACACCGATCCCGACGCCACCCTTGCCGCCGTCGCCGCCTTCCTCAAGGACCGCCTCTATCAGTTCTGTCTCGACGCAGGCGCCCCCCACGAACTCATCCGTGCCGCACTTGAACACGGCTTAGACGCCCTCGCCGAATTCTACCGTCGGCTCG
>CAZVTD010000296.1:0-1880 GCA_964629945.1 uncultured Planctomycetota bacterium | reverse complement strand
CCCCGGCGCGCCGTCGCCCGCGAGCGCACCCACACCATCCCCCGCGACTCCACCCCTGCCGCCGCACTCGATCCCGCCCTCCTCGTCGAGCCCGACGAGAAGTGCCTCTATCAACTCTATTGCGACGTCGCGCCCCGTCTCGCCGAACTCCTTGATCAGCGCGACTACCTCTCCCTCGGAAAACTCTACGAGGAGACCTTCGCCGAACCCCTCCACACCTTCTTCGAGCGGGTCTTCGTCAACGTCGACGACCAGCGCCTCCGGACCAACCGCCTCACCCTCCTCAAATTCATCAACCGCCTCTACGCCGACCACGTCGCCGACCTCTCACACGTCCCTCGCCACGAGTGAGATGATAAGACTGCCGATTAATCGGCCCCCCCGCCGAACCCTCGGCGCCCACCGCCGAGCAATCGTCACCTCCCCCGCGTACACAAAACGGGCGAACGCCTTCGCGTCCGCCCATTGTCGCTGCTTCTGATGTGATGGACTCACGTCCTCTCAGCAGTACTCCTCACACACCCGTTCCGCCAACTCCTCCAGCACCCCCAGCGCCTGCGCCAGATCCAGAATCGTATACCGCGCCCTCATGGTCCGCGCGTTCAGGATTCCCGCCAGCGTCTCCTCCCGGCTGATCCCCAGATCCCCCGGCCGCCAGGGCGCCCCGGCCGCCGAAAGCACCTCCTGCAATTCCGCCGATCCCTTCCGGAACTTCTTCAGTTGTCGCCACAGCCGTTCCCAATTCGCCAGAACCCATTCCAGTTCCAGTTCCAGCGCATGACGCTCCGGATATTTTCGCTTCGCCTCCTCCAGCACCTCGGGCGCCACCGCCCCGAAGTACCCCTTCACCTTCTCCTCGATCTCTTCCCAGCTCGGGTACCGCGCCGCCATCTCCACCGCGTCGATCCCTTTCGGATCCACCTCGGCGACCATCTCATACAGTCTCGCCATCAGCACCGTCGCCACCCCCACCTGGGCCCCGTGAAGCCTCGGCGGCTTCGTCGGGTCCTTCAGGTGTTCCTTCATCTCCCAACTGTGGCTCAGCAGGTGTTCCGACCCGCTCGACGGACTGCTCACCCCCACGATCGACATGCTGAACCCCGAGATCATGATCGCCTCGGCCAACGCCTGCACCGCACCCGCCTCGCCCCGGCCCAGTTCCGCCGCGTGCTGCATGTAATACTTCTCCTGGTCCCGGATCAATCCGAAAGGCACGTCGCAGAAATACGTCTTCCGAACCAGGTTCGAAAGCTTCCAGTCCGCGTTGCACACCCATTTGCTCACCAGGTCCCCAAGCCCCGCGCGCGTCATCTCCGCGGGCGCCTCCTTCAGAACGTCCACGTCCGCAATCACCGCCACCGCCGGCTGCGTCTCCTGCGTCGTCTTGAACAGCCCCGCCGTCAGCGCCGTGATGCTCGACGTATATCCGTTCATCGACGCCGCACTCGCCACGCTCAGATAAGGCAGCCCCTTCACCGCCGCCGAGTATTTCGTCAGGTCGCTCATCGTCCCCGACCCCACGCACATCAGCACCCCCACGTCCTCACCCACGCGCTTCATCAGCGCCTCTGCCGTCGCCAGGTCCGCCATCACCTCAGGCGTCCCCTCCATGCACACCGTCTCATAACTCACCCCAGCCCCCGCCAGCACAGGCAGCACCTTCCCCTCCGCGATCCCCTTCACGTGAGCGTCGAACGTCACGCACACCTTGCCCGAAAACCCCAGCTCCGCCAGAACCGCCGGAATTTCGCCGATCGCCCCTGACTTCACCACGACCTTCTTCGTCTTGATCTCATGCGGTCGGCCGCATCGACAGATCGCCTCACGTCCCGGACCAAACCGTTCCAGAAAGGCCTCCATCGACTTCCCCGACCCGCTCA
>CAZVTD010000295.1:0-3032 GCA_964629945.1 uncultured Planctomycetota bacterium | reverse complement strand
GGTGAACTTTTTCGACTCGCATCACAATTACCACAACGGCAACAGTGAAGTGGCGTTCGGGAAGGCCCTGAAGGGGTGGAAGGGGCCGAGGGTGTACCTCCAGACGAAGACGCCCTGGTATCGTCCGGAGCCGATTTCGTTCTTCAAGCAGAAGCTGGAAGAGGCGCTGGAGAAACTGGGGGTGGAGTCGCTCGATTACCTGCTGTTCCACTCGATGCCGATGACAATGTGGAAGAAGCGAGGGAAGAGCTTCATCCGCTTCACGGACTGGGCGCTGCGGAAGGGGTATATTCAGCACCGGGGATTTTCGAGTCACGAGACGCCCGAGAACGTCAGGAAGTTCATCGACACGGGGGAGTTCAGCGTGATGCTGTTGAGCTACAACTGGATGGACCCGCGGGAGCGCGAGGTGATCGCGTATGGCGCGAGCAAGGGGATGGGGGTGTCGGTGATGAACCCGCTGGGCGGGGGAGCACTGGCGGTTTCGACGCCCCAGGTGATGAAACTGCTTCCAGGGGCGAAGAGCGCGTCGGAGATCGGGCTCCGTTACGTGCTGTCGACGCCCGGGGTGGCGACGGCCCTGTCGGGGATGAGGACGGTGGAACAGGTGGAGGAGAACGTCCGGATCGTCAGTCGCAAGACCATGATGACGACGAAGCAGCGCCAGGGGATGAAGAAGAAACTGGCCGCGATCAAGCGGGAAGAGAACAAGTTCTGCACGGCGTGCGGGTATTGCACGCCCTGCCCTCACGGGGTGGATATTCCGCAGAACTTCCGTCTGCTGAACCGGATCCGGTTTTTCGGACAGGTGGATTGGGCGACGTGGTGGTGGCGACGGCTGCGGAACAGCCGACACGGAGACCGCTCGGCCCTGACGTGCAAGAAGTGCAGGAAGTGTCTGCCGAAGTGTCCGAACAACATTCCGATCATCGACCAGTTGGCGGAAGTGGCGGCGACGATGGAGAAGCTGGAGAAATAATCAGCCCCTGGGGGCGGAGAGGACATGGGGGGGAAGTCACGTCTGGCTGTAAAAAAGGAAGTCCGTTCCGGGAAAAGGGAACGGACTTCCGTCGTGTACGGGGTGCGGGGGGTCAGTGGAGGATGAGTTCGGGCGGAAGGTGCGGCGCGGGGTGATGGAGCGAGCCGAGCCTGACGTCGAGTAGCTTGAGCCGCGGTGCGTCGAAGAGCCACTCGTGACCTTTGCCGGGGACCTCGTGGATGGTGAGCGGGACGCCGGCTTCGGTCCAGTCGTCCTTGACGGCCTGCCAGAGGCGTGCGCCGCTGTCGCGTGTCCCGATGAAGGCGAGGATGGGGGTCTTTTTGATGGCGGGGTCGTCGGGGATGTTCATGGGGGCGGCACGTCCCTCGGCCAGGGCTTCGGTATCAATGGGATAGGCGGCGTCGAGGATGAGTCCTTCCCAGGCGGCGGGGTTTCGAGCCCAGAGATAGAGGGCGGCCTGTCCGCCGGCGGAGAAGCCCATGAGAAGGGGTCGCGAGGCGTCGATGCCTTCGATGGTGCCGACGTGTCGGAGGGTGGCGTCAAGCCGGGTGAGATCCTCGCCGGTCCAGCCGGCGGGGTTTTTGCGCGTGAGGACGAGGAGCGCGTAGCCGTGTTTGATGAAGCGCGGGGCGAGGGGTTCGACGAAGACGTTGGCGTAGCCTCCCGAGGGGTGAAGCCAGACGATGAGGCGGTCGGGGTTGTCGGCGGAGGCTTTGGGGTTCATGCGAAGGCGGTAAGGCAGTCCTCCCGGGACGATATGCTCGACGGTTTTGACGCCCGGGACGTCGCGTGGGGCATCGTAGGGGAAGGCGAGTCCGGCGTCGGCGTTGGTGGAGGCCTTCTCGACGAGGGGCTCGAAACGTTTGTCCTCGCGAATGGCTTCGAGGTCGGGATCCCTTTTCATGTGTTCGGGATCGGAGAAGCCCTTTTCGACGGCGGCGGCCAGGGTCGCCAAGGCGTCATTCTTCTTGCCGAGCTGGGCCTGGGCACAGGCGAGGTTGTAGTAGGCCTCGAAGCGGTCGGGAAGCAGGGCGATGAGCTTCCGACAGAGTTTTTCGGCTTCGGCGTATTTGCGGGCGGCGAAAAGGGGGTGAAGCTGGTCGTCGAGTTCGGCATAGGCCTGGAGTTTCTCTTTGGGGGTCATGTCGGCGGGTTTTTTGGTCTGCGCAAAGGCAGGCAGGGCAAGGAGAAAGAGCATGACGCAGAGGAGGCCTTGTGAACGGAAAAGCGAGAAGGTCGAGCGAGACATCCGGGTCTCCTTGAGGCGTCAAAATTGAAAGGAAAAGCGGCACGGCAACATCATTATAGCGGGAAACAGGGCGGAAACAAGACGCATGGCCGGAGAAGCGGAAGGCGGGACCGGAAGGACGAATAGCCGGCAGGACTTGCGGTATAGAGACAAAAGGGACCGGTTTTCCGGATCAGCGGGTGAGGAATGCGTTTGACGGGAGAGATGGGTAGATTTATGATAAAGGATTCAGGAAACGTTGGAAAGCCGATGAATTTCGAGGGAGGACGAGTATGAGTTCGATGGGCATGAGCCTGCTGATGGCCCTGATGCTGGGAGGGTCGCCGAATGAGCTGGCGGACTACGTGAACACGACGACGTACTGGCAGACCAAGGGCGTCGAAGTGACCGTGGAGAATATGCTGAAGGAGGTGACGGTCGCGGAAGTTCCGACGGACGTGGATAAGCTGATCAGGGAACTTGGAGCGAAGGATTTCAAGACCCGGGAAGCGGCCCAGGAAGCGCTGATTGCGGGGGGGACCGCGATCCTGGAGAAGGTGAAGGAGGCGGCGAAGTCCGAGGACCCGGAGGTGGCCTCGCGGGCACAGACGATCGTGAAGAAGCTGACGGGGCCTGAGGGCGAGGCGGGATTCCGGCGGTTGATGGCGATTCGCACGCTGGGCGAATTGAAGGACAAGAAGGCGACCAAGACGTTGAAGGCGGTGTTGAAGTCGAAGCGGCTGTTCGAGGCGGAATACGCGGCGCGGGCGATCGCGATGATCGATGGGAAGGAGTACAAGGAGG
>CAZVTD010000294.1:0-3042 GCA_964629945.1 uncultured Planctomycetota bacterium | reverse complement strand
ACGCAGCTCCCCCCCGTCTATATGCAGTCCTCACCCTGTTGCCGCCTTTCAACAAACCCGATCACACACCCGATCCCCCCTCGGAATGACCTCGAAACTTCGTCCTCCCATCACCCCAATTCTCATCGCCGGGGGTGCTCAATACTGGCCCACCCAAATCACATGGACTCCCCCGGTCTTTAGCGAAATTAGAAACTCGTCAGAGAAATATTCCGTCACGAAATAAGCCACTACCTCGTTGGCTCAGAACACATTACACGACTTCCACTCGGTCTAAGTTCCGTCGCAACAAATTGCCGTCCTTTTTTCCGTTTGACTCTTCACGCCATCTCACTAACTTCTCTCTTGCGCGACACGAACTGCACTCGCTTCGCGCACCCTGAAGTCACGAAAATATCGGTCTGACTCGCACCTGTCGGTAACGCCATACGGGGAGTATCCGTGACCGCAGTTCTTCATGATATCTGGTCGGCTTCCCTTGAAACGATTTGCTCCAGGGTAGGCCAGGGACGCTTCAACCTCTGGTTCAAGGACACGGAGCTTCTTTCTTCCGACGCCGGCGTCTCAGAGATTGGTGTTCCCAACCGTTTTGTCGCCGATTGGCTCGACGAACACCTCAAGGACGTCGTCACCGAAGCCCTCGAGGAAGCCACGCAGACCCCGCAGGTCCTCCGCTTCGTCGTCAGTCCCAGGCTTTTCCAGCGTGCGCGAGCGGTGCAACTCGAAGCCCAGCAGGAACTTCTCGACGAACTGCCCGCCGCACGTCCCAGAACACCGGAACACGACGGCCAGACCTACTCGCTCGACGCCTTCGTCGTAGGTCGTTGCAACCGGATGGCTTACGCGGCGGCACGTCACGTCGCCGACGGACTCGACACCCAGCTCAATCCCCTCTTCATCCACGGATCGGTCGGACTGGGCAAGACGCACCTCCTGCGCGGCATCTGTGCGCGGGTGCAGGCCGACGGAACCCGACGCGCCTACTACGCCTCGGGTGAAAGCTTCACCAACCAGTTCGTCGCCAGTCTGCAACATCATACGCTGGATGCTTTTAGAGCACGCTTCCGCAACGTCGACGTCCTCGCCATCGACGACATCCACTTCCTGGCCAACAAGAAAGCCACCCAGGAAGAGTTCCTGCACACCTACGACTTCCTCAGCCGGCTCAACAAGCAGATCGTGATGGCCAGCGACGCCCATCCGCGCGACATAGATTGTGTGCTGGAAAGCCTTTCCAACCGGATCGTGTCGGGGATGATCGTGCGGCTGGATTCCCCGGAGTATGAGACGCGCATGGCGATCCTGCGTCACAAGCTCCGGGACTATCAGGGCGTGCTCTCCGACGAGGTGCTGAGCTTCGTGGCCGAGAACGTCCAGGGGAACGTCCGTGAGCTGCAAGGTGCAGCCACCACGCTGCTTGCGACGGCGCGGCTGCTGGGACGCAAGGTGGACGTGGAGATCGCCCGCCAGGCGTTGAGTTCGCTGATGACGACACGCACGCGTCCGGTGACGTTCGCAGACGTCGAGCGCGAAGTCTGCCGCACGTTCAACGTAAGTCCTGAAGAACTCGTATCCTCCAAGCGAACCCGCAGCCTGACAACGCCCCGGCACGTAGCGATGTATCTGAGTCGTGAGTTGACGGAGCACTCGTGGCTGGAGATCGGCCAGCACTTCAACCGGCGCAACCACACCGCGGCGATCTTCGCCCACCGGAAGATCGCGGATCGCATCAAAGCGGACCCGACGTTCCAGGGCCGCATCCAGGAGATGGTTTCAAGTTTGAAAGATTCACGCTGACACACCCCCCGCCAATCGGCCAATAGCCTTCGAATTCGAGCACCAGAGTGATCCGATCCCGTCCGTCCGATGCGTTATATCGTCGGTATTTGGGAATCTGTACCGGGAATCACGAATCCGGCGTGCTTGAATCGGGACATGGCGGTCGAGATGGAAGATCCGACATAGACTGAGAGTTATCGGGAACCGCATTTTTGAGCTGAAAACGGGGGCGGCCTCGGACGACGTCGCTCAAAACCGATCGAATTCGACGTGAATTCGTGCAAAAAGCGGTCGAATTCGCGTTGATTTTTGGAGTCGCCCACCGCCCACCGCTCGCCGCGCACCGGTTATGAAGCAGGTTGAAGAAACAACCCCTCCGAAACAGGCCAGAGACGCGGGGCGGACTGCCGCCTGATTCACAGCTCGCCGATCGGCGGCGAGATGTTTTGGCCGCGCGACTGTTGACAGAGCGAAGTATCAGAGAAGGGAAACTGTCGCGCGTGAAGAATGGAGTTTGACAGAGGCGGGGAGGACGGTGAAGATGATAAGGTTCCCGGCGCAGGAGCATGGATTGGTACGCGAGTGTGAGGGACGCCGACAGACGATGCACGGGTAACGTGCAGAGCGATGACGCCGAGGAGAGATTGAGATGGGGCTTTTCCGAAAGAGGCCAAAGAACCATCCAAAGGTCAGCATCGAGACGCGGACGTTTCACTATGACAGGATCTGGTCGACAAGCATGGTGTATCATGACAGAGAAGTCCGGATCATCATGCCCGCAGGAGACACACTCGATCTTGCGATTCTCCCCTCTGCAGAGAGGATGATCGAACGACTGGACGAGCATGTTGAGCGTGCCCTTTCATTTGCACAAGAAACCGTGCCGTGGCCAGAGGGCTACAGGGCGCCGAAACTGGAACAGATCGTTATCGCGGAGATGAATTCGTTTGTTCTTCAGTTCGATATCGAGCCCTGTTTGCCTCCGATCTCCCTGGAGGTCACTTTCAAGGGAAGAGAACCTGTGGAGGCATGGTGGGAATACGTGTGATGCGACCCTGTGCACAGGAACACCAGCAGCACAGATCAATATGCTGTCCGCGCACGAGAAGAGTTCGTCGGAAACCAAGACTTGAACGACATGATTTTTTTCAGGAGGCATGAGCATGAAGCGTTTCAGTGAACTGGCGGTGGAACGGTTCGGGTCGGGGTTCAACTGCTCGCAGTCGGTGGTTTCGGCGTTCAGCGAGCAGTTCGGGATGGACG
>CAZVTD010000293.1:0-3054 GCA_964629945.1 uncultured Planctomycetota bacterium | reverse complement strand
CCCCGCTGAATTGAAGTTTTCTAACCCCATACCCCATAAGTAGTTACAACTGTCCTCTCCTATCCTCCCTCCCATTTGGCACACCGTTTGCTCTCTATCCCTGCCGTTGCTGTTTCTGTTGCTGCTGTAACTGTGCGCTGTGTGCTGTTTCTTCTTGCTGTTAGCTAAGTGCTAGGTGCTAAGCGCTAAGCGCTGTGTGCTGAATGAGAGCGGACATGAAAGACCTCGAATCCCAGGCGCGTCTCATCCAGGGTTCCATCGAACGCGGCGATCCTCAGCCGCTCCGTGCCGTCTCACGGGCGGTCGAAGCCTCACGCGCCTATCACACCAACATGCGTCTCGTCGGCCTCCGCGAAATGACCCTCTCCGGACTCATCAACGAAGTCGGCGACGTCCGGGCCCAGGGCCCCTCCGACGCACTCGTCCTTGCCGTCCACGCCATGAAGCAGGCCGCCGCCTCCCGAAATCCCCAATCCGCCGCCTCATCCCAGCCGTCATCTCCCGTCGTAGCCCAGACCCCTCGGCCGCCCGCCTTCCGGAACATTCTCCATCGTCGCCTGCACCGTCCGCAGCAATCAGGAGACCACGACGATGCCACGTGAACGCCTCGAGCAGCTCATCCGGCTCCTCCAGGAACTCCTGGATCTGAACCGTCGTCTCCTTGCCCTGTCCGAGCGCAAGCGCACCATGCTCACCGCCCTCGATCTCGACGGGCTCCACGCCGTCATGCGGGCCCATCAGGACCTCTCCACCCGCATCCTCGTCCTCGAAGAATCCGAACGCGAGCTCGTCACGAGTCTCCTCCTTCCCGATCTCCCCGCCAGGCCTCTCGGGCGCGACGTTCTCCTTCGACGCGTCATCGAGCACGCCCCCGACCCCGCGCGTTCCCGTCTCGAGCTCCTCCGTTCCGAGCTGCTCGACGTCCTCTGTTCGCTCACCGAGTCTCACACCACCAGCCGCATCGTCTCACGCAAAGCCCTCTCGCGGTTCCAGGGCGTCTTCGAACCCGCCTCTCCCGATTCGAACCCCGCCGCTTCTCCCGTCGTGTCGTCCCGTTTTCGAGAGTTCGTCTCATTGCTTTCTCAGGAGCACGCATGAACGTTCATACGACGCGTTTTGGCGATGTCCAGCTTCCCGACCGTGCCCTCATCTCCTTTCCCGACGGACTCAACGCCTTCCCCGGGCTCACCCGTTTCGTCCTCCTTCGCGCCTCCGAACTGGGACTCTTCCGTTGGCTCCAGTCCGTCGATCTCCCCGATCTCGCCTTCGTCGTCTGCGATCCCCGTCTCATCCTGTCCGACTACGCCCTGCGCGTCCCCGCCTCGCTCGTCTCCGACATCGGCATCACCAGCGACGAGCAGGCCGAACTCCTCGTCATGCTCTCTCACCCCAACGACCGCGCCCGGATGACCGCCGACCTCCAGCACCCCATCCTCTACAATCGTCGTCCCAACCTCGCCCGTCAGTTCTCTCTCCCCGCGGGCGCCTTCTCCCCGTGTCACCGCGTCTTTCCCGAAGCACGCACTGCGCCCCAGCCCGTCTCCGCCTAGATCACCCGGCCGTACCTTTGAACTGGACCTGAACGAACGGAGACGCGCATGAAAATCCAGTGGGCCGGACAGAACACCGAACCCCGCGAAGTCCTCACCGGCACCGTCGGACAGGCCTACGAAGCCGCCGTGGACGACGCCTCTCGCGCCGGACTCACCGTCCTCGACGTCCGCGGCGACGGCAAGCTCCTCACCGAAGCCTCTCGCCCCCGCGTTTTCGAAAAATCCGCCGCCGACGTCAACCTCATGGAAATCGAAACCGTCGACACCCATCAGCTGGTCCGTGCCGCCGTCGCCGAAGCACGCAACCACCTCGCGCCCTGTCGCGAAGCACTCCAGGCCGCCCACGGGCTCCTCTACGCCCAGCACCACGTCCGCGCCCTCAAAACCCTCAAGCCCGCCCTCGAAGTCTGGATGGCCGTCTGCGAAGCCGTCACCAAAGCCGCCATTCTCATGGGACGCGACCTCACCAAGCCCATCCTCAACAACCTCTCCATCGAGGACTCCCAGCACCGCATCGTCGACATCCTCGACCGGACGCGCGTCATCTTCGAACAGCGCGACTGGTCCGCGCTCTCCTCGCTCATCGAAACCGACTTCCTCCCACTCGTCGCACACTGGGAGGGCGTCTGCCGAATCCTCGAAGAGGACAATCCCCCGGGCGCATGACCCCAACTCCCCAAATCGGTGTTCTTGCTGTTGTTGTTGCTGTGCTGTGCGCTGTTTCTTCTTGCTGTTAGCTAAGTGCTAAGTGCTGAGCGCTGACTGCTGTGTGCGGTGCGCGGTTTCTTCTTGATGTTCGCTAACTGCTAAGCGCAGAGGGCTAAGTGCTGACTGCTGAGCGCGGAGATCAGTCCATGCGTCTCGTCTTCATCGGGGCAACCGAACTATCCTGGCACCTCTTCGAGGAACTGCGTCAGCTCCCCGTCGAGCTCGCTGCCGTCTTCACCCTCAAGGCCGGCGCCGCCCTCGCCATTCCCGACTACCGCGACCTCTCAGATCTGACCATGACCCGCCACATCCCCTGCTTCGCCACCGACCGCATCGACCTCCCCGAAAACGTCCAGCGTCTCCGTTGGCTCCGCCCCGACCTCATCCTCGTCATGGGACTCGACATTCCCCTCTCCGACGGTTTCCTCCAGGTCCCCCGCCTCGGCCTCATCCGCAACTACCCCTCCATCATCCCCGACGGCCCCTCGCACTCCGCCATCTCCTGGGCCATCCTTTCCGGCGCCGACCGCACCTGTCTCACCTTCTGCTACATGAAATCCCCCACCCAGGTCGGCGACGTCCTCCTCCAGCGCACCTGGCCCATCACCGTCGACGACTCCGCCGCCTCACTCTATCGACGCATGGTCGGCGCGGGACGCGAAATGCTTCGCGACCTCATCACCCACCTCTCCGTCGGCTCCGTTGCCCCCCCCCCCCCCCCGCGCCCCCCCCCACCCCCCCCCCCCGCCCCCCCCCCCCCCCCCCCGCACCCCCCCGGCCCCCCCCCCCCCAC
>CAZVTD010000292.1:0-3099 GCA_964629945.1 uncultured Planctomycetota bacterium | reverse complement strand
GAGGCGGGGCAAAAGGGGTGTGATTTCGCTTGACTTGAGTGGCGGGGACGCTATGATAACGGGCGGAATGAAAGGAGAAAGGGAAGAGAGCATGGGGTCCCGATTGGCGGGATTCCGGCACAGGCGACGTGATGAGGCCTGTGGGACACGAAGGCGTCTCAGTCAACTGGAGGTGCAGTAGCCGGATGCGTGGAATAGCGCAGGACAGGAAGAAAGAGCTGATTCAGGAGTTCAAGCAGGGTGAACGGGATACGGGTTCGCCTGAGGTTCAGGTTGCGCTTCTGACGGAGCGTATCACTCACCTGACGGAACACCTGAAACTGCACAAGAAAGACCACGCGTCCCGACGGGGCCTGCTGAAGATGGTGGGTCGTCGTTCGGCACTTCTGAAGTATCTGACCCGCAGGGACCGGAAGCGATACCAGGACGTGGTGAGCCGCCTGGGGCTGCGGAGGTAACGCGGTCGGAACATCGTCCGAACCCGTTCGGACGATCCGTGTTGACAGTGACGGATCGAGCAGTTCATCCCTCATCTGCCTCGAAGTGTTTCCCTTTCAAACCACGCGGATGTTCTGTACAAGACTCCGTGCTGTACCGGCGGAGATGATGTGTTTCATTCTGTGGAGTTCAGGTCAGAGGAGAAGGTTGTTCCGTGGCCGGGTTTTTTCCGGTGCATGGGCAAAGAGGGCACAAAGAGGCTCATTGGAGGCGGAGAGTTGACGACAATCGTGGAGCGGCAGATCGGAAGACAGAAACTGAGCATCGAGACGGGTCGGATTGCACGTCAGGCAGACGGCGCGGCCTTGGTGCGGTACGGGGATACGGTGGTTCTGGCGACGGCGGTGAGTTCGCCGGGCCGGGCGGATATCGATTTCTTCCCGCTGTGGGTGGAATATCGCGAGATGACGTACGCGGCGGGGAAATTCCCGGGCGGTTTCATCAAGCGTGAAGGACGTCCGTCGACGAAGGAAATCACGACGATGCGTCTGATCGACCGTCCGCTGCGGCCGTTGTTTCCGGATGGGTATCGGAGCGAGGTGCAGTTGATGGCGGTGGTGCTTTCGGCGGATAAGCAGAACGATCCGGACATTCTGGGGCTGGTGGGTGCCAGTGCGGCATTGGCGATGTCCTCGATTCCGTTCACGGCGCCGGTGGGTGCGGTGCGCGTGGGTCGGCTGGACGGACAGTTCGTGATCAACCCGACGCACGAAGAGCTGGTGAACAGCGACATCGACCTTGTGGTGGCGGGAACGGCCGAAGCGGTGACGATGGTGGAAGCCGGCGCGAAGGTGGTGACGGAAGAGGACATGCTGTCGGCGATCGAGTTCGGTCACGAGGCGGTCAAGCAGGTGGTCGAGATGATCGATGAGCTGACGGCAAAGGTGGGCAAGCCGAAGCAGACGTTCACGGTTCACGAGCCTGAAGCGGAATTGAGAACAGCCCTGGAACGGGGCTATCGTGGACGAATTCGCGAAGCCTGCTTCATCAAGGGCAAGACGGACCGGAACGCGGCAGCCGCGACGATCCGCGAGGACGCGGTCCGGGAGTTCGCGACTCCGGAAGAGGGCGGGGAAGGGAAATATCCTCGCCGGGACGTCCTGGCGGTGATCCAGGCGATCGAGGCGGACGTGGTCCGCAAGAGCGTGGTGGAAGACGCGATCCGGGTGGACGGACGGAAGACGACGGAAATCCGTTCCCTGTCGATGGAAGTGGGCGTGCTTCCGAGAACGCACGGTTCGGCACTGTTCACGCGGGGCGAGACGCAGGCCCTGGTGGTGGCGACGCTGGGAAGCGCCCAGGATGAACAGGTGATCGACGGACTGCTGGAGGAGTATTCGAAGCGGTTCATGCTGCACTACAACTTCCCGCCGTTCAGTGTGAACGAGGTGAAGCCGGTTCGGGGTCCGAGCCGTCGAGACATCGGTCACGGTGCGTTGGCGGAGCGTGCGGTGGAGCCGGTGGTTCCGGTGGAGGAGAAGTTCCCGTACACGATCCGCATCGTCAGTGACATCATGGAGTCGAACGGCTCGTCGTCGATGGCGACGGTGTGCGGTGCGACGCTGTGTCTGATGGACGCGGGTGTGCCGATCAGCGACCCGGTGGCGGGCATCGCCATGGGACTGATCAAAGAAGGCGACAAGTTCGCGGTGCTGACGGACATCCAGGGCGCGGAAGATCACCACGGCGACATGGACTTCAAGGTGGCCGGGACGCAGAAGGGGATCACGGCGCTTCAGATGGACGTGAAGGTGAGCGGCGTGGGCTTTGACATCCTGCGACAGGGTCTGGCCCAGGCACGAGATGCCCGGATCGAGCTGCTGAGAGCGATGCTGCGATGCATCGAGCGTCCGCGTGCGTCGCTGAGTGCGCATGCGCCTCGACTGACGCGGCTGGTGATCGACACCGAGAAGATCGGCGCCCTGATCGGTCCGGGTGGACGCGTGATCCGCGGCATCCAGGAGACCACGGGCAGTACGATCGAGGTCGATGACAGCGGCGTGGTGACCATCAGCGCACCGAATGAGGAAGCCGTGACCGCGGCACGCCAACAGGTGGAGATGCTTACCCAGGGCGTGCAGGTGGGGAAGACCTACGAAGGCAAAGTGGTGGGCATCAAGGAGTTCGGCGCCTTCGTGGGACTGTTCCCGGGTCAGGACGGCCTGCTGCACATCTCGGAGATGTCGGACCGGTTCGTGAAAAACGTGAACGACGTCGTGAAACAGGGAGACGTGCTGAAGGTCAAGGTGATTGCGGTGGATGACCAGGGCCGGGTGAAACTGAGCCGGAAAGGCTTGGGGGACAAGGCTCCCGAAGGTCAAGAAAAGGCGTAACAGCTTACTTTGCAACAGGTTGAGACAAAGAGCCCGGGAAATGATCCCGGGCTTCTTTTTGAGACTCGGTCTGCCAAGTTGGCAGTCCTGGGGGTTGACCGGACGGGGTTGATCTCGTATGATGGAGTGTTGTCGGGACGTTGACGGGGCTTCGTGTGGAGGCGGCAGGGATGTGGATGCTCGTGTCGACATTGGTGCTGGGGGCCTCGGGGGCTGCGGTGGGAGCGTGGCTGTGCTGCCGCGCGTCGCATCGACGGATGCGACAACG
>CAZVTD010000291.1:0-3111 GCA_964629945.1 uncultured Planctomycetota bacterium | reverse complement strand
ACTCGCCGCGCTGATCCCGCCGACAGCGAAAATATAATCCAATATCAGCCCCGCCGCGATCGCTCCGACGGCCGTAATCGCCAGGTACAACACCGCCGTTCGTCGGCCCATGATCTTCCAGATCGTCGTGATGGTTGCCGCGTTCGTGGCCGGTCCTGTCAGCAGGAATACCATCGCCGCGCCTGGCGAAACCCCCTTCAGGATCAACGCGGCCGCCACCGGAACCGATGCCGTCGCACACACATACACCGGGATGCCCACCGCCATCATCACCAGATACGACAACACCCCGGCCCCCAGCCATTCCCCAAGGGCGTTCGGGGGAAGCAGTGCCGTGATGAGCCCCGCGATCACCAATCCCGCCAGCAGTGCCCCGCCGATGTCCGCCGGCAGCGTCACAAACCCGTACCGGAGCCCGCCCAGCCATCGCGACTGTCCATCCCTTGGCGCACAGCAGAAATCCTGGCACTTCTCATGGGGCTCCGTCGCTTCCTTGCCGTTGCCTTCCATCACGGTCACCAGCATGCCGCCGAACACCCCGGAAATGAACGCCGCGATCGGTCGGAACACCGCCAGGAACGGCCCCAGCAGGCTGAATGTCACCATGATGCTGTCCACGCCCGTCTGGGGCGTCGAAAGCAGGAACGCCGTCGTTGCACCCCGTCCGGCCCCGTGCCGTCTCAGCGAAGCCGCCACGGGAATCACCCCGCACGAGCACAAAGGCAGCGGAACTCCGAACAGAGATGCCTTCAAAACCGGCCAAAAACCCCGTCCACCAAGGTGTTTTTCCACCAGTTTCGCCGAAATCAGCACCGAAAGAAGTCCCGCCACCGTGAACCCAAACAGCAGGTAAGGCGACATTTGCGTCAGAACGTCCCAGAATGCCGCCGCCGTGTCGATCGCCTTCTCCCAAATCATTCCCATAAGTGCCTCCTGAACCTCATGGTTCTCCTCATTAGAATATTGGGCTGAAAAACACCCCTTGTCAAATCGGTGTTATCCTGTATTCTCTTGGATGGTCTGACGGAAACCCCGAGCGGACCTCGGCTTGCCTGGTTTCCCGTCTTCCATGGGACTTTCCACACGCGAAAGGAAACCTGATGGTCGAGTTGGAATTTTATGGCGCCGCCGGAACCGTCACCGGGTCCATGCACCTCCTGCGCCTTCCCGATGCCCTCTTTACGATGGACTGTGGACTCTTTCAGGGACGTCGAAGCTGGTCACGCAAGATGAACAGCACCACACCCGTGGAGCCGAAGGATCTCACCGGTGTCCTCCTGTCCCACGCACACCTCGATCACTCCGGGAAGATCCCCTATCTCTTCGCCAACGGGTTCAAGGGACCCATCTTCGCCACCGCGGCCACCTGCGACCTGTCCGAGGTCATGCTGGCCGACTCCGCCCATATCCAGGAGGAAGATGCACGTTACTGGAACGCCAAGCGGGCCCGGTCCGAGGAGGACAGGATTCAGCCCCTCTACACCATCGCGGACGTTCACCTGGCCAACGGGAACTTCAAAGGCTGCCCCTATGACCGTCCCGTGACCTTTGCCGAAGGGGCCACGGTCTCGTTCATCGAAGCCGGTCACATCCTCGGCTCCGCCTGCGTGCTGGTCGAAATCAAGCGCTCCAGGCCCATCCGTCTCCTCTTCACGGGCGACCTCGGACGTTTCAACATGCCCGTCCTCCGGGACCCCCAGAACCCCCTGCCGAGCGTCGATTACCTCATCACCGAATCCACCTACGCCAATCGCCATCATCACGACAGCCCGTCTTCGGATCAGGAACTCATCGACATCATCGATCAGACCCGCCAACGCAAAGGCAAGGTCATCATCCCCGCGTTCAGCCTCGGACGTACCCAGCACATCACCTACACCCTCTTCCGGGCTATTGCCGAAGGACGTCTCGAAAAGCTGCCCATCTTCGTCGATTCCCCCCTCAGTTCCCGCGTGACCGACGTCTTCCGAAAACACCCGGAATGCTATGACAGCTCCGCCACCGACTTCTGGCTCGAACAGGGCGGGATCTTCGGACGCAAGCTCATCACCTACATCACCAACGTCGAGGATTCCAAGGCCCTCCACGAACGTTCCGGCCCCTTCGTCCTCATCTCCGCCTCCGGAATGTGCGAAGCCGGTCGTATCCTCCACCACCTCAAGAACAACGTCGAGGACGAGCGCAACACCATCGTCATCGTCGGTTACATGGCACAGAACACCCTGGGTCGGCGCATTGTGGAGAAACAGAAGACGCTCCGCATCCTCGGACGGGACTATCACCTCAACGCCCGGGTCGAGGTCCTCAACGGCTTCTCCTCTCACTCCGACGTGGACGACTTCACCCGTCTCCTCGGTCCCCTGGCCCCCGGGCTCAAGGGCGCCTTCGTGGTCCACGGCGAAGCCGACCAGACCGCCGCCATGAAAGCCCTGCTCGAACAACTGGGCTGCTCCCGTGTGCATGCCCCGGAGCCGGGCGACCGCTTCGAACTCACGTAAACAGGGGAGGGCCCCCCTCGCAGGAGCGTACATAATTCGGGCGGGATGGATTCCCGCCCGATGCTGTGTCAATCCTTCCCTCCGCCTCCTGCCTACCGCGTTTCCTTCTGCTGTTTCTCCAGCCACTCGACCGACGTCTTGATGTTGACCGCCCCGTGTCCACCCGTCCCGATGGTCACGCGGGCCTTCCCCGACTGTCGACTGAACACCACCCCGCGCCGACCGTCGTTCTCGCCCTTCTTCAACCCAGGCGGCACTTCCCGGGTCGTCACGAACGCCTCGATCGCTTCTTTCCCGATACGGTCCTTTTCGTCCGCGACCGCGTCGAACGCCCATAACGAGTGGGCGAAGCTCACGGTGTTGTCTGAAAACCCCCCATGGATGTCCAGCGGCACGTCCTTCGCCTTCGCAAGATACGTCACCGGCGAACGCTTCACCGCCTCGGCCTCAGCCTTCGGATCTGCCGTCGGATCACCCCCGCAGGACCGCGCGACGTCCGCCGCGTAGTGCTCCTCGCCTTTCTTCTTCTCGATGTACCACTGTTTCAGGTCCGAAATCGGCACCCACACCGACACCCCCGCCCAGATCTCCGGCTTCCGTCCCGCCATCAGCA
>CAZVTD010000290.1:0-3117 GCA_964629945.1 uncultured Planctomycetota bacterium | reverse complement strand
GTGGTTCTGGCGCTGAGTGCGACGACGGTGGGGGTGGTGCACTGGTGGAAGAACTGGCCGGCGAAGCACTTCGGGGTGGTCGAAAAAGGGGTGCTGTACCGGAGCGGTCAGCCGGAGGGGAATGAATGGGAACTGCTGCGGGACCATTACGGGATCAAGACGGTGCTCAACCTGCGCGGGGAATCGATCCATTCGCCCTGGTGGCAGGAAGAGCATGCGTTCTGCGAGGCGAACGGGATACGCTGCGTGGACGTGGCCGTTGGGGCGGAGCGACTGACGGAGGAGCAACTGAAGGAGATCATGGAGATTACGACAGACCCGAGCCAGCAGCCGGTGCTGGTGCACTGCGAGGTGGGGAAACGGCGAACGGGGGTGGTGGTGGCGGCGTACCGGATCATGGTGGAGGGGTGGAGCGCAACGAAGGCGATTTCGGACGCCGAGCGGTATCGTAAGAACCTGACGTGCTACGCGGGATATCTTTCGGAACTGGAACAGAGACGAGCACAAGCGGACAAAACGATGTAGAATGTCAGGGAGGGGGAGGTTCGTGGGACGGCAGGGGTGACGGGCTGAGGTGGAGGAACGGGTGTGCGGGTTCTGATTATCGAGGACGAGGAACGTCTGGCGGGGAACATCGCGAAGGTGCTGAAGCGAGCAGGTGGGTTTGCGGTGGACATTTCGGTGGACGGGGAGGACGGTCTGCACATGGCCCGGACGAACCCGTATGACCTGATCATCCTGGACCTGATGCTGCCGAAGGTGGAGGGGTTGAAGATTCTGGAGACGCTCCGGGGTTCGGGACAGCGGACGCCCGTGCTGATTCTGACGGCTCGGGACGAGAAGTCGGACGTGGTTCGGGGTCTGGAACTGGGGAGCGATGACTACCTGACGAAGCCCTTCGACATGGCGGAACTTCTGGCACGGTGCCGGGCACTGATCCGGCGGAGCTATGACCGTGCGGACCCGCTGATCCGGGCGGGAGGGCTGGCGATCGACACGCGACGCCACGAGGTGGAGTTCGAGGGGCAATGGCAGGTGCTGCCCGCGATGGAGTATCGTCTGCTGGAATATCTGGCGATGCGTGCGGGCGAGGTGGTGTCGAAGGAGGAAATCCTGGAGCACCTGTATGACTTCGACGCGGAGCGTTTTTCGAACGTGATCGAGGTGTACGTGTCGTCGCTGCGGAAACGTTTCGGGTCGGAACTGATCCGGACCCTTCGGGGTCAGGGGTACGTGCTGGGGCCGACGAGAGGACAAACGTGATGTCGATCAAGTGGCGGATCGGTCTGGGCGTGACGGTGGTGCTGGTCGCGGCGATCGTGGCGATCTCGGCGGTGGCGTACGAGGAGACGAAAGAATCGCTTCGGAAACACCAGGATGAGACGCTTCGGGGACTGGCGGGGGGCATCGAGTTCGAGATGTCGAGAAGCGAGACGCTGAAGGAGGTCCAAAACCACGTGCGTGCGGTGCTTGGGACGGGCGAACGTCCCGGGTCCACGCAGTACCGGGTGTGGCGTGAGAAAGCGGGGGGAGAAGAGGAACTGGCGCGGTCGCCCCTGGCGTCGGACGCTCTGTGGGAGGAGATGTCGAGGAAACGGAAACGCCCGGAAACGGGGAAGATGACGTTCCTCAACACATCGGGATCGGGTCAGGAGTACCGCGCGGGATGGTTGCGGTTCGAGACGCCTGACGGGGTGGCGAACGTTTTCATCGCGATGTCGCGCAGCAACGTTCAGCATGAGATGGGAGAATTCCTGGGGTGCATGGTGATCCCGGGCGCGGGGATTGCGCGGGGCGCGGGGATCGCGACGGGGTTGGTGGTGTATTGGGGGATGCGTCCCGTGGGGGCGACGGCCGAACGGCTCAAGCGGGTGAGCGTGTCGAACCTGGGGAACCGGCATCTGGACGATCAGAAGGTGCCGAAGGAGCTGACGCCTTTCCGGGACGCGCTGGGTGAGATGCTGGCGCGTCTGGACAAGGGCATGAAACAGCAGAAACAGTTCACGGCGGACGCGTCGCATGAGCTGAGGACGCCCCTAACGCTGGTGAAAAGCACGCTGGAGGCGGCCCGGTTCGAGGGGGAGGGAAAGTCGGAACTGGAAGGGGCGGTGTCGGAGGCGCTGGAAGACATCGGGCGGATGGAACGGCTGCTGGAGCAGCTTCTGACGCTGGCACGTCTGGATGAGCAGGCGGAGGAAGCGGGCCAGGACGCGGTGACGTTGAGCGAGGTGCTGGATGAGGTCGGGGCGATGTACGAGGGTCGTGCGCGAGACGCAGGGGGTGAAGTGATCGTGACGGTGGAGGACGGGCTGCGGGTTCTGGGTCGCGCGGAGGACCTGAAGCGGATGTTCGGGAACCTTGTGGATAACGCGATCCAGCATGGTCCCCGGGGCGGGCGGGTGAAGGTCGAGGCGAAACGGACGGAGCCTGGACGATGCGAGGTGACGGTTCACGATGAGGGCGGGGGGATTGCGAAAGAGGACCTGGAACGGTTGTTCGAGCGGTTCTACCGTGCGGATGCGTCGCGGACCCGGAAGACGGGAGGCGCGGGGCTGGGACTTTCGATCGCGCAGGAGATTGCGCTTCGACACGGGGGGACGGTCGAGATGACGTCGAGCCCGGACGCCGGAACGACGGTGACGGTGCGACTGAGTGCGCTGTGAGGGGGAGGTCGAATTGACAGCGCGTTGCGGGCCTATTCCGGAGAAGACGTGGCTGCACGTGGCGCTGCTGACAGGGGTCTGCGGGGTCCTGTTCCTGACGTACGCGTGGCGCCTTCCGCTGGCTGATCCCGAAGAATCACGCTGCGCATTGATCGTGCGCGAGATGATGGAGGGCGGGGACTGGATCGTTCCGCACCTGGAGGGGAGAGTGTACGTGGACAAGCCGGCGCCCTTCTTCTGGCTGGCGGCACTGGGGTGGAAGCTGACGGGGAATGCGGAGCTGGGCGGAAGGCTGGTGGCGGCGCTGGGTGGGTTCGGGGCGGTTCTGGCGACGTATGCGATCGGTCGTCGGTTGTTCGGGGGGCGGGCGGGACTGCTGGCCGGTTTGGTGCTGGCGACGTCGGGGGTGGTCCTGTTCATGGCGCGCGGGGGTCGTCTGGCCATGCCCTTGTCG
>CAZVTD010000289.1:0-3133 GCA_964629945.1 uncultured Planctomycetota bacterium | reverse complement strand
CATCGCCCCGGAGGTGCACCCCATGCCAAAAGCACTGATCGTCTATGGCGGACTTGCGGCCCACGAGCCCGCCCCGACCGCCGAAATCATGGCCCGCCAGCTTCGTCAACAGGACTTCGACGTCATCCTCTCCGACAACGTCGAGTCCTTCGCCGACCCGGACTACACCCGCTCCTTCGACCTCCTCGTCCCGCACTTCACCGCCGCCACCGCCACCTATGACCAGCTCAAAGGTCTCTTCGAAGCCGTCGCCGCCGGCGTTGGTCTCGCCGGGGTCCATGGCGGTGGGGCCGCGTCCTTCCCCGGAATCCGTGCACTCAACCACCTCATCGGCGGACTCTTCGTCTGCCATCCGGGAGGCGCCGAAACCCCCTACACCGTCCACATCGACGATCTCGACCACCCCATCACCCGAGGATTGGCGGACTTCGACGTCACCTCCGAACAATACTATCTCCTCGTGGACCCGGCCAATCAGGTCCTGGCCAGCCCCTGTGATCCCGCCGCCCGTGCCCCGCCGGGCGAAGACGTCACCATGCCCGTCGTCTGGACCCGGCAGCACCACGCCTCGCGCGTCTTCTACTCCTCCCTCGGACACGACGCCGCCACCCTCTCGCGTCCTCCCATCCTCGAACTCACCACCCGCGGACTCCTCTGGGCCGCGCACACCCTCTGATCTTCCAACCCCGGCTGACTCTTGAAATTCCGCGCCCTCTTGCTATCATGCGTCCTCCCTGGTAACCATCCCGAAAGGAATACCCATGGTCAAGGTCAAGATTATCGGTGCAGGCGGTTTCGGTGGCACGGGAATGATCGAGCTGCTCCTCGGACATCCCCAGGCAAAACTCGTCAAGCTCATCGACATCGAAAATGCGGGCAAGCCCATTTCCGCCGAGTTCGGCCACCTCGCCGGTCTCTGTGACATGACACTCACCCACCCCGACAACGACGACCCTGCCGATGGCGCCGATGTCCTCTTCTGTGCCACCCCCGACCGCGTCGGCATGTCCATTGCCGCCAAGTACGTCGCCGCCGGACTCCGGCTCGTCGATTACTCCGGCGACTTCCGCTTCGGTGACACCGAAACCTATGCCGGCTACGCCGGTCGCATCGGCAAGGACCCCAGGCACCTCGCCCCCCAGCTTCTGCCCCAGTCCGTCTATGGACTTGCCGAACTCCACCGCGAACGCATCAAGTCCGCCACCGTCGTCGGAAACCCCGGCTGCTTCGCCGTCTCCACCATCCTCGGACTGACCCCCGCCGTCCAGACCGGTGCCGTCGACCTGTCCACCCTCATCGCCGACGCAAAAACCGGTGTCTCAGGCGCCGGAAAGAAAGCCGCCGCCACCTTCCACTACCCCATGCGCTACGACAACATGAACGCCTACAAGGTCGCCGCCCATCAGCACTCCTACGAGGTCAACCGTCAGCTCTCCCTCAAGGCCGGCAAAAACCTCGACGTCTGTCTCATCACGCAGGTCGTCCCCCTCTGTCGGGGCATCATGACCACCTGCTACGCCAAGGTGAACTCCGGTTTCGCCGACCCCGCCAGGCTCGTCAAGCTCTACCGCGACGCCTACGCCGGCGAGCCCTTCGTCCGCGTCATCGGTCCCGAAGGCGCCACCAGCAACACCGCCGTCCGGGGAACCAACTTCTGCAACCTCTGGGTCAATTTCGACAAGGCCACCGGCACCCTCGTCGTCGTCAGTCACATCGACAACCTCATGAAGGGACAGGCCGGAAACGCCCTCCAGAACATGAACGTCATGTTCGGACTCCCCGAAACCGCAGGGCTCATGCGTCCTCCCCAGTTCCCGTGAGCCCTTCGCTCCGTACAAACCGCAGGCCCGTGCGCGTTCCCGCTCACGGGCCTGTTTCGTTCCCCCACATCGGCTCCCATCCACGCCGCGGTCACTCTCGACGTCCGGATTCTGCTTGTCCACCGGGATCAAATCCCATGCGCGGGAAAGAGGACCCGAAGAACGAAACGGCCGGTTCAGTCCACGCCGACCTCACACACGACCCGCAAACCGTGGCTGATGAAGTGGTCACCGGGCCAGCTTTTGTCACGGTGCGTCGAGTGGCAGTACGTAGAAGTCTCGACCCAGGCGCCGCCGCGCAGCACACGCAGCCCCCCCGACGTCGGCCCTGTGGGGTCGCTCTGCTCCTCAGCGGGATACTTGCCATAGTAATCCTGACACCACTCCCAGACGTTCCCATGCATGTCATACAGGCCCCACGCATTGGGTTTCTTCTCGCCCACCGGGTGTGTCCTGTCGCCTGAGCCTCCGCGGTACCAAGCGTAGTCCTCCAGGTCCCCCTCATCATTCCCATAGCAGAAGATCGACGTGCTGCCGGCCCGGCAGGCGTATTCCCATTCCGCCTCCGCGGGCAGGCGAAACGAGTGACCCGGGACCTTTTCATTGAGCTTCTTCAGAAAGGTCTGACAGTTATCCCAACCCACCATTTCGACCGGGTTCTTATCGCCCTTGAAATGGCTCGGGTTCGCCCCCATGACAACCCTCCACTGCTCCTGCGTCACCTCGAACTTCCCCATGTAGAACGACTTGGTGATGGTGACCCTCCGGGCCGGCTTCTCGTCAAAACCATCCTCGTCAGAGCCCATCAGAAACGAGCCGGGACGAACGAGGACCAAGTCGAGCGTCACGTCATCGCCCAGTTCCACCGACAAGGTCTCCTCAGGCTCGGTCTTGGGGACATCCGTGAGGACCTCCGTCGCATCATCGATGTCACTCGATGTCGTGCGCTCCTCCTGCTTCCCGCATCCGCACAGTGCGAGCGCAAGCCCGAGGCACAGCATCAGCATCGCCTTCCTCATCATTCCGCCCCCCGCCAAAGGAAAACCATGTCCTGGGCCGAACCCCCGAATCACACTTTTTTAGCTGCGATTGTCCCCAATGAGAAGACCCGCCCGTAGCTGGGCCGGCGCGAAGAGGGATCACTTATCCTTGTTCGCGTCCCACCACGCCTTGATCCCGTCGGCCACCTCCACCGGATCGTCGCGCACCGTGAAGAGGTCCATGTCCTCGGACCGGATGAAGCCGCCCCCCACCATCCGGTCATGCATCCAGTCCAGCATCCCCTTCCAGTAATCGCCCCCCATCACGAACAC
>CAZVTD010000288.1:0-3135 GCA_964629945.1 uncultured Planctomycetota bacterium | reverse complement strand
CACGCCAGACCCCCCACCCCACGCTCCCCCCCCCCCCTCCCCAGCACACGCATCGCCCCGCCGCGGACATACCGGTCCCCGTGATCCAGCATCTCGATCATCGGTCCGATGACCCGCTCGTCTCCCTGAGCCGCCAACAAACGCCCCGCCGTCAGCCGCCGCCATGGATCAGACGCCTTCAGCATCTCCACCAGCAGCACAACCACCCGCCCGTCGTGGCTCTTCACCAGCGCCTCGGCGGCCAGGCCTTCTCCCGGGTGTCCGGGCGTGCGCAGACACGCCAGAAGCACTTCCATCGCCTCTTTCCCGCCGATGTTCCCCAGCGCCTGCACCGCCGCACTGCGAACACCCTTCCCCTGCGTCGTGTCGTTCACCACCGCCACCAGCGCCGGAACACTCCCGGCGTCGCCCAGCACCCCCAGTCCATAAGCCGCCCGTTCACGCTCATGCGGCGTCCCGCTCCCCAGGATCTCGACGAACACCGGGATCGCCCGCGCGTCCTTGAGGTGGATCAGCACACTCATCGCACTCGCGCGACCCTCCCATTGGTTCCCCTGGCCCGGACCGTAATACGCACGCACGGACCACGAACGATACTTCAGAAACTCCACAAGATACGGAACCGACGACGCGTCGTTCAGCTCGATCAATGCGCTCTGCGCCGCCATGTGTTCCGACTGGGTCGGAAACAGCCAAGTGATCGCCTCGATCGCGTCCTTTTCCCCAAGACTCCCCAGCGCACGCGCCGCCAGCATCCGCTCGCGTTCCCCACGGTCAGCCAGCAGCGTCATCAAGATCGGCACCACCTCCCGGACCTTCAGAGACACCAGCACGTTGATGGCGTCTTCTTGTCCCTCCGCCTTCGGACGTTCGGCGTAGCGGACAAGCGCCGGCACCATGCGCTCGTCGCCGATCTTACCCAGCGCACGGATTACGTGGTGGATATTCGTCGGGTGGTAGAGCGTCTCGGGACGTTCAACGAAATCCACCAGCGGATCCACCGCACGTCGGTCCCCGATCTCTCCCAGCGCACAGATGCTGTAGTAGGAGGTGTCCGAATCATGCAGCGCCGCGATGAGTGCCCCCACCGCACGCGCGTCTTTCAGTTTCCCCAGCGCCTCCACCACCGTCCGACGCTCTCGACGGTCCTGTCCCTTCAGCAGCCCCATCAGCGGCTCCACCGCCGCACCGTCTCTCAGTTCGCCCAGCGTCTCGGCTGCACGGATCCTCACGTTCAGCTGGTCGTCCTTCAACACGGCCACCAATGCCCCCACCGACGCCTTGTGCGGGATGTACCGCAGCCCCGCCGCCGCACCCGCACGAACCTCCGCCGACGGGTCCTTCAACAGCTCGATCAGTTTCCCCGCACGTCGCTCCGCCGCCCTGTAATACATCCAGTTCGGGTCGATGCCCTGCAGGGCATGACAGGCGCTCTGCCACGTCCTTGCCGTCTCGGCGTCCATCTCCGCCTCACCGATGCATTCCAGCAGCGGCTCCATCAGCCTCGCGTCGCTGGCGAGGAGAGCCGCCACGCGCACCGCCGCACGCCTCCTCTCGACCTGACCAGAACGCAATTCCGTCTCGATCAGACCCATAAGCTCCGCCGGACCGATCTTCGACAGCACCGCCTCGGCCACCTCAAAAGCTTCCCGGTCGCCGCGCATCAGCCCTTCGGACAGCACCTTGACCACACGCTCGTCCGGCATCGCCGCCAGCGCCCACCACACGGCCCTCCTCAGCTCGGGATCTCCGTCCGTCAACAACTTCGTCAACGCCTCGACGCTTCGACGGTCCGCCAGTTTCCCCAGCGCCTCCACCAGCTTCACCCGGAGTGCCTTGTTGTTCTCGCGCTCCAGCCGTTCCAGAAACGCATCGACCGCGGCCTTCTCCCCGACCGCCGCCAGCGTCTTGATCGCCGACTCGCGCACACCCCAGTCCTCGTCCCCAAGACGTCCCCTCACCGGCCCCATCGGGACCCCCTTGCCGATCTTCTCCAGTGCCACGAGTGCCGCCTGACGCACGTGCCCGTCGCCGTCGGAAAGACGTGCCACCAGGGCCGCCAACGCCGTCTTGTCTCCGGGACGTCCCAGCGCAATGCAGGCCGCACTCCGGATCGAAGGCTCCCGGTCCGCCAGCAGCGTCACCATCAGCGCACGCACCTCCGGATTGTCCGACGCACCCAGCGCGCGCACCACCGCCTTGCGCGTCTCCAGGTCGGCGTCGTTCACGTACTCGCGAAGGAACGCCTCGTGCTCCCCAGGCCCCAGCTTCGACAACACGTACACCGCATGCCCTCGACCCGTGCGCGTTTTGTCCTGGATCATTGCTTTGAGAAGTTTGACCGTCGCCGGGTCCCCGATCCTCGTCAGCGCCTCCGCCGACGTGTTCGCCACCCCGGCGTTCGCGTCCGACAGGTGCTCCACCAGCGCCGGAACCGCCTCCCTGACACCCCACGCCCCCAACACCCCGGCGGCATGAAATCGCTCCGAGCTGTCCGACACCCCAAGCATGCGAATCATGAGACCGGCCGCCCGCCGATCACCCGAATTCCCCAGAATGGCGAGCGCCCCTCGTGCGATCCTCTGGTGCCACTCATCGTTCTTCAAATCCAGCACCGCGATGACCCGACCGGCACGCGCCGCCACCTCCGGATCGTCCGATTTCGCCGCCGCTCGAAGTTTCTCCAGCGCCGCCACCCCGATCTTCTCCAGTTCACGCGATGCCGCTTCCCGCTCCCCATACCCCTTCGCCCCAAGCTGTTTGATCAGTTTGTCGATCTGCTCCGCCGAAACCTCAGGCCCCAGCCCGTACGTCTCGCGGACCAGTTCGATGATCGCCGGGATCGTCTTCGGGTCCCCGAACTCCGCCAGCGCACTCAGCGCCGCCGACCGGACGTTCAGGTCGTCATCTTTCAGCTTCTCCACAAGAACGTCGATGAGTTCCCGACGACGCTGCTTCTCGATCACCTGGATGGCGGACACCCGAACCCCGGGATTCGGACTCGCCAGGTCCGCCCGAAGCTCGTCCACCGGAACCTTCGTGATTGGCTGCCCGAACGCCACCCCGACCGGAAGGACCACGCACACCATCAGTGCCGCCCGCACCACGTTGCTCATCGATCACCCCTCTCCCCAC
>CAZVTD010000287.1:0-3138 GCA_964629945.1 uncultured Planctomycetota bacterium | reverse complement strand
GGGTCCATCATCCAGAACAGCGCTCCCAGGAACACCCCCGCCTTCGCCAGCGTCCGTTCCCCGTCGATCATCGCGCGTCCCCCCACCACCAGCGCCCCTGCCAGCCCCGCGAACACGATGAACTCGCCCATCTGCTTGCCCGTCTCTTCCGCCTGCACCGCCTTCGTCTTCTGACGCGCGAACTCCCGCGACTCCCGCTCGACCCGTCCCCGCCCGTCCCCCTCCCCCCCGCACCCCTCCCCCACCCCGCTACCCCCCCCCGACTCGCTCACGATCCCCACCAGCCGTCCCGCGCTGGCCAGCCCGCGCTTCGCCGCGCGTTTCGCACGTTTCCCGAACCGGATCGCCAGCCAGCCCACCCCCGGAATCACCACCACCCCGATCAGCGTCAGCTTCCAGCTCAGCAGCAGACACGCCGCAAAGAAGAACGCCATCCGCAGCGGCTCCAGCACCATGCTCGAAAACAGCGCCGCCAGGCCCGACGTGATCGCCCCCACGTCGTTGGCGAATCGGCTCACCGTCTGGCTCACCCGTGCCTCCGTGAAGAACCCCGCGGGCTGCCCCACCATGCTGCTGTACAGGTCCACGCTCAGCCGTCGACCCGCGTGCACCGCCACGTACGCCGAGCAGTACGCGTTGATGTAGCGCGCCAGCCCGCGGATCGCCGCCACCACCACCAGCCCCAGACAGATCCACCCCAGCGCCGTCCCGCGATGCTCGGCCAGATACTCCGTGAAGAACCACCCCAGCTGTCCCCGGAGCGGACCCAGCCACGCCGGCGCCTCCGCACTCTCCCCCGTGATCGCCGACAGCGTCTCCTTCAGCACACCCAGCGTGCACAGGTCCATCACCGCCGCCAGAACCCCGAACAACACCGCAGCCGCAAGCCGCCCGCGCTTCGCCAGGATATACCGATACAGCCGACCCAGTTCTCTCATTCCTTGCTCCCAACCACCGGAACGCTTCCGCCCTGCCTGGGCGATCCCGACTCGTCGGGACCCTCGCCTGTCCTACCGCCTAACCTTTCTCCAAACCCACGTCCCCGATCCGACCAAGCTGTTGTTTCTGTTGTTCGCTGTCACTTGCCCGTTTTGCATTGCCCGTTGCCCATTTTACATTGCTTTGTTTCCCGTTGTGTGTTGTGTATTGCCTGTTCCCCGTTGAAGCGGTCGCCGTTGCCATGTCCTGACCTCGGGACACCAACCATGGTGCTCACTTCTTCTCGATCTCCACCATCCCGTTCCGCCAATCCAGCCCTTCGGGCCACGCCACCTCCACCAGCCACACCTCCTCACCGTCCTGCACCACGTACCTCAGCGTTCCCTTCTCCGTCTCCCCCCCATCCGGAAGATACACCCGCTCATGCCTCGGCCCTTCCACCCCATCCACCACCGCGAACCGCTTCTTTTCCCGCTCCGCTGCATAGTACAGGTGTCGGCTGTCCTTCGTAAAACCGCCGCTCGGCTGCACCGAGTCGTACCCCTTGCCCCGCATTCCGTCCACCAACAGGCATTCCTCCCCCTGCCTCTCCTCGTCTCCTGTCTCCGCGTGAAACTCTCCGTGCTCGTCCCAGCGCCAGCCCCACGCCGTGAAAGCCCGTGTCCACACGTGCTTCCCGTCCGGCGAAAAATCCACACTCTTCAAGCCGGGCAGTGTCGGCCCCTCCACCCCGTCCACCACCAGCGCCATCCCAAGACCCTTCTGGATCGTGTACGCCAGACGTTTCCCGTCCGGCGAAAACATCGGCCGCCACGCACCCGCATACTCCCCGATCTTCTTGCCGTCCTTGATCACGCTGTACCGGCCAGCCAGGCTCGCCACGTACACGAAATGCTTCCCGTCGTCGGAGAACACCCCATATTGACAGAAGTCCCACAAGGCCTTCCCCTTTTTGCCGTCAACCACCATCCGCCACTTGTCCCCCTCCTTGAACGAATACGCCATCCGTTTCCCGTCTCGCGAAAAGTCGGGCACCCTCACCGCCTTATACTCGCCCTGCTCCACACCGTCCACCACCAGGACTTGGCGTTCTTTTCTTCTCCCCACGTAGGCCCACCGCTTTTCGTCCCGCGTGAACTCGACAAGACCCTGCCACGCCCAGTCGTCGAACTCCGGACCCTTTGCCTCACCGATCACCAGACGGAACCGCCCCCCCTTGCTCGCCCAGTAGAAGGGCTTGTTCCCAATCTCCGTGATCTCGACCCATCTCAGGTCGTCCCACTCACGCGTTTCCACCCCATCCGACACCATGCACCGCCCGCCCTCGTCGCACGCGCCGTATGCCACGTGCTCCCCGTCTCCCGACAGGCTTGCCGACCACACCTCGTCGTAGACCTTCCCCGCCTTCCCATCGTGCCACACCCCCTCCTTTTCCCCTTCCCAGAAAACGTACATCATGTGCATCCCGTCCCGGCTGAACTCGGGATCCGCTCCTGCCGGAACCCGCCCAAGAAACCCTACCCGCTCCTCAGCCAGCCGGACCTTCGCCAGCACCTCTTGGCACCGCGCCTTCACCTCCGGATCATCCGTCCTGTCCAGCTCCTTCCTCACCATCCCTGCCGCGTCCATCCCGATCTCGATCAACCTCTTCGTCGCGGCTTCCCGCTCCGCATGGGCGGCCACGCCGAGCTGCCGAACCAATTCCTCGATCTCCTTCGCCCGCTCCGCGGACAGTGCCCCCAACACCCCCGCCGCCGGCCCCATCACCACCACCATGACCACCACCGCTCGCCTCATCATCCGCGCTCACCGTTCGCCGCTTCTGGGATCCGTTGTTCCCCGTTCATTGCCTATGGGGTGTTGTGTGTTGTGCATTGCCCATTGATCCGTTCCCGTTGCCGTCACTCGCCTCTTTTGTTGTTGCCGTACCCTGCCTTGGCCGTTCTCTGAGCCCTCTTGTTTTCTCTTGTTTCTCCGTGTCAGCCGTGCGGTTTCTTCTTCTGTTTTTATCTGTCCCCCAGGCAGTGCTGTTCTCTGTGGCCTCCTGTTTCCCTCTCGTTCCTCTGTGCTGGCCGTGCGGCTTCTTCTTCTTTTCTTGGTGCCCTTGGTGCCTTTGTGTTAGAAGCGGTTTCTTCTTCTGTTCACCCAGGCCTTGCTGCTGAGCGAAGCGAAGTCCCGACTTGTCGGGATCCTTTGCGC
>CAZVTD010000286.1:1504-3145 GCA_964629945.1 uncultured Planctomycetota bacterium | reverse complement strand
CGGCACCCCCCTCATGGTCGTCCATGGCGAACGCATCCGCGTTCGCACCGGCGACGCCTTCCGTCTCGACCCCACTGACACCCACAACATCATCAACGACACCGATTCCCCCACCGACGCCATCTTCATCAAGGACCGTCTCGATCCCGACGACAAGATCGCCCTGAAGGAGTGACCCCGTGACCCGCTCAGACCACCACCCGTCAGACCTCCCCCGTCCCCTGCCCGCCGAGGCCGTCCGCGAACTCGACCGACGAGCCATCGAAGACTTCGGCGTCCCGGGCGTCGTCCTCATGGAAAACGCCGGTCGGGGCGCGGCACTCCTTGCACTGGAAATGCTCGGCGCCTCCACTGGGCCCGTCGTCATCCTTGCCGGTCGGGGCAACAACGGCGGCGACGGCTTCGTCATCGCCCGTCATCTCGCCAACGCCGGCGTCGCCACACGCACCTTCGTCCTGGCGCCCTTCGACAAAATCACCGGCGATGCCGCCCTCAACCTCGCCATCATCCGAAAGCTCGGACTTCCCGTCACCTCCGTTGCGCTGGAAGACGACGAGTCCCCCGTGACCGACGCCCTCGCCGATGCCGCCCTCGTCGTCGATGCCCTCCTGGGCACGGGCACACGGGGCGAAGTCCGCGGACCCTTCCGCCGCGCCATCGAACTCATCAACCAGGCCAGGTGTCCCGTCCTTGCCATCGACATCCCCTCCGGACTCGACGCCGACTCAGGCGTCGTCCTCGGCGTCGCCGTCAACGCCGATGCCACTGCCACCTTCCTCGCGCCCAAACTCGGGCTCACCCGCGCCGACGGCCCCGCACACGCCGGCCGCGTCGTCCTCATCGACATCGGCGTCTCACCCGACCTGCCCGCCGTCCCCTTCGAAGGCGATCCCGAATGAAAGTCACCTTCCTGGGCACCGGCACCTCTCATGGCGTCCCGCGCATCGCCTGCGACTGTCCCGTCTGTCGTTCCACCGATCCGCGCAACCGTCGGCTGCGTCCGTCCGTGCTGCTCCAGGACGCCGACCGCAACATCGTCATCGATACCTCGGCGGACTTCCGGCAGCAGATGCTCGACCATCCGATCCCCACGCTCGATGCGATCCTGTTTACTCACAAGCACGCCGACCACGTCCACGGACTCGACGACGTCCGCGTCTTCTCCGATGCCCAGGGCCCCATCGAAGCCTACGCTAACCCAAAGACATGCCAGCAGTTGCGACAGACCTTCGCCTACATCTTCGAAGCCGCCAACCGCGTGAACGGCATCCCCAAGCTGCACCTGCACGAGGTGACGGAGCCCTTCCAGCTCTTCGGGCGCACCATCCTTCCCGTGCCCGTGCTGCATGGCAAAGAGACCATCCTGGGCTACCGCATCGGCAACTTCGCGTACCTGACCGACTGCTCGGGCATCCCCGATGAATCGCTCGATCCTCTTGATGCGGCCCGCCGTCATTGTCTCCTCGCCGGTGTCGGCGAGCGTGACCCTCCAATCTTCCTCGTCATGCCGGTCGTGGAACTCGACGGTGGGCGTCTGCCCGAGCGTCAGCGTCACCGCGCCCGTCTGCCACAGGTAATTCCGGAAGTAATCGCGGATCATGTCGCCCTTGTAGCCGAGGCAGAGGGGCGCGGTGACGCTGA
>CAZVTD010000286.1:0-1494 GCA_964629945.1 uncultured Planctomycetota bacterium | reverse complement strand
TGGTGCTCGACGCCCTGCGTTTCCGCCCGCATCCCACACACTTTTCGGTGGATGAGAGCATCGAGGTGGCCGGCATCATCCGCGCCAAAGCCACCTATTTCACGCACATCTGCCACGACATCGACCACGAGACGACGTCGCAAATGCTTCCGCCCGAAGTGTTTCTGGCTTACGATGGGCTGGTCCTGGAGGTCGAGTGAGCGGAGTGGCCCCTCCCGCCTTCTGTTAAGATGCGACAGCGCCGTGTTCAGATTATCAAACAAAACCCGCCGATCCTCCCGCAGCGGTTGAATCCATCACGCCTCTTTCGCGCATTCATTACTCATTGCTCCAAAACAGGTTACGTCGATCCCTTCGGATAAGTTCCGCCCGGGGATGTCGATTGGCACGGCATTTGCGCTAAGAAGGGCGTCGAGGGGCAGAGGCGTGATCCATGGCAGGGCGCACACGACGGGTCAACCGGCTCAAGAAGACGGTGTTCGAGGTCGCCGACCGTCTGCAAGGTCAGATGGCGCCTGGCGTTACGGTGGATGAGGCCGAGAAGCGGTTCGTGGATGAGGTGACCCGGCGCAAGGTGCGGGTGACCCGCCGAAACAATACGCTGCTGACCTTCGGCGGCCGACCGGTGGAGACGTTCCTGGCGGACGTGGTGCTGGAAGGCCGCGTGATGGTGGAAATCAAGCGCCAGCAACGGGTTAGCTCGGAAGACCTCTACCGCTTTGCCCGCTATCTCAAGAGCGCCGAGATGGACGAGGGGTTCATCATCAGCCTGTCGGGTGCCACGCTGGACTGCTGCTACATGAACGTCGCGGAGAATTGACCTCCATAGCGGAGGGTGGGTTGATGGACGGGACCCCGGGAAACCGGGGTCCCTGGCTTTTTGGACCCCCGCCAATCGCCTCATAGCCTTCGAAGTCGCATACAAGAGCACATCACTCCTGTACGACGGATGCGTTATACGGGCAGTACGGGGCAATCTGTACGCCAGATCGCGGTACAGATGGTCTTGAATGGACGAATGGCGGGCGACTTCAACAATCCGACATAGACTTAGAGTTGTCGGGAACCGCATTTTTGAGCTAAAAACGGGGGTGGCACCGTACAGAACCGCTCGAATTCGGTCGCATTTGGGTCGAATTTAGCCCAAAAGTGAGCGAATTTGCGCTGTTTTTGATGCCGCCTTCCAATGACCGTTTTCCGCCGACCGTTTATGAAAAAACCAAAGAAACACTCACCGCAAAGGCGCAAAGAACGCAAAGGACAGCACGGCCAGGTAAACAGCAACAACAGAAAAAGAAGCAGAGGGACAGAAAGGTCGCAAACCTCGGAGCGGGAGTAGTTTGGCGGCATGACTATTGAGAGGATGAAGGAACGGCATAGCACTCAGCATGCTCTGTAGAAACCTTGTTTGTCGAAGCTAGAGGATCATGAGGTCATGCGTCAACACCCGGAAGCAGCACTCCGCCAGCCGGCTCGGCTCCGTTCGCGAGCGCA
>CAZVTD010000285.1:0-3178 GCA_964629945.1 uncultured Planctomycetota bacterium | reverse complement strand
GATGAAGATGTTGGGTTGGCGGAAACACCCCATCGTGCCATCTTCTCCCAACCCAACATCTTCATCCTGCTTGCCGCCACGTACGCCCCCAGCACGCACGTCGGCACAAACAGGATCCGCTGAATCCAGGGCATCCCGATCACATGTGCTTCCCCGGCCAGCTCCGCCGCGTACCCTGCTGCGCACAGTAGCGACGCCGCACCTCCGAACACCACCGCCGCCCAGCCTCCAACCCCCCTCATCTCGGTTCTCCTTACAGGACGTCGATCCGTCCTTCTCGCCTCATCCTCACACCGCCAGCCGTTTGATCCCATCCCTCATCGTCGTTGCGTTGAAGTTCATCAGCAATCCCACTCGCTTTCCCGACATCTTCAGATAACCCAGCAGTTGCGCCTCGAACAGGACGTTCATCTCCTCCACGCTCTTCAATTCCACGATCACCTCATCTTCAACCAGCAGGTCGATCCGTTGCTTGCCCACCTCCACGCCCTTGTACATCACCGGCAGCACCACCTCTTGCCTGAACTTCAATCCTGCGCTGGTCATCTCCACGCACATCGCCCCCGAGTACACCGACTCCAGCATCCCGGGCCCCAGATGCCGGTGCACCTCGATCCCACACCCGATAATCCGCTCCGTGATCTTGTTGATCTCCTCCAGCCTCATCATCCCCCCCTCACAGTGGCTGCTGTCGAGTGATCAAGCCGGGCTCTCTTCGTCTTGCCTTCGCCCCTCAACCGGCCTCATCCTTCCCGGAGAGGGTGGCTGCCCATCTCCGCCGTTTCCCTCGCTGTTTCTGCTGTTGTTGCTGTTTACCCAGACTGTTCTGTCTTTTGTTCTCTCCGTTTCTTCTATTGTTGTTGCTGTTCAAAGGAAAAGGTTGTTCTCCGTTGTTGTTTCTGCCGTTGTTTCTGTTTACCCAGGCCGTGCTGTCCTCCGTGCTCTCTGTGTCTCCGTGGCGCTGTGGGTGTTTCTTCTCCTCCATCCGAGTTCTCGTTGTCCTTCTTTCTTCCCTCAACCCGCCCTGATAGTCCTCAGGGAATTCTGCTGCCCATCTCCGCTGTTTCCCTCGCTTTTTCTTCTGCTGTTGTTGCTGTTTACCCAGGCTGTGCCGTCCTCTGTGTCCTCCGTGTCTCTGTGGCGCTGTGGGTGTTTCTTCTCCTCACTCCGTCTTTCCCGTGAACCGGAACCCCCCGATCTTCACCGCCGGGACCACCACCCCGTCGAACCGTTCCCGCGTCTTGCTGATCCCTTCCACCCGTTCGAACGCCTCCAGCACCCCCTGCGTGAACCGAAGGTTCTTGATCGCCTTCGTCACCTTCCCGTCCTCGATCAGGAACGTCCCCCAGCGCGTCATCCCCGTCAGCACCGTCTTCATCGGCTCCGCCACATTCACGTAGTGGAAGTCGCTCACCAGCAGTCCCTTCTTCGTCCCCGCGATCATCGCCTCCACCGACGAATCCCCGCCCTCCATCAGCAGGTTCCACGCGTGCGGACCGTGCGACGCATACTTCGCAGGTAGCGCGTGCCCCGTGCTCTGCTTCCCCTCCACCGCTGCCGTCTGACTGTCGTACACCACGCCCTTCGCCACCCCCTTCTCGATCAGCGCCACCCGCTGCTTCGGCGTCCCCTCAAAGTCCATCGGGAAAGGCATCCCCGCCTCATCCTGCCCGTCGTCCACGATCGTGATGTTCTCCCCCGTGATCTTCATCCCCATCTTCCCTGCCATGTACGACCGCTTCTCCTGGTACGCCTTCGACCCGAACCCCAGATACGACAGGAACTCCACCAGCGTTGCCGTCGCCGCCGGCTCCAGCACCACCGTATATTCCCCCGGCTCCACCTCCACCGGCTCCAGCCCTGCCAGCGCCCGTTTGGCCACCTTGTCCGCCGCCTCATCCACGTCGATCTCCGACAGCTTCCAGCTCAACCGGGTCGCCCGTGCGCTCGAACCCGCCTGGTCTTCGGTCTTCCCCACCGTCATGGTCAGGTTGAGTGCTGCTTCCGTCCCTCGGTGGAACGCCCGCACCCCTCGCGAGTTCGCCACCGCCATCCCGGACACCGTTGTCGAAAGCGCACCCGCCGCGCTCGCCCCGCTTGCTTTCGCCGCCTTCACCGCGCGGGCGACCATTCTCGCGCGTTCCTCTGCCGAACATCGTGCCACCGCCTCGTCGAAGCACCCCGCCTCCTTCACCTCGCCCCCCTCGGGCAGGCCCGGGAACCCCACCGTCTCCTCCACCACCTTCGCGATCTCCATCGCTCGTCCGACCACCTCGCTGATCCCATCCCGGTCGATCCGGTTCGTCCCCGCCACACCGATCTTCTTCCCCAGCGCCACCCGCACCGTCAGCCTCACGTCGCGGTTCGCCACGTTCTGGTGGATGACGTTATCCGCGAAGCGTGTCAGTGCCGAATCCCCGTCGATCAGCACCGCTTCCGTCTCATCCGCCTCCGAAACCCGCAGCACCTCTTCCAGCACCCCCATCATCTCGTTCTGATCCAGCATGCCTCTCTCCCGAAGAAAATGTCCGCTCGTCTTCTTGTCTTCTCCGCTGTTGCTTCTTCTTGCGCCCTTTCTGTGTTCCCTGGCTGCTTCTTCTGTTTCTGTCGTTTGCCTGAGCTTCGCTGTCCTTTGCGTTCTTTGCGCCTTTGCGTTGAATGTTTCTTCTTCTAAGCCGTTCCCACCTCCACCCCGCGGAACCGTGCAGGCGACGTCCCATGTCCCACGTGGGCCGTCTGCGAAGGTTCTCCCTTCCCGCAATTCGGCGTCCCCCACATCTTCCACTCGCTTGCCTCGCAGATCGCGTCGCACGAGCCCCAGAACTCGGGTGTGATCCCTGTATACGTTGGGTTCCGCAGCACTCGTCCCAGTTTCCCGTTCGTGATTTCGCGCGCCAGTTCCGTCCCGAACTGGAAGTTCACCCTCCGGTCGTCGATCGACCAACTCCGGTTCACCGACAGCAGGATCCCGTCCTTCGTATCCGCGATCAGGTCCGCCAGGCTCCCGCTCCCAGGCTCCAGGTTGATGTTGGTCATCCGCACCAGCGGAATCCTCCCAGGCCCATCCGCCCTCATCGTCCCGTTGCTCCGCTGTCCGATCGTCGCCGCCGTCTGGCGGCTCGTCAGAAGCCCCATCAGCGTCCCCGCCCGGATGATCTCTGTCCGGACCGAGATCATC
>CAZVTD010000284.1:0-3222 GCA_964629945.1 uncultured Planctomycetota bacterium | reverse complement strand
CCGCTCGGACAGAAAAGAAGGTCTGGTCTTTTCCGACATCCATGAAGGGGGACTTTGTCCTTTCAGCAGGCCCGGAGGCGCCCTTCGAGCACCTGTGGGATTGACTGTACGCCCGCGGGCTGGGGGCGTCAAGTGGAAAAAGCACGGTGACAATAAGACCGGGAAGACGGTGAGCTTTGTTGTTGGCATCGCCGCCTTTGCGAGGATATTATGGCTGTGCGCGGCGAGAGGCGTGCGGGAACGATGGTGATCAATTCTTTCCGATTCGGAGGGGTTCATTATGGTGGAACACACGCTGGCGTATCGGGGGTATCTGATTCATCTGACGCATTATGATCCGAGGTGGTGCGAGCGGAAAGAGACGGAGCAGCCTTTCAGTGTGGAGGTGGCGGCGGCGGTCCTGGAGGAACTGGCGCGGTATGATTTCAACGTGCTGATTGTGGACTGCTCGGACGGGGTGGAGTATGCGTCGCACCCGGAATTGAAGCGGCATTATTCGGTGCCGATGAAGGACCTGGCGGCGCTGGTGAAGCTGGCGCACGAGAAGGGGATGGACGTGGTGCCGAAGCTGAACTTTGCGAAGTCTCCGAGACATCAGCACGACACGTGGATGCGCCCGCATTCGACGGGGACGGGATATGAGGTCGGGGACAAGGCTTATTGGCAGGTGGCGGGGGAACTGATGGAGGAACTGATCGGGGTGTGCCAGCCGAAGGAGTTCTTCCACATCGGGATGGACGAGGACGACGAGCGAACGCTGGAGCAGTACGTGGGGGCGGTGCACGTTCTGAGAGGGATGCTGAAGGCGAAGGGACTGCGGACGATGATGTGGTCGGACGCGTGCTCGATCCATTATCCGGGAGAGCCCGAGAAACGGGGGAGACGGGCGGCGGAGGCGGAGAAACACCTGGAGCAGGACGTGGTGCAGGTGATCTGGAACTATCGGCAGGTGTTCCCGGAGATGGTGAGGCGGATCAGGCAGGGCGGGTTCGACCTGTGGGTGGCGCCGGCGGGGACGCCCGAGCTGATCGAGGAGTGGAAGCGACTGATGGCGGCGGAAGAGGGCCAGGGGATGCTGATGACGCAGTGGGTGAGCTGCGTGGAGGCGAACCGGGAGGGGATGCTGGAGAGGGTGAGGACGGCGGGGCCTGCGTACGCGTGAAAAACAGCATTCAACGCAAAGGCGCAAAGAGCGCAAAGGACAACCAAACCTGGTCAACAGCAACAACAGAAAAAGAAGCAGGGGGACAGAAAGGGCGCAAACCTGGAAGCAGAGGTGCGTAGGCGAGCCATGCGAGCCGATTGGGGGCTGCGGGGAGAACAGAAACCGCATTCAACGCAAAGGCGTCCCGATGGACCGGGACGGAAAACGGTATAGCCCGGGTGAATCATCCCGACGGAAGAAGCCGCGGGGGAGGCGGAAAGAACCCGGGAGCGGGGTTGCGGGGACGGGGAGACGGTGTTAGTATGGTTGCGAGATTCGACGTTCTTGCGCGTGACCTGAACCGACAGTGCAACGGGGGTAACAGGTATGCAGGCGAGAACCCTTCGCAAGGTTTCGATCATCCAGGCGGAACAGCCCTTCCCTAACATCCTGGACCGGGGCATGGTGATGATGCCGAGGTACGGGGTGCCCCTGATTGCGACGATCCTGAAAAACGCGGGGTATGAGACGACGGCGTTCGTGGAAGACGTGTGGCCGATCAACTGGTCGGTGCTGTCGGAGTCGGACGTGGTGTGCTTCCACGTTCTGACATGCGCGATGGGACGGATGCAGCGGCTGGTGGAACAGATCCGGTCCGCCAGGAAGGACGTGCCGATCATCGTGGGGGGCACGCACGCGACGTATTATCCGGAAAGCGTGTTGAGGGTTGCGGATTACGTGGTGAGACAGGAGGGGGACGAGACGATCCTGGACCTGCTGGACGCGATCGCGAGCGGGCGGGACCCGGAGACGGTGCAAGGGATCACGTTCAAGCGCGACGGGAAGACGGTGGCGACGCCCGACCGGGAGCCGGTGAGGAACTTCGACACGGTGGTGGACATGACGACCGTGCACGGGTGGAAGGAACTGGCGGCGAAGAAGGGGCCGCCCTGGCCCCTGCTGACGGTTCAGAGCACGCGGGGATGCGTGTATTCGTGCCGATTCTGTCCGGTTCGGACGATGTTCGGGAGGCCCTATCGGAAGCGGTCGATCGAGTCGGTGATCGCGGACCTGCGGGATAAGCTCCAGTATGGGAAGTTCGTGATGTTTGTGGACAACCTGTTCGACGGGGACGCGGCCCACACGACGAAACTGCTGGAACGGATCATCGAGGAGGGGTTGACGGCGGATTACACGGTGTTCTGCCGCTCGACGATCCGGGAACATCCGGAATTGCTGAAGCTGATGAAGCGCGCGGGGGTGTCGTCGATCTTCCTGGGGGTGGAATCGCTGAACCAGGAGTCGCTGGACGACGCGGACAAGCGACAGGAGGTTGCGGAGTCGGCTCAGGCGGTGCGTGCCATCCAGAAGGCGGGGATCCGTCCGCTGACGTCGATGATCATGGGGTGCGACAGCGATACGGTGGAGAGCTTCGCCCTGACGCGACGGATGCTGAAGAAATGGCGGATCGGTCAGATGTGCATCTTCAGCCTGTGGGGAGGCTATCCGCACGACGGGACGCTGCTGATGCCTCCTGAACGGTGGATCCTTCGGGACTGGGCGTATACGAACGGGATGTTCGTGTGTCACTTTCCGCTGCGGATGAAGCCGAGCACGCTCCAGCGGGAGATCATGAAGACGTACGACGAGGTGTTCTCGCGAGGGGAGGCGGTGAAAGACCTGCTGAGAGGACAACGCGAACGCGCGCAGTGGCGGATGTTCTACCGGATGGGCTGGCGGAAGACGCGTCGGGACGTGGCGGGATATCTGCCGTATCTGGAGGAGATCGAGAAGGGGTATTATGATCAGGATGAACGGCTTGTGATGGAGAAGCTGAAGGACCGGCCGGATCTGCCCTGGATCGTGGAACAGCTTCGGTAAGCAGGAAAAACAACAGGAACCGCAGATGGACGCAGATGAACGCAGATGGAAGAAACAGAAAAAGAAACAACAGCAACAAAGAGAGCGAAGCGCGTGAGACGGGGCGGGTGAGCGGTTCGCGGGATATCCGGCCGGGTGAGACAAGATCGATGGAGGCGAGGATGAGGACGCGTGGGGCGGCTGCGGCGATGGTGGGG
>CAZVTD010000283.1:0-3225 GCA_964629945.1 uncultured Planctomycetota bacterium | reverse complement strand
GGGGGCGGTTGGCGGGGTCGGGGCTTGGCGGGCAAATCCACAAAGCGGCGCGATACGGCGAGGTCGAGGAAGTGAAGCGAGTGCTGGACGAGGGGAAGGCCGAGGTTCTGGAGAGCCGAGACGAGAATGGGTTTACGCCGCTGATGGTGGCGGTTCAGGGGGGCGAGGAGAAGATCGCGCGGCTGCTGATCGAGCGCGGCGCGAACGTGAATGCGAAGACCGCCGGAGAGTGGGGGGCGCTTCACCTGGTGGTGTTGAAGCTGGGGCGGCGTCCGAAGGGATGGGAGGACGTGCCGAAGCGGATGTCGGACCTTCGGATGGTGAATCTGCTGGTGGAAAGCGGAGCGGAGGTGGACATCCGAGCAGCGGCGGGGTTGGGGATGCAGGAGAAGATGAAGGACCTGCTGAAGGGGAACCCGGACCTGGCGAACGCGGTGGATGAGACGGGAACGCCGACGATGCTGTGGGCGGTGATGGGAAACCAGGTGGAGTCGTTGGAGGCGCTGGCGGCGGCGGGAGGAGACGTGCGCTGGAAGAACGACAACGGTCAGATGCTGACACACTTCGCAACGGCATATGGGATGAACGACGTACTGAAGGTGCTTCTGGCGCAAGGTTTGGACGTGAAGGCGCGGGACCAGTGGGGTCAGACGCCCCTGCACATCGCGGCCTACTATGGGCAACTGGAGAGTGCGCAATTGCTGGTGGTCGCCGGTGCAGACCTGAACGCAAAGGACGAGGAAGGACGGACGCCGGCACGGCACGCGATGATTGGAGAAAGGAAGGAGGTGCTGGATGAGCTATTGAAGCTGGGTGCGGAGTTGGACATCTGGACTGCGGTGTGGCTTGGGGACCAGGCCCGTGTGGAGGGGTTGCTGAAGAAGAACCCGGGACTGGTGTACGAGAAGGACCAGTGGGACTCGACGCCGCTGCACCTGGCGGTGGCGCAGGACCAGTATGCGATTGTGGAAGCGCTGCTGAAGAACGGTGCGGTGGTGAACGCGCAGGACACCTTGGGGAGGACGCCTTTCTATCTCATGATGCAGGGGGCGAACGCGAAGATGGCGGAGCTTCTGATCCGTCACGGCGCGGACCTGAACGCGGCGGACCATGACGGTCGGACAGCCCTGACGCTGGCGGTGATGCTGGGGCAGAAGCGCAAGGCGAAATGGTTGATCGCGCAGGGGGCGGACGTGACGGTAAAGGACAACGAAGGGAAAGGACTGCTGGACCTGGCGAAGGATGAGGCGATGCGCGACGTGCTCCAGGGAAAAGGGGACGAAGAAGAGAAGGAGTGAGCGGCGCGGCGCGATTGTGCGGTTTCGGGCGACGGGTGGGAGACGGCGGGTGGACGGAGACGAGAGTCTCCGTCGCGTTTTGTACGGGGAAAGGGGCGCCATAGAAGCAACAACGATCCATGATCAGCGGACGGCGACAGCGTGATTGCGGAGTGCGTCCCGATTTCAGGCACGTCGTCGGTCGAGGGCAGGCAACGGCAAATGCGAATGGCCTGCGAAGACGACGCGAATCACAACGGCTACGGCGGGAGAGACAGGAGCATAGAAGCGCGGCGACAGGTCCGCTACGTGGGATTCAGTCGGATATCTATACTGCAGAGCTTTTCGCGACGAGCATCGGTTGGCCGGGTGACGCGTTGATTCTCATGGCCTGTGTCTGGACGGTCGCGAGGTGGGCGGCCAACTCATGGGGTGTGGCGCCGGAGACAAGCAGACGGTAGACGCCGCCTATGCAGGAGTCGTATTCATCCTGGGCCGCCGGGATATGCGAGACGCCGATGGGGTCCCCATCGTGCAGGAGAGCCCGGTGAAAGGCATCGTGATTATGGAGTGGTCGTCTGTGGCGAACGGTAATGGGCCTGACCGTGGATCAGGTGGATTCGGTTTCCTTGTCGTAGTGGTCGTCGGACCAGGCCCAGCCGGAGTTGGAGGGGACGGAGGCGGTGGGGTCGCCGGGTGTGCCATGGTTGGGCCCCCAGAAGTGGAAGCCCATGAGGACGGTGGGGCCGCGGTCGGCGGCGATGAGGTCGGGGTTGGCGTCGGGGAAGATGGACTGGAAGGAGTTCATGACGGGGAAGACGATCTTGTCGAAGGTTTCGTCGTCGTCGAGCGTGGTCCAAGGCGTGGGGGCGGCGGGGTTCCAGGCGTAATAGGCGCCGGCGAAGAGTGAGATGAAGCGTCGGTCGAGGTCGTTCCAACCCCAGATGGTGATGTCGGGTCCGAGACAGTTTGGGGAGGTGGTGGCGACGCGGCACCAGAGTCCGGAGGCGAAGTAGGCGCCCCGGAAGTGTGCGACGGACTGGCCTGCACCCATGACCCAGCGAAGCCTGGGCATGGCGGTGTAGCGTCCGAGGAAGCGGTGTGTTTCGCTGGAGGCCCGGCGCCAATAGTTCCAGGGCTCGATGATGCAGTCGGGCTGGATGTCCTCGGGGATGGGACGTCCGCCATGGTCGGCCCAGACCTGCATGGACATCTTTTTACCGGCTCGTGCGGCGAGGTCCATGAGGAGATCGTGGTAGCCGCGGACCATGGCGGTGGGGGAATAACCTTTGGGCGCGGCGGGGTCGGGGAACCACTTGGCTTCGTCGAGTCCGAAGTGGACGATTCCGGTTTTCGGGAGGACGTCAACGACCTGTCGGGTGAGTTCGCGCATGAAGTCGAACATTTTCGGGCCGACGAGGAAGGAGGCGCCGGTGTTGTACATTCCGGGTCCGCCGAGGAGTTCGGGCTTGTGGAAGGTGATGGCGCCGACGTGGGCCCAGCCTTCGAGCTCGGGCATGATCTCGACATTCCAGGGCTTCGCGTATTCGACGAGCTCGGCAAGGTCGGCGATGGTGATGGCGTAGGGGTTTTGGGTTCCGAAGGGGAAGCCGTCGAAGCGGATGCCACAGAGCTGGTCGTCGAAGAGGTGGAGGTGGAGCTGGTTCATCTTGAGGCGCGCGAGGATTCGGACGATGCGCTTGAGGTATGGGAGCGGGAAGGTGGAACGTCCCATGTCGACCATGAGGGCACGTGTGGGATAGGCGGGGACGTCGTTGATGAGGAGCCCGGGCCAGTTGCGTGCGCGACGATTGAGGGCGAGGATCTGGAGGAGGGTCTGTGCGCCATAGAGGATTCCGGCGGGGTCAGCGGCGAGGAGCTCGATTCCGGCGGGGGCGAGGGTGAGGCGGTAGGATTCGGGTCTGGTGAGGGAGGGGTCGAGGGCGGA
>CAZVTD010000282.1:0-3234 GCA_964629945.1 uncultured Planctomycetota bacterium | reverse complement strand
CCCTCGTTCCCGATTCCCCCCTGGACCGCGACTGTGGCTCCTGTCGGGCCTGCATCGCCGTCTGTCCCGCACACGCCATTGCCGAAAACCCGTGCGACTTCAACCTTGATGCCTGCTTCCAGAAGCTCTCCGAGTTCCGACGACTCCCGGCCATCGGTCAGCACATCTGCGGCGTCTGCGTCAAGGCGTGTCGTCCGCCTCGTTCCCAACGATAGGGCAGGGCCCCCATGGGCATTCCGCATATCCCACAACCGGTCAAGCTTTTCGTTGCCATGCTCTCCATGCGGGCCGACATCCTCGACCAGGCCGCCTCGCTCCTCGTCGAGCATTTCGGTCCCCTCGACCACGTCTCCCCCGACATCCCCTTCGACTTCACCGACTATTACAACCCCACGATGGGGGAAAACCTCCTCCGTCGGCTCCTCAGTTTCGCCAACCCCGTCGAGTCCGCCCGCCTGGCCGACATCAAGTTGCTCACCAACCGCATGGAGCAGGACTTCGCCGACCGCCGCGCCGCCCCGGTCGAGCGTCCCCTCAACCTCGATCCCGGATACCTCACCCTCGCCAAGGTCGTCCTCGCCACCACCAAGGACTACGACCATCGTCTCTACCTCGCCGACGGCATCTTCGCGGAAGTCACTCTCCACTATCACAAGGGCCGTTATCAGCCCTGGCCCTGGACTTATCCCGACTATCGTTCCGAGCCCTATCAACAGTTCTTCGCCGCCATGAGAGAGCGGCTGGCCTGACCAAGGAGAGCCTTGAAATGTCGATGACGTCGAGAGAAAGAATGCTGACTGCGATGCGCCTGGAGCAGCCGGACATGGTTCCGGTGTCGCCCGACATCAGCAACATGGTTCCCTGTCGTCTCACCGGAAAGCCCTTCTGGGACATCTACCTCAACAATGACCCGCCCCTGTGGAAGGCCTACATCGACGCCGTGCGTTACTTCAAATTCGACGGCTGGGTCCGCGGACCCCTTCGTCTCCACGGCTATGGCGACGTCACCTCCGACTCGACAATCGTCTCCCGGACCGACGAGCGCATCGTCCAGCGCACCGTCACCCACACCCCCGCCGGAGACATGACCTCGGAAGTGACCTACTACAAGGGCGACCCGGGAACCCAGACCGTCAAGCAGATCAAAAACTTCAAAGAGGACTTCGAGAAGCTGCGTTACCTGCTTCGACCCCCCACGGGCTATGACGCCGAACCCTACGAGGAGATCCGTCGGGAGATGAACGGCGACGGTATCGTCTACGTCGGCATCGGTTGTCCCGGTTTCCAGAGCTGGATCGGGTGGTTCGAAGGCAGCCTCGAGGCCATGACCTATGCCTACTATGACCACAAGGACCTGATCCTGGAATTGCGCGACCTCCAGCACGCACAGATCATGAAGATGACCGAGATGGCGCTCGACATGAAGCCCGACTGCATCCAGACCATCGGTTCAGGCGGCCTCGCCCTCCAGTCCCCCGCCATGTTCCGCGAGCTCGGTCTGCCCACCGTCAAAGCCATGACGAAGATGTGCAAGGAAGCCGGGGTCATCTGCATGGCCCACTCCTGTGGACCCGAATATCAGCTGGTCAAGATGACCGCCGAGGAGACGGACCTCAACTGCATCAACCCCCTCGAAATTCCGCCGATGGGGGACTGCAATCTCGCCCAGCTCAAACGTGAATTCGGCGACAAGATCTGCCTGATGGGGAACCTGCACACCGTCGACGTCATGCTTCGCGGAAAACCCGACGACGTCGAACGCGCCGCAAAGCAGGCCATCGACGACGCAGGGCAGGGCGGCGGCTTCATCCTTTCCACCGGGGACCAGTGCGGCCGCGATACCCCCGACGAGAACCTCTTCCGTCTCGTCCAGGTCGCACGAACCTACGGCCGCTACGACTGACCCGCACCACGTACGCCGCATGCGTTGGGACTCGGGAGGATAAGACCGTCGGAATGGCTCGCAAGCGGAAACCGCCGGATAGCTGTGCGGTGTCGTCGAGGGATATCTGAGAGGACGGGAGACGCAATGAAGACGATGACGTGGGCGACATGTGTGATCGTGATGACTTTCCTGCCGAAACCCATGCTGGCAACGACCATCCAGGCGGAAAGTCCCTCACAGTCTCACGTTCAGGCGGCCATCGACTCGGCCCATGATGGCGACACGGTGAGGGTTCCTGCGGGTTCGGCGACCTGGCGCGATAGCGTGGTCATATCGAAAAAGAGCATCACCCTGCAGGGCGCGGGCATGACAAAGACCGTCATCAGAAATCTCGCGAAAATCGGCGTTCAGGTCAAGGGGGGAGAGGACAAACCGTTCCGCATCACGGACTTGAGCTTTGATGGCACCGGCAATGCCAACAGCACCTCGATCCATGTCAGCAACGACAGTGTTGTCGGTTTTCGCATCGACCATTGCCGGTTCTACAATGAGCGTCACATGCTTGACATCCACGGCGTGCGGGCCGAGGGCGTGGTAGACCATTGCCAGTACGTCTGCTTGGAGAACAAGGGAAGCGGCGACCACGTAGCCATCTATGTCCATGGCGACGGAGCCGCCGCCTGGAAAAGACCTCCCGGTCTTGGCACAAGCGCCGCAGTATACGTGGAAGACTGCGAGTTCGAGTATTTCGGAACCGGAAACTCCGATCGTCCCTATCTGGGCATGACCAACGGTGCCAAGGTGGTCTTCAGACACAACAAGGCGAAGAACGGCTGTTTCGAGGCGTTCGGCGTCAGCAGCTATTACCTGGGGGCACGGGGAACGATCTCACTCGAAGTCTACAACAACGAATTCAGCGGAAACTGTTACTGCCTGTTTACAATCAAAGGCGGCACAGCCACTATTTTCGACAACACGATAACAGGCTATTCGCCGACTTGCTTCGAACTGACAGATTACCGCATGGTCCGCCACGGGGTTGCCGTTCAGTACGGCTCCTGCAACGGCATGACGTCGATCGACGGTAATGCCCCCATCGAAGCCGGACGACATACCGGAGGCAACAACGAGTCGGTCCTGACGTGTGCTGACGCCCGGTGGACACCGAATCAATGGGTCGGCTACGCCGTCTGGAACGAAACCGGCGACAGCGTCGGTCGAATCACGGCCAATACCGAAAACACGATCACGACGACCGGTGGGTTGGTCGAAGGCTGCACGATCGTGGATGCTGGGGCGGTAACCGCCGTAAGCGAGTAGAAAATGGTCTGCAAAGGCAAACGATCGGG
>CAZVTD010000281.1:0-3279 GCA_964629945.1 uncultured Planctomycetota bacterium | reverse complement strand
CCTCTTTCAGGATCAGCGCATTGGAGATCTCCAGTTTCGCATCCGGCTTCAGCACCTCCTGATAGTATCTCGGCGCTTCCGTCGCACTCGTCGCGTCCGGGTAATGCGCGATGAAAAACACGTTCCGTCCCGATGCCGTGCTCATCGTCGGCACGGACGCCAGGACCACTTCCACGGGATGCTCCTCCCCGTGCTTCTCCAGACTCAGGATGTCCGTCCCGCTGTAGTAGGGAATCTTCACCGACGACTTCATCAGTTCCGATTCCGCATACCCCACCTGGATGTCACTGGGCGCCGGGTTCACCAAGACCTTCCTCAACACCTTCACGACGACCGAGCCTTCGCCGGTCCCGTCGAGCTTCTCCGCGATGGCCTCGGCCAGCGATTCCGCCGCCTTGGCCACCTTGTCCTTCTCCAGACTCCCCAGCACTTCCACGTAGTGCGATCCCTTCCAGAAGCGCACCCCGGCGCGATCCACGTTGCCTTCCCGTCCCAGGTCCAGGCTCACCGCCTCCGTCGGCACACGCCACAGATACAGCGCCTCCGCCCGCGCATTCTCCTGAACGTCATACAGTCGCACTTCCAGCTCCGCTTCACCGAAGCGGAAATGCGACTGATGGATCCCCACCACCCCGAAATGTTTGCACTCCCTCGCCGCTTCCCCCATCAGGGACGACATGTCCGAGCGGATGTAGCAGCTCGTCCGCTCAGGTCCGGAAAGCCCCGCCACCGTCCCGTCCGTGGGAAGATACACCGACATCTCGTCACAGTGCTCCAGCGCCTGAACCTCCTGAACCTCCTGGGGCGTCGCTTCCGGGGTGGCCCGCTCCGATCCGCAGCCCGTCAGTCCCACTCCACAGACCAGTCCCACGAACAGACCACAAACACCGATCAAAAACCGCTTTCGCTCAGCCGGCATCCTGCCCCTCCTGTTCGAACAGGGCCTCGACGAATCGCCTGGCGTCGAAGACCTCGATATCCTCCGCCTGCTCCCCCGTCCCGATGAACTTCACCGGAACCTTCAATTGCTGACGGATCGCCAGAACGATCCCTCCCTTGGCCGTCCCGTCCAGTTTCGCCAGAAAGATCCCCGTCAGTTTCGTATGCTCCGAAAACTGCTTCGCCTGACTGATCGCGTTCTGACCCGTCGTCGCGTCCAGCACCAGAAGCACCTCGTGAGGCGAACCCGGAACCCGCTTGTTCAAAACGCGCTCGATCTTCGACAGCTCCTGCATCAGGTTCTTCTCGGTGTGCAACCGACCCGCCGTGTCCACGATCAGAACGTCCGCTTTCCGGGCCAGCGCCGCTTCCGCCGCGTCGAACGCCACCGCACCGGGGTCCGCACCGTGCGCATGACGAACCAGCTGGACCCCGGATCGATACGCCCAGATCTCCCGCCCCGCCGCGGCCGCCGCACGGAACGAGCCCCCCGCCCCCAGCACCACGCTCTTGCCCTGCTCTTTCAGATACCGTGCCAGCTTCCCGATGCTCGTCGTCTTCCCCGTCCCGTTCACCCCCACAACCATGATCACCGTCAGACCGTCCGGGTTCATGTTCAGGTGAACCGGGTCCTGAAGCATCTGCTCGGTCATGTCCTTCTTCAGACGCGCGACCAGGTCGTCACCCTTCTTTATTTCTTTCTGACGGTACGCGCGTCGAAGGTCTTCCACGATCTCCGTCGCACCGGCCACCCCGACGTCCGCCAGGATCAGCGTCTCCTCCAGCTCCTCGATGCTCTCCTCGCTCAGCTCACGTCCCAGAAGCTTGCGCAGCTTCCCCGCAAACGCCTCCCGCGTCCGTGCCAGCCCATCCCGGATGTGACTCAGTATGCCCATCGCGCGCCACCTCGTTTCCTGACCCGTCGTCGGCATCATGCCCGGACGGACTATCCCTTGCGTTCCCCCGGCGTCACGCCCGCCCGACTCTCCAGGTCCCGGACCACGTCCTCCGGAAGACGGATCGTCCCCAGCAGGACCGTGTCTTTCCGTCGTCCGTGACAGTCCGACCCGCCCGAAATCCCAAGGTCGAGTTCCCGGGCCAGGTCCAGATACTGCTGCGTCAGTTCCGACCCGTACGTCGGGTAGAACGCCTCCAGGGCTCGGATCCCCTGCCCCACCAGGTCCAGGATAAACGTCCGGTCCACGCTGTCTCCCGGGTGTGCCAGCACCGACACCCCGCCCGCCTCGTGGATCAGTCGACAGCACTCCGAAGGCCCCGGATGCCATTTCGGAACATACGCCGGCGAGTTCGGCCCCAGATACCGATGAAAGCTCTGCGCCACCGAGTTGGTCACACCCTGTCGCATCAGCACCTCGGCGACGTGCAGACGACCCACCGCCCCGGAACCCATGTCCGCCAGCTCGAAAATCTCCTCGGCGTCCACGCTCACCCCAAGGTCCGCCAGCTTTTCCACGATCTGATGAACACGATCCCTGCGGGCCAGCCGGGCCTGCTCCAGCGTCTCCAGAAGGGCGGCGTTATGTCGGTCGATGAACAATCCCAGGATATGAACTTCACGGGCGTTCCAGTAGCTGGTCATTTCCACGCCCGGAATGATCCGCAGCCCCTTCCCGCTGGCCGTCGAGGCTTCGATCGCTTCGGCAATCCCCGCCACCGCGTCGTGATCCGTGATCCCGATTGCGGTGAACTCCAACGCCTCTGCTCGTCTCACCATCTCGGTCGGCGTGTCCTTGCCGTCCGAATACGTGGTGTGCAGGTGCAAGTCCACCGAACCGTAACGACTCATGAACCCTCCGTTGACATGGACTGTGCTTCGTCTTCCTCTGACGCGTCCTCTTCCTCGGCCTCTTCCGTCCCGCTGCGGCCGGCCTGACTCATGATGCGGTCCAGAATCCCGTTGACGAACGTCCCCGATTCCGCCGTACCATACCGTTTGCCCAGGTCCACCGCTTCGTTGATCGTCACCTTTGCCGGAATGTCACGCCGGTACAGCAGTTCGTAGGTGCCCAGCCGAAGGACGTTCCGGTCCACCGTCGCCATGCGTCCGAGGTCCCAGTTCTCCGCCACCTCACGGATTCGCTGGTCGATCTCTTCGAGATGCTCCAGCACCCCCTGGACCAGTTCCCCCGCGAAGCGCTGCGTCTCCGAGCCAGGCTTCACCGTGGGACTCTTCAGTGCGTCCCCCACCACCTCCGACCCCACAAGGTCCGCCTGGTAAAGGACTTCCACCGCAAGACGTCGTGAAAGCGTTCGTCGTCTCATCAAAGCCCGATCCAAAAAGGATGCCCGCCGGAGGCGGGCAGCACATCCATCTCAAGT
>CAZVTD010000280.1:0-3311 GCA_964629945.1 uncultured Planctomycetota bacterium | reverse complement strand
CCTTCGACAAACAGTTCGTCCGCGATTATCTGGAGACCTGCGACTGGGACAAGACCCCCCCCGCACCCGCACTGCCCGACGACGTCATCGCCAAAACCCGGCAGAAATACATCGAAGCCTACGAACGCCTCACCGGACGGAAGTTCTAAGCGGCTCCGCACGCCGTCGTCTTCGTGCTTCGAAACCGCTCCGACCTCGACGGCCCCCCGCCGCTTCCCGGCCTCGTTCTTCCCGAAGGCGGTCCCCCGGAATGAGCATCTCTGAAGCGCCCCGTCCTTCTGTTCCTCATGCAAAACCCCAAAATTGCCGATTTTTTATAGAGAAAGGAGGTTCCAAAAGTGTTCACCGGCGTCCTTAACCCCTTTTCCATCAATTACTTGGAATGTCACAGAAAAAATCATCAAATTCGACTTGCCATAACTCCAACGCCCTGTTAAGCTTCCGTTGGATTATCATTCATTTTATTTTCCCCAGGGAACGTTCGGGGGGAGGCAAAGGTCTAAAGTTGGTGGGGACGGAGCGTCCGCTCTGATATATTACGGTTACTCGTCCCCAGGTAGGCGAGGATGAACGATGCAAGACCAAAAGCTTTCCCTGTATCAGTTGCAGCGTGAGCTGAATCAGTGCATGCGGTGTCCCGCGGGCCAGAACCAGGTCTATGTACTCAGTCGCATGAAGTCCAATGGCCGGCTCAAAAAGGAGGCACCGCAAATCGCCGTCGACTGTAAGATTCGCAGCTTCCTCGGGTGGAAAAAGAAGGTCTACTTCGATTTCATCCGGAAGGTCTGCTGCGGAGATTACAAGACACAGTGCGAGGCCTACGCCACCTTCATGGCGCGCCGTCGAAACTCCTTCCTCGCCCCCTGATTCCCCCGCGCTGGCTCCGAAAACACAACGGGCCGATCCGCATCTGCGGACCGGCCCATTTTCTTTGTGCGCCTCGCCTCGCCCTCCGGAGTGCGCATCAACAAGCGGGCACAAGAGACTTGAAAGATTCCTTGAATCCCTTCCGCTCCTCCGGTAAAACCGTTTTGTCCCGCTTCGGCGGCTCGAACGCTTCTACCTTCAGGAGAAGACCATGAGCCAACCGCCTCCCCGGTTCCCCAAGACCGTCTGGCTCGTCCTCATCCTGATCGTCGCGGTGGGTGTGGGAGTCCTCACCGTCGTCCTCCTTCGTCGTTCCGACGAAACGCCCCCACCCGCGGCTGCTCCCACGGATATCGCTTCCACCCCCGTACCTCAATCTCCCTCTGAAACCCCCGCACCCTCCGAAGTCCCCGAACCTCCCGCTCCCTGCTTCGATCTGGGTCTTCTGGCTCCCGTCACCACACCCGACGGAGCCCAACCCTCCCGTGAGCAGCTCCTCCAGCGTTACCAACAGATCGTCCACAGCTTCCTCCCGGATGCCGCTCAGGTACAACCCGAGGTCCGAAAGGTGGTCTCCGAAAGGAATCTCGGCCTTGAATTCCAGGGGCCGGTCTCGGTGTGTTTCTTGGGCGATCCCGGACAGATACAGTCCTTCGAATACACCGAGTTGGCGGTCACTCTTCCCCACACGACCGTCTTCACCAAAGCCGCCAGGCTTGATGAACCTCAGCGGTCTCTCATCGACGCCGCACTCCAGAAGACGCTTCGCGAAAAACTGGGCGTTTGTTTCAACGGCGAGGTGCGCATGGCGCTGGGCTCGGGCGCTGACGACGAAGAAGGCCGACGAATCTGCTATGTCGCTTGGAACAGGATCTACCACGGATACCCCCATCTGGATCAGACCTTCACCGTCAAGTTCGAATGGCGAGACGACCAGCCCCGAATTATCGCAATCCAGCCCTTTGGTCGGATGACGGTGCCCGACGAGCCGGTCATCAACGTCCCGGCCGAGCAGGCCGCCGAAACCGCCCTTGCAGCACTCAAAAAATGGAACACCGAATACTCAACCTCCAAATCGGTCCAATTCCACGTCTCCAAAAGCTTGGGCTATGCCTACCGAACACATGGATACGATTTCCCGTACAGAACGCGCTTCTGTCACGTCATCGATATCTATGCCGATTACACCCTCAATGGAGGCCCCTGGAAATCCAGCACGCGCAGGATCTACGTCGATGCCGACAATGGATCCGTCATCGGGGACCGGACCATCAGCAGCGATCACTATCCCCTCGACAAGTGCCCGTCCCCTGCGGTCCCCACCCCGTTGACAATCCCCAACGCACACGTTCACAATTCCCGACAACATCGTCCTCCGCTCGCCCCATCCTCGAACGCGTCCACATTTTTCTTTCCAACGCAACCTGCTTCCACCAAACCGGATGCGGCCGGGAGCTGTCCTTCCTGTCCCTCATAAGGTACGTATTTTGCACGCTTCCACAATGGTCTGTGCGCCGTCTTGGCGGCTTTGTTCACGGGGAGGTCCGACATGAACCCTCGATTCGCGCTGCTTCCTCTTCTTCTTGTCCTCTCCCTCCCCCTCTCCGCCGAAACCATCCTCGATGACCACTTCACCGGCGACGCCCTCGACACCGACGTCTGGCAGACATCAGAATGGTCTACCGGTTCCATTTCTGTATCTGACAGTAAACTTCTGCTCGGACCGCATGTTGCCATCGATGCCCCGGACACCAGCGGAAACTACATCAGCATGCACCTCTTCGGCGTCGAGGGCACCGGCTTCGGTTTCGGCCTCTCAGGCGCTCTGGGCGGATGGGTGACGCTTCACGTCGACAGCGACCACGGCGCGATGCTTTACCTCGGGTGGGCACCAACGCCTCCCTTGTACACTTCAGAGGATCTCAGGATCGATCTTGGCCTCACCTCCGATGGCGATTTCCAGATCATCTGGACCCCCACGCTTTTCCAGGTCTTTAACAACGACAATTCCCTCTACTACGAGGACGATCCTCAACATATCCCCTACTATGGCATGGGGCCGTTCACCCTATGGACGGATGACAATGATGGCTCCCTCTCCCTCGACCATGTCGTCCTCACCATCCCCGAACCCGCAACATTATCGCTGATCGCCGCAGGTCTTATCTTCCAGACGTGCTGCCTCAGAAAGAGGAGAGCTTGATTGGGGATCTTCCTCCGGGACTTTCAGGACGTCGGCTGACCCCTCTTCGCCCTCCTCACAGGCGGCGCTTTCGTTCCACCCGCGATCACGGGATACTCGACCCTTGTCGTCTGAAACTCCACTGCTCCACAGTTCATCCCCCCGCCTCCGTCCATCCTGTACATACATGGTATGGCCAGCCCTGTCCCTGCCCCCGCGCCGTTCCCATGCTGTACATACATTGTATGTACGTCCTCGGACC
>CAZVTD010000279.1:0-3317 GCA_964629945.1 uncultured Planctomycetota bacterium | reverse complement strand
CCACCCGCGTCACGGGATAGCCGCGGTACCTCAGATACCGCTTGATCGTGTCGAAGATCACCGGTCCCACCCCGTGACCGATGTGGCTGTTCATGTACACCGTCGGCCCGCACAGGTAGATTCCCACTTCCCCTGAAGCCACCGGCTCGAACGACTCCTTCGTCCTGCTCAACGAGTTGTAAACCCGGATCGTCATGGCGTCCTCATCCTTCTCCCCGGTTCTTTACCTGCATCACCCGGCGTGCATCGTATGTTGCGTTTTGGTCGTTGTCGTGCGCGGTTCGTTTTTCCTTGTCCGTTGTGTGTTGCTTATTGCCCATTGAGCTTATGTGCTTCCCGTCTTGTCATGCGCCTCCAGCAGCGTAATCCCCACCTGCGCCGCGTAAGCCCGGCTCTCCCCGATCCGCCCCAACCCCTCCATCGTCCTCGCCATCACCGACACCCGGTCTTCCGTCACCCCCAGCAGACCCGCCACCTTCCGTCGGATCTCCTTCTTCATCGCCCCAAGCTTCGGCTTCTCCAGGTACACGTCCGCGTCCACGTTCCCGATGCGGTATCCCTTCGCCGTCACCATCTTCAGCACCGCCTCCACGAACCGCGAGCTCGCCGCCCCCTTGTATTGCGGGTCCGTGTCCGGAAAATGCTCCCCGATGTCCCCCAGTCCTGCCGCCCCCAGCATCGCGTCGCACAGCGCGTGCAGCAGCGCGTCTCCGTCCGAATGTCCCAGCGGACCCGCCTCATACGGGATGGCCACCCCTCCGATCACCATCGTCCGTCCCGCTTCCAGCCGGTGAATGTCGAACCCCAGTCCGATCCTCATGCCCCCGTCCCCTTGCCCGTCTTCTTTTCCTCGATCACGCCCTCGACCTCGAACTCGCTCTTCGCTTCGTTCTCATCCACGAAGATGAGGTCCCCCTCCTGGACTGGGCTGACGGACCCGGTCGCCTCGCCCGTCGAGCCCGGTTCCACCGCCGGACCGCTCGGCGCCTTCGGCTCCACGATGTGCTCCACCAGCGGCTCTTCCGACGCCGCCCCCGGCGAAGCCGCCTGCCGTGCCGCAATCGCCTCCTGCCACTTCGGAGGCGTCTTGAGCTGGCTGTACATGTAGTAAACCACCACCACGTATCCCAGGGCCCCAACCACGATCCCCGCCCAGATCCCGTAGATATACGCCCGTCGGTTCTGTGCGTTTCCCTCGTTATACTGCTTGATCAGTTTCGTCGCTTCCGACTCCTGCTTCGGTCTTCTCGCGGGAGCGCCGTCGGGATTGGCACGCCCGTTCGACTTCGGGGATACCTGGCTGAGGTCCGGGATCTCGCCGCGCGCAATCGCCTCCAGACGTCTCCGTAGCTCCTGGTTGCTCAGGCCCATGCTCCCGCCGCTGACCTCTCTCTCCCGTTCCACCGCCGCGTCGATCTCCTCCTGTGTCGGAACACTCACCGAATTGGCCGCCTTCACCAGCAGAAACGCCAGCAGACCCAGCAGCGGCGGAATGCACACGTAGATCCACGCCTTCTTCATCGATGCCGTCCCGTTACAAAGACCCTGGTCAACGTCCCAAACGCGTCCCTCACGACTTCTCGCTCAGGTACTTATGGATCGCCCGCGCCGCACGTCGATCCGCACCCATCGCCTCGATCACCGTCGCTGCGCCCGTTACCACGTCACCCCCCGCAAACCCCCCGGGAAGGCTCGTCGCACCCGTTTCTTCTTCCGTCACAATGCGGCCCCACTTGTCCGTCTTCAGACCTTCCGTCGTCTGAGGCACCAGCGGATGCGGCGAATTCCCGATCGCCACGATCACCATGTCGCACTCGATCACGTGCTCGCTCCCCTCCACCGCCACCGGTCGCGCGCGCCCCGACGCATCCGGCTCCCCGAGCTTCATGTCCAGGACCTCGACTCCCTTCACCCGGCCCTTCTCGTCCCCGATGAACCGCACCGGGTTCGTCAGAAGCATCAGCTTCACCCCTTCCTCTTCCGCGTGACGCACCTCTTCCACCCGCGCTGGCATCTCCTTGCGACTCCGCCGGTACACCTGGAACACCTCGTCCGCGCCCAGACGCAGCGCCGTCCGCGACGCGTCCATCGCCACGGTCCCCCCGCCCACCCCCACCACCCACATCCCTCGCCGCATCGGCGTCCGATACTCCGGAAAACGATACGCCTTCATCAGGTTCGATCGCGTCAGGTACTCGTTCGCCGAATACACCCCCGCCAGGTTCTCGCCAGGAATCCCCAGGAAGCTCGGCGTCCCCGCCCCGCTCCCCACGAACACCGCGTCGAAACCCTTCTCGTTCATCAGCTCATCCACCGTCACCGTTCGGCCCACCACCACGTCCGTCTCGATCTTCACCCCCAGCTTCTTCAGGTTCTCGATCTCATGGGCCACGATACTCTTTGGCAGCCGGAACTCCGGAATCCCATACACCAGAACCCCACCCGCCTGGTGCAGTGCTTCGTACACCACCACCTCGTGTCCCAGTCTCACCAGGTCCGCCGCGCACGTCAGACCCGCCGGACCCGACCCGATCACCGCCACCTTCTTCCCTGTCGTCGTCGCCGTCTCGTTGGCCACCTCCACCTTCGCGCTGCGCTCGTAGTCGCCCACGAACCGCTCCAGGTGTCCGATCGCCACAGGCTTCCCTTTCCTCCCCAGCACGCAGCGCGACTCGCACTGGCTCTCCTGCGGACACACCCTCCCGCAAATCGCGGGCAGCATGTTGTCCTGCTTCATGATCCGGATCGCTTCCGCGTAATCCCCCTTCCGGATCGCCTCGATGAACCCCGGAATCTGGATCCCCACCGGACATCCCTCGACGCACGCCGGCTTCTTGCACAGCAGACACCGGCTCGCCTCCTCCTTCGCCATCGCCTCGCTCAGTCCCTGCGGGACCTCCTTGAAATTCTTCACCCGCTCCGCCGCCGGCTGCTCCGGCATCTCCGCCCGTTCCTTCTTCCCTGGCTTCTCACTTGTCACCGAGCGCTCCCTTCAGCTTGCATTCTCCCTCGCGGTGTCGCAGCATCTCCGCTTCCTCGCCACGGTAGAAGCTCTGCCGCTGGATCAATTCCTCGAAATCCACCTTGTGTCCATCGAACTCCGGACCGTCCACGCACGCGAACTTCGTCTCGCCCCCCACCGTCACCCGGCAGCCCCCGCACATCCCCGTCCCGTCCACCATGATCGGGTTCAGGCTCACGATCGTCGGAATCCCCGGCTTGCGCGTCTGCTCGCACACCGCCTGCATCATCCGCCCCGGACCCACCACCACCACCTCGTTCGGCTTCTCGTCCCGCGCCAGGATATCATCCACCAG
>CAZVTD010000278.1:0-3339 GCA_964629945.1 uncultured Planctomycetota bacterium | reverse complement strand
GTTGGCAGCGTCGACAGACGAGCCAGGACTGGTCGGCGGAGTACATGAGGACATAGGCGGGCTGAGGGGAACGACAATTGGGACAGAATGCTTTCATGGCGTCTCTCCGCTCTCCGCTGACCGCAACAACAGTCAAAGCCACCGGATCGGTGGTCACTCGATGAGTTTGACTTCGGCGGGGCCTTTGGTGACGGTGTCGTAGACCTTCCGAGCCTCCTTTTCCCACTGTGAGCCGAAGGTGTAGATGAAGATCTGTGCGATGAGGTCCTGCTTCTGAATGAGCGTGGCTTCACCGGCGCCGGCTTTGGCGAGGGCGGTGAATTCCCGCATGGGTATGCTGCCGGGGGCGGTGTTGGCGTCGATGGCGCAGATGATGCCCTTGCGTTCGTCGCTCCATTTTTTGCAGAGGTCGTTGACCTTTTTGAGTCCGTCGTTTTCGTGATGCGGGGGTGCGTCGCCGACGAGGATGATGACCTTTCGGGCGTTTTTTCTCCATACCATCTTCGTGGCGGCTTCGAGTCCCTGGAAGACGGCTTCGGGTCTGTCACCGCCGCCATAGGCTTTGGCGGGTTCCAGGAATTTTTGCAGGACCTTGACGTCGGTGGTGAGGGGTTGAATGCGGGTGATGTATTCGTATTCAGTGGGGTCGAATTCGCGGAGGTCCCGGTAGGCGACGAGTCCGAGTCGGGCGTTGGGGACGAGATAGGTGATGGCGGACATCAACTGCTGGACATGGTTTTTGATGGCGAGGACGTGGACCCCCATGGAGGAGGTGGAGTCGAAGACGATGACGACGTCGAGGCCGTCGTTCTGGAGCTGCTTGATGTAACCGCCCCAGCCTTGTTCGGCGAGAGGGGGCGGGTCTTTCCTGGGGGCAGGGAGCCGGCTGATCTCCCCGCCGAGGGGAACCGGATCAGGCTCAGCAAGACCGTGTCGCCTGAGCACGTCGAGGAGATCCTCAGGACGCTTCAATTGTTCGAAGCGGGGCTTTCCGACAATGGTCTGGAAGTCGTCCGCAGCAGGTTTTACTTCCCCCACGGAGCAGGGCGAGGAGTCGATGGCATGCACCTGAACAACACCCTGAGAGGTGGCTATGCGCACCACGAGGGTCGATTTTCGTGTTTCGTCGTCTCCGACAGCCGCGTCGCCGAGGAGGATGACGATCCGTCCGGGTGAGCCCTCTTTCAAGGCCATCCCGAGGGCGGTCGGGACATTCCTGGGGAAAACGGTCCCCTTGGGTAGCTGGGTCAGTTCGAGGAATTTGACAAGGGGGGGCGGGTCGTCGGTTGGGGTGGCGATGGCAAGAGTAAGATCGCGGGTGTCGTCAGCGGGATCCGCAGGCGCGTCGAGGTAACGAACGAGACCGACACGGGCGGAGGGGACGGCTTTCTTGAGGGACTCGATGAGGAGGGGGAGATCCTTTTTGAGCTGGTCATTGACCTTCTGCATGGAAGGCGCCGACCTGACGACGAGGATGACCTCGAGGGAGCGCTGAGCGGTTTTTTCCTTGTCGGCACCGAGTTTGGCCCATGCGGGGGCGCCGGGGTCGATTTCGGTGTAGCCGGGTTTGTCGTCCTTTTTGGCTTCCCCGGCAGGCTTGTCAGCAGGGGCTTCCTTGAAGAGTTCGTCGATGGGTTCTTCGGTGAGTCGTTTCATGTCCGCGTTGTCATTTTGTGCTTCGAGAATGATCCTCCCGGGACGCAGGACGGGAACGGGGGTCGGTTCGACGGGGACGCCAAAGAGGAGACCGAAGAGGATGACGACAGCAGTGGGTTCCATGACGCTGGCCTCCAGAGAAAAGGAGTTATTGACGTCTTTGGACGGCATGTATGGAAAAGTATATTGGGGCAAAGGGGCGGCGTCAAGGGGAGAAGGAGTTTGGAGTTGGGATTTGGGCTTGCCGCGGGGATGGAGGGCGGTATCTTTGGGAGCCATCAGGAGGAAGAGGCCGACATGGGAAAGAAGCAGCGCGAGAGTGCGTTGGGGACGAAGACGGTGCCCGTGAGTCTATGGGAGGCGGAGCGGGAGTAGCCGCGGTTCTGGGCGTCGTATGCGTGGGCGCGGGAGTTCGCGGAGGGCAAACGCGTTCTGGACGCGGCGTGCGGGTCGGGGTTCGGGTCGGCGATGCTGGGGGACCGTGCCGCGGCGGTGGTGGGGCTGGAACGGGACGCGGGACTGGTGGAACACGCGCGGAAGCACTTTGCGTCGGAGCGGGTGACGTTCCGACAGTGGGACCTTCATGATGCGCTGGACGAGGCGGGGACGTTCGAGGTGCTGGTGAGCTTCCAGACGCTGGAGCACGTGGAGGACGCGGAGCAGGTGCTGAGGTCGCTGAACCGTGCGCTGAAGGAGGAGGCGACGGCGATCTTCGGTGTGCCCAACGGGGAACGGGAAACGCGACGAGGGGCGAAGGACTATCACGTGCGACAGTTCACGCGCGAGACGCTGGGCGGCCTGCTGGGAAGACATTACGAGGAAGTGGAGCTGTTCAGCCAGGTGTATCGGAAGGGGCTGAAGCACCACGTGATGAGATTGCTGACGGGGAGGCGGCGACAGGGGCGTCTGTTCGGCGTGGAGAAAGGGCTGAGCGAAGAGGCACGGACGTGGCTGGCGGTGTGCAGAAGACCGAGGAGATGAAACAGAAGAAACAACATTCAACGCAAAGGCGCAAAGGACGCAAAGAACAGCACAGACCGGGTAAACAACAACAGCAAAGAAACGGCGGAGGCACAGAAAGGGCGCCAGGTTGAGTAGCGTATGGGTATTAGCGAGAGATGAAGAAGACGCTGAGCTTCGGGGCGAAGAAACAACGGCGAAGGGGTGTGAGGCGGGGATTAGTTTGATTCGAGGAAATCGGTGACGAGTTGGTGGATGCGGTCGCGAGTGGCGCGGAAGGCGTCGAGCTGCTGATCGGGTGAGCCCGGGGCGGAGGCGGGGTCGGGGAGGTCCCAGTGGAGACGCTGGGCGGGGCCCGGGAAGGCAGGACAGGCGGCGTTGGCGTGGGCGCAGACGGTGATGACGAAGTCGAAGGCACGATCGGCGAAATCGGAGAGGGATTTGGAGCGTGCGCCGGAGACGTCGATGTCGACTTCGCGCAGGACCTGAACGGTGCGTGGGTCGATGCGGGTGGGTTCGGTTCCGGCGGAGTGGGCGACGAAACGGCCCCCGGCGAGGTGGTTGAAGAGGGCCTCGGCCATCTGAGACCGACAGGCGTTGTGGGTGCAGATGACGAGGATCGTTCCGGGACGCGGCGCGGTCATGCGGGGGTCTCCTGGATCTATCGAAGCAACGTGCGGGTCAGCGTAGCCGATGAGTGGGGACGAGGCAAGCAGCAAATGG
>CAZVTD010000277.1:0-3362 GCA_964629945.1 uncultured Planctomycetota bacterium | reverse complement strand
GGGTGGTTTGGGGAAAGGGGGGGCGTCGGGCGGGTTTTTGACGCAAGAGTGGGGTGGAAAGTGCCGATTTTAGGGTTAACACCGGGAATTTCGGCAACCACACGTTTCTATGAGGGGTAAAGTCAGGTGACGGGGGGTCAAGACACCATCACGCTGGGACTGATACCGGACGAGGCCCTGGTCCGGATGTTCGTGGACGGTGCGTCAGAACCGTTCGAGGAACTGATCCGTCGATACCAGGGGAAGATCGTGAATTTCATCTACCGCTCGACGGGTGATTACCAGCGTGCGGAAGAGCTGGCGCAGGAAGCGTTCATGCGTGTGTTCCGCAACGCGCGGAACTATGATGAACGGTATCGGTTTTCGACGTGGATCTATACGATCGCGAAGAACCTGGCGAGCAACGAGCTTCGGGACCGCTCGCGGGACCCGGACAGCTATCACATCCGCGAGGCGGACTGGCCTGCAGACGGCGCGTTCGTGGGGGAACTGGTGAGCTCGCGGACGAAAGAGCCGGACCGGATCCTGACGGAGCGGGAGGTGAAGGAGAAGCTGTCGGAAGCGATCGGGGAACTGGAGCCCGACCAGCGGATGGCGCTGGTGATGAAGGAATACGAGGGGATGACGTATGCGCAGATTGCGGACGTGTTCGACGCGTCGCCCGGGACGGTGAAGAGCTGGCTTCACCGCTCGAAACGTCAACTGGCGAAATGGCTCAAAGAATCGGAGGTCTTCTGAGATGGGCTGCGAACGGTATGAACCCCATCTTACGGCGTATCTGGACAACGAACTCTCGGACGAGGGACGCTCGATGGTGGAACGTCACCTGCGCGTGTGCGTGTCGTGCCGACAGATCGTTGCGGAGTTGAGGGCGACGCAGGCGGTGATGAAGCAGTGGAAGGACGCGGAAGTCGGGGACGACTTCATGGAACGGATGCGGGAACGGATCCGCCTGGAGAAACGACGGGAACGACGGACGGGGATCGAGACGCAGCAGGAACTGAGGGAGCCCCGACACAGCCGCACGATGGTGGTGGTGCGAGAGCCTGAGCGCGTGCGGAAGCTGCGGGTTCTGGTGAAGGTGGGGATGGCGGCGTCGGTGCTGATCGTGGCGGGACAGGGGCTGCTGATGCTGCGAGGCGGCCAGGACGGTCGAGTGGACAGCGAAGGGATGACCGTCGCCGGGACGCAGGAGCTGATGGCGACGGTTCAGACGGCGAAGGACCTGCGCGAGGTGGCCCTGGCGACGGAGCCCCTGGTGAGACGCGTGATCCGTCAGGAACGTCCGAAGGTGGACGCGGTGATCGGCGCGGAGACGGTCCAGCTGCTGCTGGAGACGGCGCGGGAGACGTCGCAGCAGCGGTATCTGGAGGTGCTGCTGGGTTATGGCGGCGAGGATATCCTGGCGCTGGGTCGGCCCGGGATGATGGAGATGCTGGGTGATGAACTGGCGGGCTGGATGGACGCGGATCTGATGGGCCGGGCGTATGGTCAGGACGTTCCGGCGGCGGGCGCCGAGATGACGCCCCGGACGGAAGCGACGCTGACGGAAGGACTGCGTCTGGAGCGGACGGGCCGGTATTCGGAAGCGATCGAGGCGTATGAGAAGGTCGAGGGCAGCGGTCACGAACGTGCGGTGGCGCAGGTGAGGAAGGCGGGACTGCTGATCCGTCTGGGCCGGGTCAAGGAGGCGCAGGAGGCGCTGACGTCGGCGGAGCGGAGCACGAGTCCGTATGAGCTGATGAAGCGGATTACGGACCGACTGCGTCGTCGGGTGGACCTGGCGAACGAGACGCGCGAGCAGGTGGAGGGTCTGAAGCGGAGCTTGGCGGCGGCGCCCGAGGACGTGAAGGGCTGGCGCGAGCTGGCGGACCTGGAATTGGCGTGCGGGAACTACGCGGGGGCTTCGGAAGCCCTGGCGGGACTGGCCGGCCAGGTGACGGGCGACGAGGAGGACATGGTTCGGTTCCGTGCGGCGTGGTGCGAGAAGAACCGCGGGGAATATGAGAAGGCGCTGGCGGAGATGGAACGGCTGCGCGGGAAAGAGACGGCGGCGAAGGACGTTCGGACGATCGCGACGTTCGAGAGTGCGGATATTCTTTACCGGTGCGGGCGCTATGCGCAGTCGATCGACGCGCACAAGGTGCTGATCGGATATCCGGGAGAGATGGACGATGCGAGCCGGGGTCTGCTGATCCTGCGGGTGGGATATATCCAGTATTATGACCTGGCGGATGAAGGGGCGGCCCGCGGGACACTGAAGCAGCTGGTGGAGCCGAGGTATCGAACGACGCCCGCGGGACAGGTCGGGGAGATGATGCTGCGGGAGATGTGAAGAAAAAACCGCACAGCCAACACAGAGGAACAAGAGGAAAACAGGAGAACGCAGAGAACAGCCAAAGCAGGGTACGGCAACAACAGCAGAAGGAACCGCACGGCCAGCACAGAGAAACAAGAGAGCACAGAGAACAGCCAAAACCTGGTTAACGGAAAGAAGAAGCCGCACGGCTGACACAGAGGAACCGGGAAACACAGCGGTCAGCAGGACGTGTGTGAGAAGCAGAGGCAGAGACGGAAGAGAACCGTCTCTGCTTTTTTTTGTACGCGGGGGATCAGGGGATGAGGAGTGAGAGAATGGTGTGGGCGTAGAGTCGATGTCCGAAGTCGTTGGGATGGTTGACGCCATTGCCTGTGAGGTCGAGGAGGTGTTTGGTTTCGAGGAGATGGAGCCAGAGGGAGGTGACGTCGGCGAGTGCGACGCCCGGTGCGGTGAGTGAGTCGAGAGCGTCGCGGAAGGGGAGGAACTTGGAGACGTCCATGGCGGACCATTCGGGGTTTCCGAGCATGGAGGCGACGAGGATGACGTCGGTGTGGGGAGTGAGGGCGTGGAGGGTGTCGATGATTCCGGAGATGTTCCGGGTGTAGCGGGGGACGTCGTTGGGGTCGTTCATGCCGAAGGCGATGATGACGAGGTCGGGATGATCGGCGGCCAGGTTGGGTGCGTCGGCGAGTCCGTGTGCGGAGTTGGTTCCGCCGACGGCACGGTTTTTGAGGGTGACGGGGGCGTGGAAGGTGCTCTGGAGGGCATCGGCGACGAGCTTCGGGAAGGGGGGCTGGTGAGGCGGGACGTCGTAACGGAGGGAGGCGTTGCAGCCCTCGGAGATGGAGTCGCCGGCGACGGAGAGGGTGATGGGACGACGGGAACGGAGACGATCCAGGGTGCGTCGGAGACGTTCGGGCTGGAAGGAGGGGACGGGGCCCGTCCAGATGTCCTCGTGGGTGTAGGAGGCGGCGGACTGGAGGTCGTGGAAGAAATGCCGCTCGGCAAAGAGGAGCCAGGAGGTCCCATCGCGGTGCTGTGC
>CAZVTD010000276.1:0-3379 GCA_964629945.1 uncultured Planctomycetota bacterium | reverse complement strand
TCTTGTGCGCACCGATGACCCGAACACCACGATACCCCTCATACCCCGACAGAACCTCCTGCTGATTCTCCAGTGGATGCGACACGTCTCCATGGGTGCCCAGCCATGCCCGGGTCTGTTTCGTCTCGATCGGCTTACCCAGAATGAGCGATTCCTCCCCCAGGACCCGATCGCAGCGCATCCGAAGGTCCGTCCCGATCAGATAGCTCTCGCCCGTCTTCCCCAATCCCGCACGTTCTCGCATGATCCGGTTGATCTTCTCGATCGGAATCTGCAGCACGATCACACCGATCTTGTTCCCCTCCTCATCCACCATCACCGACACCAGAAACCCCGAAACCGCGTTCCCCGAAGGCGTATACCGTTCGTAATCCGAAAACACCGGACGACCCGTCTCCAGCGCTTTCTCGCAGGCCGCCGCCAGATGGGTCCTCGAATATTTCCCGCTCAGAATGTTCGTCCCCAGGTCATCCTCGTTGGCCACCGAGTACAGCACGTTCCCCTTGCTGTCGATGAGCATCACGTCGTAATACCCATGCGCTTCCAGGAACGTCGCCAGGTCCCCGCCTTCTTCATTGATCAGCCGTTCTCGTTCGAAGCTGTGCCCGAACTCTTCCAGCGTCTTGTGACTGTCCACGAACGCCGCGTGCAGCTTCCCCAGAAGCCTCACGTTCTGCACGCTTTCCGACTCCCGCTGAAGATCGACCAGCATCCGCGTAAAATAGAAATTCGTGTACTTCGCCTTGATCTGCGTCACCGCCTGAAGGGATTTCTGCGCCTCTTCACACAGCGTCTTCCGAGCACTCAGATAGCTCACCAGGCTCACGATCGTCAGCGGCGCCAGCGACAGCACCAGGAACCACAGCAGCAGCATCCGCGTCAACCCCGAATGCAGCGCCGTCTTCAGGATCCCCCGGAACACCCCCATCAGCATAACCAGCGCCGCAACACACACCACGACCACGCCCGCCACAATCCACCCCTTCGCGATCACGCCGCCTTCGGACACCTTCCGCTCTTCTCCCCCCTCCACGGGACTTGCACCCTTGCCAACCCGCGTCTCTCCCGACACGGTCGTCTCCCCGACACGCGAACCTTCCCCGACCTCTTTCTTCGTGATCTCCGTCGAAAATCGGCCGTCCGCCAGCGCCGGAATATCCACCGCCCGCTTCAGAATGCCCCCTTCCACCGCCAGATCCATGATCTGCTTCAGACTGTCCCTCGAGTTCTGGTCCACGTTCAGGTTATAGTAATTGATGACGTTCAGGTCCGAACGCAGGCTCTCGACGATCGACTCTCTCGTGTGCGCGGGCACGTGCTTCTGAATCATCCCCACCACCTCGTCCAGGACTCGCCCACCCGCGCGCCTCGCTTCTTCCAGGTCACGCCCCGCCTTGTGAATCGAATACACCACCTCCCGGATCGCCGCCTCCTTCTTCGCGATCGACCGGTCTTTCGCAATCATGATGCACTCCACGTGTCCCCCAGGCCATGGCATCACGTCTTTCGAATACCACGCCACGTGACCGAATCCCCCCGCCTCCGCCATCTCCGCCCAGGGCAGCGATTGCTCGAACGATGCCGGAGCCGCTCGACTGTTCTGCGCCTTCAGATACGCAGGTGCCTTCGGCGGAGCAACCACCGTCACAACAACATCTCCATCCGAACCCGCCGTCAGACCCAGCGTCTTCCCGTGATCCTTCAAATACTTGTAAAGAATCACCGTGTGCGTCGACAGTCGTGACGGAACACCACACTCGCTTGGCCGTCCCATCTCCTTCTTGATCTTCGAATACGCCTGAGCAACCTTCTCATCAGGCACCCGTTCTCGACGGTCCACGGGAAGATTCACATACGCGTTCATCAGGTCGTTGATCGCCAGCGCGTTCCCGTCACGGTGAACCAGACCCACCCATCGAAAATCCCCCTGCTCCGAAAACATGTCCAGTGCGATCGGACACGGAACCAGCGCGATATCCACGTCCTCATCCCGGAAACGCGCCCTCAACAGTTCCGGACCCGCAAGCAGTTCCAGACGGTAATCCACCCCCTGCATCTTCGCCCCGTAACGCTCCAGCGCCACCATCGCCGGATAGTGGTCCGCCAGAGGAAGACCGATCACACGGACCACCGGCCTGTCGGACCCATCTTCGGCAAATAGTGATGTAAGCGATGCGACGAAAAGCAGGACGCCGGCCACCAGAAGAGTTCTTCTCATGGGCATGCGAAAAACCCCTTCCCTTGCCCCCTCCCATCCGAATGAGACCGGAATACAAAAAAAGCACAATCGGAGCCATCCCGATCACTCGGAATCTCCGATCGTGCCTTCGTCTTGCAGGCCCTCAACCTGCCCGGCAAGGCCATACACATACACCTCGCCTCATACTTCTAGCTTATCGGCATGTGTTGAACCTGACGTGAATATTTCAGTCGTTTTTTTACTTAGCCCCAAAACCCCCAGCAGCACCGCTAAAGTCAATTCTTGACCTTTCCCCCGACCCATACATGCCTTAGAGCCTACCCACAGTTAATATGTAAATGTGTCACTGGCCGCACAAGGCAAAGGGCCCGTCCGCTTCGACGGGCCCTTCACGCACAACGTCACACCGAAATATCCCCCGACTGCACCACCGGCGCCGCCACCGACCTCACCCCCGATGCTCCGCCAGAGAGATCAGTTCGATCCCCTTCGCTTTGCACAGTTCCCGCACTTCGGGCTTCGTCAGAGTATCCAGGTCCGTCGCCCGGTAAGGCTCCGCCCAGGGCGAGCCTTCCGACGACACGCTGCGCATCTCGCTGCTTCGTTCCGCCACGTGACAGCACAGGAAGTGCACCCCCTCACCCATCCCCTCCAGAAACTTCCGCAGCCATTTCGCCTTGTCCACTCCGGGCTGTCGTCCCTCGTTGGTCAGCGACGTATTCACCGCGAACGGGAACGAGCAGTCCTCGTTCCCGACGCCGAAGTCCTGACGCGACCGGATCCCCACCCGACGGATCACGCGCATCATCACTTCCGGATCGACGCTCGCCATGTGATGATCCACGAAGCAGGGCTCCACGCCCCGCGCCCGAACCAGTTCCACCTGCGCCACGTACTCCGCTTCCAGCTCGTCCCGGTCTGCCGTCTTACGCACTTCCTCCACGCTCCGGGGCTGCGTTCCGTCCTCATACACCAGCGACCGACCCCTCGTCAGCGGACGCCAACGGTAATATTCCCATTCGCACGTTGCCGTGAAGTGGATCCCCACCGGAATCCCGTGCTTCTTCGACAGCGCAATCGACTCCTCGAACCACGGACACGGCACCATGATCGACGCTTCCGTCAGGATCCCTTCCCGGAAAGCCCGCACCCCGACCTCGTTCACACTGTGGCCCACAC
>CAZVTD010000275.1:0-3379 GCA_964629945.1 uncultured Planctomycetota bacterium | reverse complement strand
GTCCGGCGCTGGCGCTGCTGCTGGCGGGTCCGGCGGTGTCGCTGCCGAGCATGCTGGTGATCAGTTCGGTGATCGGTGTGAAAAGGGCGCTGACGTTCGTGCTGCTGGTGGTGTTGTTGGCGACGGTGAGCGGGCTGATCTACGGGACATTTTTCTGAACGGGTTTCGAATCGTGTGAAAGGAGAAGCGATGTCACAGTGCGATTGCGGCGGCAAGTGCAAGCGGACGGTGCTGCTGTATGCGTGCTCGGGCGGGGCGAACGTGGCGGAGATTTCGGACCGTGCGGCGCGGGAGCTGATGTTCGCCGGCAAGGGAACGATGTTCTGTCTGGCGGGGTTGGGCGCGGGGATCGAAGGGATGATCCAGACGGCGAAGGACGCCGACGTGAACCTGGTGATCGACGGGTGTCCGATGAACTGTGCGAAGAAGATTTTCGACCAGTGCGGGATCGAGAACACCACGCAGATCAAAGTCACGGACCTGGGGATCGAGAAGGTGAAGGGTGTGCGCTGCACGCCTGAGCAGGTCAACACGGTGGTGTCCAGGGCTAAAGAGGTCCTGGCGAAGATGTAAACGGAGAAGGGAGACGGCATGAAGAAGATCCAGGTTCTGGGTGCGGGCTGTCCGAAGTGCAAGAAACTGATGGAGAACGTCGAGAACGCCGTCAAGGCGCTGGGCGTGGAGTATACTCTTGAGAAGGTGACGGACATCAACGAGATGGTGAAGTTCGGGGTGATGATGACGCCGGCGCTGGTGGTGGACGGGAAGGTGAAGTCGGTGGGCAAGGTTCCGGACGTGGAACAGCTGAAAAGGATGCTGACATGACCTTTCGCACAAGAATCGTGATCATCGTGGTGCTTTGTGCTGCCATCGGAGGCGTCTTCGTGCTCAAGGGGATGCGGTCGTCTTCGGAGGTCCCGTCGGAACCCGCAAGCGGTCTGCCGCGGCTGGTGGAGCTGGGTTCGGGGACCTGCATGCCCTGCCAGATGATGGCGTCGATTCTTGAGGATTTGAAGAAGGAGTATGCCGGGAGGCTGGAGGTGGAGAGCATCGACGTGTTCGCCCACCCGGAGGCGAGAGGGACGTATGGGGTGGACAAGATCCCGACGCAAGTTTTCTTCGACGCGTCCGGCGAGAGAATCGATCATCACGTGGGGTTCCTCTCGAAGGAGGACATCCTGGCGAGGTTCAAGGCGAAAGGCGTGGATCTTTCGAAGAGCGTGCCGCCCGCGTTCGAGCGTCTGCAGCCTGCCAAGATGGACACGCGCCCCAGGGAGCATGTCTGCACCCTGTGCGATGGAGACATCCATCCCAGGACCCTCGTGACGGTGAAGACGGCCAAGGGTGACGTGCGGCTGTGCTCCGTGCACTGCTACTTCATCCTGTATTCCTGTCTGACCGAGGACAAGACGGGCTTCGAGAAGAAGGTCTCGGTGACGGACTACGACAAGGGGGAGATGATTCCCGCCCTGGAGGGGATTTACCTCTACGGTCTGGACGGGAAGAGCGGTCGTCCCCGGGTGAAGGTGTTCGCGGACAGGACCGCCGCCGAGAAAGAGCAGCAGGCGTCGGGTGGTGACATCATCGGATTCGGTGTGCTCCAGGAGAAGGAACTTTCGCACCGGTGCGGCTTCTGCGACCGTGCCTGCTATCCGGAGGACGCCGCGAAGGTGACCGTCGACGGTGTGCAGACGTGGGGATGCTGCTCGCACTGTGCATTGGGCGTGGCGGCACGGACGGGGAAGGACATCGAGGTTCACGAGCGTGACCGGTTGACCGGGGAGTCCATCGTCGTCAAGACGCTCGATGGGAGCGTGGCGTCACTGGAGCCCGCGACGGCGGTGGCCTGGTTCGGACAACGACAGAAAGCGGACGGGTCCTGGGGTTCGGCGGGATGCTTTCACCAGGGGTTCTTCACAAGCGCGGACAACCTGAAGACGTGGGTGGAGCAGAACCCGTATGAGACGGGGCGACTCATCAGCATCCATCAGGCTCTGGCGGACAAAATGAAGCTCTCGCCCCAGCAGATCCAGAAAGCATGCAAGATCGGGGAGTGCGCGCCAAAGTAGCCCCCGCCCTGTAAAATGTCGACTCCCTTGGGAACCACAAAGAACAGGAGAGAAGCGTGATGAAACGTAACCGTCTGGTCGTGATTGCTGTGCGTTTCGGGTGGCCCCTCTGTTGTCAGGCTGCAGAGCCCTCCGCCGCTCCGTCTCCGCAAGCCGGAGAGCCGTCTGTGATGGACAAGGTGTACCCCGGGCTGGCCTCGAATATTCTGACGTACGCGCGATTGACGGACCTGCCCGAAGGGGTCCTTCTGAGGGCCGGAGATTTCACCGTGAATGCCAAGACGGTGACGGAAGAGATCTCAAAGGTTCCCGAAGCCCTTCAGAAAGAGCTTACCAAGCAATCGTTCTTCATGCTGGAACGCATCGCAGCCAAGGACCTGCTGCTTTCGGACGCGAAATCGCAGGCGACCAAGGCGGGTCAGGACGTCTCCAAGCTTGGTGAGTCGGAGATCATGCGGGACTACTTCGGCAAAGAGATCAAGGAGTTGAAGGTTTCCGATGAGGAGGTTTCGGCTTTCTATCGGGACAACCCCGAGATGTTCGGGGGTGCGACCCTGGCACAGGTCAAGCCGCAACTGGGTGAGTATCTGCTTCAGCAGAAGCAGAGGGAGGCCGTGAGCCGGCACGTCAGGACGCTGGGACAACGGATGGTCATCGAGGTATCGGCTTCCTGGGTGAAGGCCCAGGCGGGTCCGTCCATGGACAATCCGGTGGGCAAGGCCATTCAGAGCGGCAAGCCGTCCGTGGTCGATTTCGGTCGGAGCGGGTGCGGGCCCTGCGACATGATGACGCCCATCCTGGCGGAATTGAAGAAGACCTATGATGGCAAGGCGAACGTGCTGTTTGTACACGTCGGCGAGGAACAGATTCTCGCTGTCCGGTATGGCATCGATTCGATCCCCGTGCAGATCTTCTTCGACAAGGACGGCAGGGAAGTGTTCCGCCATACCGGGTTCTTTGCCAAGGACAAGATCGAAAAGAAGCTGGCGGAGATGGGAGTAAAATAGACATGGAGCAGCTCTTCACCACCCTGACGCATGCGGTCGAGGGCACACCCCTGATCGCCCTTGGCGCCGCATTCGTCTGGGGCATATTCAGCATCATCCTGAGTCCGTGTCACCTGACGAGCATCCCGCTGATCGTGGCGTACGTGGACGGACAGGGACGAGGCTCGACGCGACGGGCGTTCGTCGTGTCGCTGTGCTTTTCGCTGGGAATCCTTGTGAGCATCGCGGTGGTGGGTGTGGTGACGACGCTGGCCGGACGCGTTAGGGGGGACCTGGGGGGTTGGGTGAACTACGTGGTGGCGG
>CAZVTD010000274.1:0-3381 GCA_964629945.1 uncultured Planctomycetota bacterium | reverse complement strand
CCTTCGGGGGAGTTGGTGAGGGGACGGTGAGTGCGGCCTTGCAGTCGGGACAGGTGGTCCGCTTACCGGCAAGATCGGCGGGGACGCGGAAGGAGGAGCCGCAGGCCAGACAGGTGAACTCGAGGAGACCGGTTTGGCCGGGAGAGGGCACAGCGACGGTGGCATCGCAGTAGGGACACTGGAGGAAGGCGCCGGGTTCGGCGTCCTGGGCGGAGATGAGGTTACCGCAGGCCTGACAGATGAATTGGGTTGACATGGGGTTCCCCCGTCCGAGTTCGAGTGGGCGTCCTGGGTAGAAACCGGAGACGACAGCAGGGAACAGGATAAGGTCGGCAGGTTCTGCTGTCAAGCTTTCTGAAATGTAGGGTGAATAACCGTTGACAGGGGGGGGTGGAATGTTCTAATAGCGTCGTTTTGGGTTCATGGTCACGATTTGGCCCTGAGGGCCGGAAAAAGGAGCATGGTGAGATGAAGTATTCGGTATTTACGGTGTGTATGCCCGAGTATACGACGGAGAAGGTGCCCGGACTGCTGAAGTCGTGGGGGTACGACGGTGTGGAGTGGCGAGTGGTGGACCAGCAGGACCAGGAGAAGCCGAGTTTCTGGCGTGGGAACCGCTCGACGATTGCGGAAACCGAGGCTCTGGCGAAGGCGGCCTGGGTGAAGCAGATCTGTCGGGACGCCGGGATCACGATCATGGGGCTGGGAACGTATTGCAGCTGCGATTCGAAGCGTGCGCCTTACCTGATGGAAGCGGCCCGTGCGATGGGGACGAAGAGCATCCGCATCAGCACGCCGTATTATGACGGGACCAAGAGCTACAACAAGATGTGGAAGGACGCGCAGAAGGAGTATGCGAAGATCGAGAAGACGGCGGAGAAGTTCGGGGTCCGTTCGAGCGTGGAGATGCACCCGAACACGCTGACGGCGAGTGCGAGTGCGGCGCTGCGGTTCCTGACGCCTTTCGATCCGAAGCGTGTGGGTGTGATCTACGACGTGGGGAACCAGGTCCGGGAAGGGTATGAGCACTTCCGTGCGGGGATCGAGATGCTGGGGAAGTATCTGACGTACGTGCACATGAAGAACCAGCTGTGGGCGAAGGCCGGGAAGAACGAGGACGGTTCGACGAAGTGGGTGTCGAAGGCGGCATCTCTGAAGGCGGGTCAGCTGAGCGTGGCCCAGTTCATGACGGTTCTGGTTCAGCAGGGGTACGACGGCTGGATCAGTCTGGAAGACTTCTCGGCGGGTTCGAGCAAGAAGAAACTGACGGAGAACATCGCGTATCTGAGGCAACTTGAAGCGCAGGCGAAGGCGCAGAAGTAAGTGGAAGCTGAGTGACCGTGTAATCCGGGGGGTGGGGGCCGAACAAGTGAATCGTGGACGCGTGGTCCGCGTCGACGTGAAACGCGGCCCCCATGAGTGTTTAATGTGCGAACGCACGAGAAGGGAGAGTGGAATTGGACCTGCTGCCGAAGGCTGTGTTCCTGACGCGCGGTGTCGGACGTCACCGGGAAAAGCTGGCGAGTTTCGAGGAAGCCCTGCGTGATGCGAAGATCGCGCAGTTCAACCTTGTGAGTGTGTCATCGATTTTTCCTCCAGGGTGTCGCTTGATCAGCCGGAAGCGGGGTCTGGAGAGGCTGAATGCGGGGCAGGTGCTGTACACCGTGATGAGTCGGAACCAGACGGACGAGAACCGTCGTCTGCTGGCGGCCAGTGTGGGGTTGGCGATTCCGTCGGACAAGAACGCGTACGGGTATCTTTCGGAGCACCACAGCTTCGGTCAGACGGACAAGGAAGCCGGGGAGTATGCGGAAGACCTGGCGGCGGAAATGCTGGGGACGATCCTGGGAGTGGATTTCAACCCGGACGCGGCGTGGGACGAGAAGCGGGAGTTGTGGAAGATTTCGGGGAAGATCGTCCGGACGCAGGAGATCACGCAGTCGGCCATCGGGGGTCGTGCGGGACAGTGGACGACGGTGGTGGCGGCGGCGTGTCTGGTGATCTGACGAGGCAAGCGGTCGCATATCCAGGGTGAGCGGAGACCATGCATGAGCGGGAACGAGCTTCCCTTCAACTTTGGTGGTCTGGAGCAGTCGTTCAGCTCATATGACAGCTCGGCGGTGGTGATTTTGCCGGTGCCCTACGAGGGGACGACGACTTACAAGAAGGGAACATGCCGGGGGCCGTCGGCGCTGATCGACGCGTCGCGGAACATGGAACTGTTCGACGAGGTGCTCGGGTTCGAGCCCTATCGGATCGGCATCCATACGCACGAGGAGATCCCGTCGGCGGCGAGTCCGGAAGCGATGACGTCGGCCCTGGTCGCACAGATCAGCGAACACCGGGCCGACGGGAAGTTCGTGGTGACGCTGGGTGGGGAGCACTCGATCAGTCTGGGGCCGGTGCAGGCGCACGCGCAGGCACGCACGGGGTTTTCCATCCTTCACCTGGACGCGCACGCGGATCTCCGGGACAGCTACGAGGGGACGCGGTACGGACACGGCTGCGTGATGCGCCGGTGCGTGCCGTTCGGGCCGATCACACAGGTGGGCATCCGCAGCCTCTCGGTGGAGGAGTCGGCGTTCCTGGATGAGGCGGCGACGGTGACGACGTTCTACGCGCACGAGCTGCGGGACATGGCGGCGCGTCGGGACGAGATCGTCTCGACGCTTACCGACGAAGTCTACGTGACGATCGACCTGGACGTGTTCGACCCGGCGATCATGTCGGCCACCGGGACGCCCGAGCCTGGGGGGCTGGGGTGGTACGAGGTGCTGGACCTGCTGGAGCGGGTGATCGAGGAGAAGGACGTGGTGGGGTTCGACGTGGTGGAACTCATGCCCACGGAGGGGATGCACGCCTGCGACTTCCTGGCGGCGAAGCTGGTGTATCGTCTGCTGGGACGCCTGGTGGATGCGAAGGGGTGGAAGCTGCGGTAGGTCGGCGACACTTGACCTCGGGGAACTCGGGGGTTAAGTTAATTTCCGGAAATGAACGTGGAGAGGGTCTGTACGGAGGGTCGCCAGGCGATGCGGGACCTGCTGGGCGCACACATATCGATTGCGGGTGGACTGGCCCGGGCGCTGGTGCGCGGGGTGGACAACGACTGCGGCGTGGTGCAGATCTTCACGTCGAGCAACATGGCCTGGCACACGCGGGAGCCCGACGAGCGGGAGGTGGGCCGATTCCGTCAGACGTGGGCCGAGACGGGGATCCGAAGGGTGGTGTCGCACGGCAGCTACCTGGTGAACCTGTGTTCGGCCGACGGGGAGACGGCGAGGCGATCGGTGGACGCCCTGACGGCGGAACTGACGCGCTGCGAAAGGCTGGGGGTGGACCGGCTGGTGATGCACCCGGGGGCGAACATGGGGCGCGGGGTGG
>CAZVTD010000273.1:0-3448 GCA_964629945.1 uncultured Planctomycetota bacterium | reverse complement strand
CACACATCGCCCTGCTTTTACTTCTTCGCCCCCTCGATCATCGCGTCTCCACCTCACGATTAACCCGGCAGCACCTCGCCCGATTTGCCCCTCCCCCTCACTTCTTCTCCGCCTTCACGTACAGTTCCTTCGGCGCCGCCTGGTAATACTGAAACAAGGCCGGACACAACCAGCCTTCCTTCTGATGCTGTTCCGAGTAATACCAGTTCCCCGACTCATCTCCGCGCCGCCACACCAGTTTATGCGTATATCCCGGAAAAGGCCGCGTCGAGAACAGCAGCCGGAACCCCTGCTCCGCGTCCGGGATGTCTTTCACCATCTCATCCATCATCTCCGGGATCCCGCTCACGAACGGCTCCCGATACAATCCCACCGAAGCGTCGTCGAACACCCACGTCCCCCCGTACCGGTAGGGCGTCAACACCACAATCGAATTCGCCGGCCGATGCAGCCCCAAGGGCGTCAGATACCCCTTGTGCCACGCCACGCCTCCCACCACCGCCGCACTCACCCCGCCCACCGCCAGCACCCGCCCGATCCTCAACCCTTTAATCATGCCTTTCTCCTGCTTGCGTTCTCAGCGCCTCCCGAATCCCCCCAGCCCCTAATAAGCATTCATCTCGCGCGCAAGGTTGCAGTGCCGCGCCGAGCCGTCAAGGTCGGGAAACAGCGACAGGTAATTGATATTCATGCGGTTGAGACTGCGCAGACAATCCTCACGGTCCTTGCGATCGCTGGGCACCAGAATCTTGATCAGCACCATCTTGTCCGCGTTCTTCCGGAACTCCTTATCCACCCACGCCTCCAGCGAAAGCCCCGGAGGCGTCATCGTGAACAGCCCCGCCTGCCCCACGATTCGCGTATTCTCATGCGAGAACGGCTCCACGAACTGCACAATCCGTTCCACCCCGCCCTCTTCCTTCTCGATCTCCTTGCACCGGTTCCTCACCAGCCGACGGTCCAGCACCAGCACCGCCCGGGGCGTGTTGTCGTTCTCCTCCCTCTGTTCCGAAAAGGCGAAGAACAGCGCCACGAAGGGCGACGCCGACCAGTCCAGCAAAGGCGTCCTCAATCCCATGTGCTGGCCCAGCGCCCACCATTGCTCATCCGACGCCGACACCTCCAGACGACACCGCCCCCGAGCCGCCATCCTGAACTGACGCAGTTGAAGCCTCTCACGGTTCGCCGCGTCCTTGACGCTGGCCGTGTCCCGGAACAGCGAAGGCGTCAGCGGCCAATCCGCACGCGTGTGGCCGCGATACAGCAGCGTGTTCCGATGCAGCCCTCGGCTGTGAATGACCTCCGTGAAATCCCGCCACGAGGACAGATCGATCTGGTAGAAGCCGCTGCTGATCTGCCTGGGCGAAAACTTCTCCTGGAACTGGTCGAGCACCTTCTTCGGCGCCTTCTTGACCCGCCCCGACTCCTCTCCTGCATTCTTCTTCGCCGCCATAACGCCCTCTCCTCTCGACTTCACCCTCTCCGCCCGCTCAATCGGCGCCGCACCACCAGCCTCACGAACCGCCCGCCGTATCCTCATTCCGGAACCCCCGAACTATTTGTCCTCTTCAAGCATGATGGCGCGGAACTTGTCGATCTCCGCCTGCGTGACGCCGAGCGACTTCACGTACGCTTCGATCTTCTCCCGCCACGTCGGCTGCGGAAAATTCGCCTCGAACCCCTCGATCAGCTTATCGAAGTAATCGTGGTGGTTGAACCCCGCACCTCTGTTCCAGAAACCGGTCGCTTCCCAGTCCTTATAAAGCTCCTCTTCGTCAACGCCCAGCAGTCCGTTCAGGATGAACGCCAGTGAGCCGGCGCGGTCCTGTCCCGCGCTGCAATGGAACACGATCGGATAATTCTTCTCGTCGCAGAAGATCCTGAATGCCTTCAGGAACGCCGCCTTCCCGCTGCTGCGCTGCATGCCGCCGTAGGACGACGCGGAATAATGCGCCCAGTGCACCGTCGGACCCAGCGGAGAGCCCGTCATCCCGTAGCATTCGTCGTCACCGCGCAGGTCCAGGTCCGTCTTGATCCCGAGGATTTCAACCATGTACTTCTTCGTCTCGTCGTTCAGCCGGCTCGCCCCAGGCTTCATGCCTTTGACCACCTTCGTCAACCCTTCGAGGCTCTGCTCGTCATTCTTGATCTGGCCTTCCAGCACGGTCTTGATGGGAACGCGGGGAACCTCCGCGCAGCACCAGACCCAACCCGCCGACCCGCTGCGCAGGACCACCACCGCGAAGTTCTTGCCCTTCTTCACCGGAACGTTGAAAACATAGTTGCTCGCCGTCACCGGATTGATCTCGTTCCCGCCCGGTTTGTTGTAAACCCCCACGCCGTTGATCCGGAAATCCCAGAACCAGTCGCCACCACAGCCGATCTGCATCACGCCCTCGGCGGGCGACGTGAACTCCTGCATGAAAATCGACACGGCGTTGACCGCCGGCTTATCGAACGCGAATCGGCCGCTTCCGTCCATCACGGCCTCTTCCCGTTTCGCACCGAAAAGTTTTTCCGGCACATCGGCAAGCCCCTCGATGACGATCAGGTCCGCTCGGTCGAGTATTCTCCGCTCCGGCCGGAACACCGACCAGGAAGAACCCAGCGAGAACGGCACATACTCGATCTCCACCGGCTCCTTCAACTGCTCCTTGCACGCGGCGACCCGGGCCTCCAGGTGTTCCTTGACCTTGCGGAGCCTCCCGTTGTCACGGTCCAGGACCGTCTCCTCATCCTCATAAATGGGCCGGGCGTTCTCATTCAGCCTGGCGCTGCGGAAAACGAGGTCCTGCCTGACCCGTTTCCCGTCCATCGCCTTGCGACCGCCCAGATCCCGCACGTTGCCGATTCTGTCGATCCTCATCAGCCGAGGCGTCTCGTCCGCGGTGACAAACGTCCGCGTCGGCGACGTCTCCACCCGACCGTCGGCATCCTTCGCGGTCACCTTCCAGTAATACAGCGTGTGAATGCGCAGGTTGTCTACCGACGCATTGCATTCGTTCGTCGTGACGGCGTGTTCCCTGGAGAAATCCTCATGGTACGAAACATGCAGCGTGTACTCCGCTCCGTCGTGGCCGGCCCACTCCCACGAGAAACGGATGGGCTGGGGATAATACCCCGCCTGCTCGGCCAGTTGCTCGCGCTTCTCGGCGTCGGCGAAAAACTCGACCCGTTCCTTGCGGGGGAGTGCAAGATACGCCTTCTGCACCGCGTTGAGCTGCGACACCTCCGCACCCGCCGCAGGCTCCACCAGCACGACCTCGGCTGCCGCCGGTTCGGTCGGCCTCTGGCAGCTCGACAGAATCAGCGCAGCCAGAAGCACATAGCACCATCTCATCGCACGCTTCATCATCACCTCCACCAGGTTCGTATCCATGGCTGCCTGGGCCACGCCATCTTCACGGCACCTGACAAAACAACCCGAGCCGCCCCGCCCCTCGAAATC
>CAZVTD010000272.1:0-3458 GCA_964629945.1 uncultured Planctomycetota bacterium | reverse complement strand
GTGATCAGGGCGGTGACCCCCGGATTCCCCCCGGTCGTGTTGTGCGGTATGTTATCCAGCGTGTGCAGCAAATCCGTGGACATCGTCCGCTTCGGGTCGGCTTGCGAGACTTTCAAAGGCACCGGCTCGGTCAGCTTGTTGCCCACGCTGTCCACATACGAACCGTAGGCCAGCACCGGCACAAAATAGCCCTGCACCCGCTCCAGCTCCCGCCCCAACCAAGGCCCCCACCCCAAAGTCGGCCGCTCATCGTGAAACCCCTGCGCTCAAGCCGCAGGAGTTGGCCGAGCGCACACAGTTCGCCACCGAAGAGAACCTCACCCCCGACGCATCTCCCGCCATCCAGCCCTCGCCGGAACACCTCGTCAGTCTCCGAAAGCTTGGCGCCTCCATCGCCCACGAGATCAACAACCCCCTCACCACCCTCTCCGGCTGGATCCAACTCCTCCTCCGTAAAGCCAATGGAAATCACGATTTACATCGCACCCTCGTCTCCATGAAGGAAGAAGCCGACCGCATCGCCGACATCGTGCACGAGTTGACCGCCGTCACCGAGCCCCACGTCGCCGACCGCGCCGTCGTCGATTTCAACGCCCTTGTTTCCCGCGTCATCGACAACTTCCTCGCCACCAACGGCAACGCCTCCATCCAGGTCAAAACCGTCCTCACCGACGAACCCCTCAAGGTCAACGTCGACACCGACCTCGTCGCCCGTGCCGTCTCCGACTTCCTCAATTCCCGCTACCTCAGCATCGGCTCCTCCGGAAGTCTCGTCTTCCGGACCCTCCGAACCGGTTCCGTCGCCGAACTCCACGTCTACGAACCCGGAAGCCAGGTCGATCTCACCCCGCTCCACCGCGCACTTCAGAACCTCGACCTCAACGAGGGCGACACCATCGGACAGGACCTCTCGCTCGCACGTGCAAAGCAGATCATCGATTCCTACCAGGGCTCTTTCCGAGCCGACTGCCATCTCCGCGAAGGTCTCTCCTTTGTCGTCAAGTTCCCCGCCGCCGATTGACGATACTCTTGGCGTGGAAATCTCATTGGCGCAGAGTCCCTTTTCACAGGATTTCTTCTGCCAATAAATTTCCCAACCGATTGACATGAAATAACTTACGCCGCCAGGGAGACGTGCCTTGCTCAAGCCCGACCGGATCTTCGTCGTCGATGACGAGCCCAAAATCGGCTCCATGCTCCATGAGATTCTCACCGACGAAGGCTACCACACCATCCATTTCTCCTATGCCCTCGACGCACTCCGTGCTCTCAAGTCCGGACGCTGCGACCTCCTCCTGACCGACCTCAAGATGCCCGTCCTCGACGGCATCGCCCTCGCCCGACAGGCCCATCTCCTCGACCCCGACCTTCCCATCATCCTCGTCACCGGCTTTGCAGGAACCGACTCCGTCATCGAGGCCCTCCGTCTCGGAATCACGGACTGTCTCACCAAGCCCTTCGAAGTCGCCGAGTTGCGCCGCGTCGTCCGCCGCGCACTTGACCTCCGAAACTCCCGACGTGAGGACCGACAGCTCCTCAGCCAGCTCAAGCAGGCCAATCTCGGTCTCGTCAAGGCACGAAACGAACTCTCCGAAAAGGTCACTCTCGTCCAGGCCTCCCTCACCCGAACCAACTCCGTCCTCGAGCGTCGCGTCCGCGAACTCTCCATGCTCAACGACGTCTCCCGCGTCGTCAATTCCGTCCTCGACCTCGAAAAACTCCTCCACGTCTATCTCGAACTCGTCTCCTCCAAAATCGGCATCCGCAACTGTTCCATCATGCTCGTCGATCCCTCTGCCACCGCGGGCACGCCGCCGCGAGCACTCAAAGTCGCCGCCGCCATCGGCTCTGCCGCCAAACCCCTCATCGGTCAGACCCTCCCCATCGACACCGGAATCGAAGGCTGGGTCGCGCAGAACCGTATCCCCGTACTCGTCGACGACCTCGCCGACCCTGGACGTCTCCATCCGCACGGACACTGCAAATACCGCACCGGCTCCTGCATCTGCGTCCCGCTCCTCGTCAAGGACCACCTCCTCGGCGTCATGGACGTCAACGACAAGCGCTCCGGCGAACCCCTCTCCCAGGAGGACCTCAATCTCCTCACCACCATCGCCGGTCAGGTCTCCATCGCACTCGAAAACGCCAAGCTCTATGGCGTCCTCCAGGAGAACGCCCTGCGCACCGTACAGGCCCTCGCCACCACCCTCGAAGCCAAGGACCGCTACACCTCGGGCCATTCCGAGCGCGTCACGCGATATGCCCTCGCCGTCGCTGAACGCATGCACCTTTCTCCCGCACAGGTCGAACGCCTCCGCTACGCCTCCCAGCTCCACGACGTCGGCAAGATCGGTGTCCCCGAAGCCATCCTCCACAAGGCCGAATCCCTCGACGACAACGAATGGCGCTCCATCCAGAAGCATCCCGTCATCGGTGAACACATCATCGAGCCCCTCGACTTCCTCGGCGAAGTCGGTCGCATCATCCGCCACCACCACGAGCGTTGGGATGGCACCGGATACCCCGACCGCATCGCCGGAAAGGACATCCCCCGACTCACGCGCATCATGACCGTCGTCGACGCCTACGACGCCATGACCTCCGCGCGTCCCTACCGCCGCGCCAAGTCGCCCCGCGAAGCCATGAACGAACTCAAACGCTGCCGAGGCTCTCAGTTCGACCCCGAAGCCACCGACGCACTCCTCAACGTCCTCGAAGACCTCGTCGCCTCCTCCGCCAACTGATCCTCATTTCCCCCTCGACCCGCCGTCCCGGATGCCCCGGTTGACGTTCGTTGATCGTGGCTCATGGCTTATTGCTCCTTGAGCTGTTCCCGGTGTCCGGTGTTCGTTACTATCCCCTTGACCCTTCCTTCTTTTCCCTGTACCTTTGAAGTGTCACCTTACACTCATCGAGGACCGAACCATGGAAACCCTCATCGGCAGCGTCTGGCTCCTCATGCTCGTCCTCAACCAGAATGGCGGGCCTGAATACCTCTCCGGGAACATGACCGTCCAGATCTTCTCCGAGAAAGGCATCTCCAGCATCCAGGGCCCCGTCGCCTTCGATCTCCGTCCCGGCAAAGCGAAGATCCGCGCCGACCTCACCATCCAGGTCGACAAGAAAACACGCTACCAGATCATCATCTTCCGTTTCGACACCGGGTACGTTTATCGTCTCGATCCCGAAAAGAAGACCTACGCCGAGCGCCCGCTCGCGGACTCCGAGAAGCTCCTCGCCGAGCTTGCCAAGATCTTCCTGGGCGGACCCGACGGCAAAGCCACAGCCCACCGCATCGATCCCCCCAAGGGCATCACCGAGCCCCGAACCCCCATGGAGATCAAAACCAAGGGCTACACCACCGTCTTCTATGTCGATCCGAAACTGGGAAACGCCGTCACCCGCATCGACGTCTCCTCCAACAAGGACAACTTCGCCGTCATCAACCAGCTCACCAC
>CAZVTD010000271.1:0-3526 GCA_964629945.1 uncultured Planctomycetota bacterium | reverse complement strand
CGATGGGGGAGGTGCATGCGTACTGCGGGGACGCGGTGGCGATCGTGGTGGGTTCGCCGATCCAGTACGAGGACGGGATGGAGGGCGGAGCCGAGATCAAGGTGGAGGAGTGGTTGAAGCGACCGGCGGACTTCAAGGAGGAAACGCTGAAGGTGAACGCAGGTCCGGGGGGCACGTTGGGAGAAGACAAGGAGTTCTGGCGACTGAAGGACGGGGTTCGGTTCGTGCTCTTCGTGTTCGAGAAGAACCGGACGGGGGATGGACACCTGGGCAGCGTGATCCGGATCGAAGCGGATGGGACGGTGCCGGACGCAGTCTGGCTGAACTGTCCTGAACCGCAGCCGAAGACGGAGAAGGCTCTGGTGGGGCTGATCCGGCGGGTGATGACGAAGGAGTACCGGGAGACCCTGATCCGAACGATGCAGGACGAGGGAAAAGAGGGACCGGTGCGCGATGAGGCGGCGCGGCACCTGGGGGGACTGTACGCGAGAGAGGCGTGGTCAGCGCTGGAAGCGCAGGCGACGAAACCGGTGAAACCCGGCGAAGGCGGAGACGGGCTGATCCGTGCATCGCTGCAGGCGCTCTTCCGGATCGACGAGGCGAAGACGATTCCGATCTGCCTGAAGATCGTGGCGGAAGGGAAGCTTGCAACCCAGGTGGAAACGGCAGCATGGCTGCTGAGCCGGAGGCCCTCGGAGGACCCGAAGGCGCCGGAGATTCTGTTGGAGGCGGCGAAGCGGTGGGAAGTGGAAGGACTGTGGGATCACCCGCTGCCTCAACTGATGCAGGCGATCGCGGCGACGGGCAAGAGGACGGAGGAGGCGGAGAAGCTGGTGATGCGCAGCGTGAAGGAGGGGCAGGGAAACGTCCTCATCGTGGGAATGTCGCTGGCAAGTCAATGGAAAATGAGAGAGGCTGTGCCACGGGTGTGTGAGGTCCTGCAGACTGCAGACGAGACGTACCGCTATCGGGGCTGTGCTTCGCTGGCAATTGCGGGGTTCGCCGGAGAGGGGTTTCATCCCTTCGTCGTGAACAAAGAGGTGAGCGAACCGCGAGCCCGAGAAGCCGCGGCGGAGGCGTTTCCGGAGTGGACCAAGGAAATGCTCCATGCGAAGGTGATAGAGTGTCTGCGCGGCTGTCGCGTGGTGATCGCGTCGCGTAAGGGCGGAAGCCTGTATGTCCTGGTGAGCTGGCAACCGATGGACGAGAAGACGGAGCCGACCCTTAAGACCTATCTGCTGTACGAGGCAAAAGAGCTGAAGCTGACGGTGAGCGTGGACAAGGCTGAACTGCCGATGAAGCCCGGGAAAGAGGTGGAGCCGGCGGCGCTGACGCTGACGTTCAGCAACGTGGGCAAGGAGCCGATCAAGCTGGACACGTATGACCTGATTTTCAGTCGGACGACGCTGGAGGTGACGGGGCCTGATGGGGAGAGCGTGGTGGTCGATATGCTCAAGCTCGAACGACTCCTGATGGCCCCCCAGGCGGAGGACTATCCGGTGATCGAGCCGGGGAAGGATTACGTCTATCGGTGGCAGCCGAAGTTTCCCGGGCAGTGGGGCACGAAAGACTACCTGCTGACGAAGCCCGGGGAGTACCGGGTCAAGGTGAGGTACGAGAACGCTGCGGTGCTGGAGCACTTCAAGAAGTTCGCCGAGGGGTCATGGACAGGCAGCGTGGTGAGCAACGAGATTGTGTTGACGGTGGTGGCGGCGAAGCCATGAGGTGCGGAGACGGGTTTGGAGACTTCGGCATTGTGTTGGTTCTCGGAATCGGTCATGTCAAGGCCGAGTTTCCATCCGTACCGGAAGGCAACCTGTTTCTGTTTGCATATGTGCCGCGAATATGGATCAATACTGTCGAAGTGTTCAGACGTCTTGACCGGGCTGATCTCGGAACTCGACAAGTGTTAACACAGGAGTGAAGCGTATGCGAAGTCCCACAATCCTGTTGCTGGCTCTGCTTGCGGTCGGTGTGATCGTTCTGGTGGTGGTTCTGCTGGTGATCGGGCATGCCGGTGATGATCGGAGGGAGCCCGTTCCGACAGAGAGTTCTGGGGTGGAAGCCCCGAAGAGTGGCGTCGCCGAGATGGTTCCATCGCCGCCCGAGTCCAGTGTGTCGAAGTCCGAACTCCGAGTTCCGAAGGGTTTCAGCGCGAAGGCCGGTACCAATCCGGAGCCTTACTCGCAGACGGGTTGGGCCCAAGAGATCGTTCAGAACCGAACCGGCATCGAAATGGTCTTCATCCCTTCGGGCGAGTTCATGATGGGGGGGTCGGAAGGGGAGACCGAGTATGCCTGCCCTGAGGAACGTCCGGTGCACCGTGTGAAGATCACCAAGCCCTTCTACATGGGGAAGTATGAGGTGACGCAGGGGGAGTGGCAAAAGGTGCCGGGGGGCAATCCCAACAGGGCCAAGGGGAGCAGCCGACTCGTGGTTTCTGGGGTCCTCTGGACCGAGTGTCAGGATTTTTGTCAACGTGCGGGTGACGGACTTGCGCTTCCCACGGAAGCGCAGTGGGAGTATGCGTGCCGGGCGGGGACGCGAACGGCATATTCCTTTGGAGACGACCGTGAGGAATTGAAAGCCTATGGCTGGGACAATCAATGCGGTCATGACAGGACATCCGAGGTGGGTCTGAAGAAGCCGAACGGCTGGGGTCTGTATGACATGCATGGGAACGTGTGCGAGTGGTGTCAAGACTGGTATGATCAGAGGTATTACGGCCGAAGTCCTTTGGACGACCCAAGGGGACCCGAGAAGGGAAAAGCCCGTGTCGTGCGCGGCGGCGGCTGGCCCGACAATCCAAGGGGTTGCCGATCCGCGAGTCGTGACCAGTGTGAGCCCCAGGTCCAACGCGACTGGGCGGGGTTCCGAGTCGTGCTGGAGGTGCAATAGGGTTTTGCGATGCGATGAGACCCGGTGGGCAAGAGGACGACATCGACATCCAAGACGATCCCGCTGTTTCGGTCAGAGGTCGGCAAGAGGCGAAAAAGTGGTGTGAAGCGGGAAGGCGGGCGGAACGCAGGGGACTGGTGCGGGTTGAAAATGCGGGCATAACCCTGGAGGGGGCCTACGATGGGGAGCTATTCGCGGACGGAACGTCATCGGAAGGCATTGCGGGAAGAGGCGTTTGCGGCGGAACACGGGTATCTGAGGGCGCCTGCTCTGGTGCAGTGGCTGGCGACCCTGAGATGCCCGCTTTCATGTCCGCACTGCCTGGCGGCGGGTGGCGAGGGCGGGATGGAGGACATGGCACTTGCGGATACACGCCGACTGATCGACGAGGCGGCAGAGCTTGGGGTGGGGGAGTTCCTGGTAACGGGGGGCGAGCCGCTGGCACGCAAAGACCTCCCCGAAGTGATTGAACACCTGGGGAGGCGGGGACTGCCCTGGAGTCTGAACACGGCGTGCCTGCCCGATGCGCGGACGAGAAAGGCGATCGAGAAGTATCCGCCCGGACTGGCGGCGGTGAGCCTGGACGGTCCGGAAGCGGTGCAGGCCGCGTGCCGGGGACGTGCCGGTG
>CAZVTD010000270.1:0-3529 GCA_964629945.1 uncultured Planctomycetota bacterium | reverse complement strand
GGACCGCCCCCCCGAACACCCGCACCCCGCCCTCCCCGCACCCCTGCCCGATCCGTCCCAGGTCCTTCCGAAACCCGCTCGTGAACTCCACCCACGACAGCGCCACCACCCGCGTTCGCCCGTCCACCGCCGCCAGGACGTCCTCCACCGTCACCCGTCCGTCCCGGCTCTTCACCATCCGAACCTCCACCCCCGACCCCCGAAGGTTCCACCACGGATACACGTTCGCCGGGAACTCCACGTTCGCGCACACCACGTTGTCCCCGCTCCGGAACGAAAGCCCGTTCGCCACGATGTTCACCCCAACGCTCGTGCTGTGCACGAACGCCACCTCCTCCGGACGCGACCCCAGAAGTTCCGCATACATCGCTCGGCAGACGTTCACGTCGTCCCTCCACGACGCGATCTTCTCGCACCCCCTCTCCATCAGCTCTTCCGTTCGGCGGTTCATCGCGAACGCCATGTCCGTGCTCAGTGGACTGATCGCCGCGTGGTTCATGTAGATCATCGTCTCGACCACCGGAAAATGCACCCGAAGCCGCTCCAGTTGCTCTGCGTTCATCGTCTCGTCCCTGCCGCTCATCGCTTCCCTCTCGCCTCGGCGATCAATCTCGAAAACAACCTCACGTGCGCCGTCCCCGGCTCCGCCATCATCTCCGGGTGCCACTGGATCCCCAGCACGAACCCGCCCCGTCCACGCTCCTTCGGCTCCCCCCCCTCGATCCCCCCATCCTCGACGGATCGCGCCGACACCTTGAGCACCCCCGCCACCTCTCGGATCGCCTGGTGGTGCGAGCTGTTCACCTCCAGGTCCTCCGACCCCACGATGTCATACAGCAGCGTCCCCTTCTCGATCCGGATCATGTGACGCGGGCGGACCTTCTCCTCCTCCAGCTTGTGATGTCGGGGCGTCTCCCCGATCTCCTCCGGAAGATGTTGATACAGCGTCCCGCCCAGTGCCACGTTGATCTGCTGCACACCCAGGCAGATCCCCATCACCGGGATCCCCCGACGAACCGCTCGGCGGATCAGTTCCAGCTCGAAGTGCTGCGCCTTCTCATATTTCATCTTCGTCCGCGGATGGCGTTCCTTCCCGTAGTATGCCGGGTCCACGTCGGGCCCGCCGATCATCAGCACCCCGTCCCCGCGGTCCAGCACCGTCTCCACGTCCTCGTCGTTCTTCTGGAAAGGCACGATCAGCGGAATCCCGCCCTCCTGTCTCACCAGGTCCGTGTACGCCGAAGGCACCGCCGGACGGAAATCCGGCTTCGTCTCATACTCTTTCGTCTCGTAGTTCGCGCTCAGCAGAATCACCGGCTTTGTCATTGATGAAACATCCTCCCAACCCTGGTCCTTGTATCCCCTTGCGCTTCTCCAGCACGCGCACCGACGTCCCCAACTGTGCCGCGGCCTTGGAGACCTCGTGGATTCCCGTCGCTGTTCATGCCCTCCGTGCCGCGTTCACGAGCGCCTCGAACAGCTTCTGGTGGGGTGTGCCCGGCTCCGCCATGATCTCCGGGTGCCATTGGATCCCCAGCACAAACCCGTTCCCGCTCCTCTTGGACTCCACCCCCTCGATCACCCCGTCCTCGACCGACCGTGCCGACACCTTCAGAACACCCGCCACCTCCCGGATCGCCTGGTGGTGAAAGCTGTTCACCAGCACCTCGGTCGTCCCCACGATCTCCTCCAGCAGTGTCCCTCTCTCGATCCGCACCATGTGCTGCGGACCCATGTCATCTCCCTCGACCCTGTGATGCCGAGGCTCCGGCCCGACATCCTCCGGGAGATGCTGATGCAGTGTCCCTCCCAGCGCAACGTTCACCTGCTGCGCCCCAAGGCATATCCCAAGCACCGGCATTCCTCTCGCGTGTGCCCGCCTCACCATCTCCAGATCGAACACCTGTGCCTTCTCATACTTGAGCACCGTCTTTTCGTGCTTCGCAGCACCGTACAACGCCGGGTCGACGTCCGGCCCCCCCGTCATGATCAGCGCGTCCCCGCGTTCGAGAATCGCGTCGATATCCCCCTCTCCCGCGTGGTAAGGCACAATCAGCGGTATCCCCCCGGCGAGCCCCACCGACTCGCAATACCCTCGCCCTATGTAAGGACGCTGTCCTTGTTTCGCATCGTAGTTCGCACTCAGGAGCACAACGGGCTTCGTCATCTCTTCAGCATCCTCCCAGCTTTGGCGCCCGTGTGCGTCCCATTCTGAAGCGTCAGCACGCCGTTCACGATCACCGTCTCGATCCCCGCCGGATACTGATGCGGCTCCTTGTACGTCGCACGGTCGATCACCGTCGTCTCATCGAACACCACCACGTCCGCGTAATACCCCTTCTTCAGCAGCCCGCGCGCTTTCAGCCCGATCCGTTCCGCAGGCTGTCCCGAAAGTTTCCGCACCGCCTCCGCCATCGTCAGAACACCCTCTTCCCGCGCGTATTTCCCCAGCACGCGCGTCGTCGTCCCGTACGCCCTCGGGTGGGGCCTCCCCCGACGTTTCGTCGCCTCCGCGCTCATCACGCTGCTGTCGGACCCCACCATCACGAAAGGCCAGCTCAGGATCCTCCGCAAATTCTCCTCGCACATCCCCTCGAACACGCACGACACCTGCCCCGCTTCCTCGATATACAGCCGGAACGCCGCCTCCGCGCACGATACCCCCATCGCTTCCGCCACCGCCGGAAGCGTCATCCCCTCATACCGCTTGTTCTGCGCCTTCTGCACCTCTCCGATCGCGATCCGTCCCCAGTCTCCCTTGTCCCCCTTCGGACCTTCGATCTCCACCCGGATCCGCTCCCGCGTCTCGGGGTCCTGCAGCCTCTCGACCGTCCGTTGCGTGCCCCCGTCGTGTGCCCAATGGGGCAGCACGCTTCCCAATCCCGTCTCGCTGCAGATATACGGATACCGGTCCGCCGTCACGTCCAGACCCTCGTCCTCGATCGCCCTGCGCAGAACCTCCTCCAGCTGGTCGATCTTGTGCCAGTTCGGCTTCAGGTTCGCCTTCAGGTGCGCAATCTGCGTCCGTACTCCCGACTCCCGCGCGATCCTCAACTGCTCCTCCACCGCCTCGATCAACTGGCTCGCCTCGCTACGCATGTGCACTTCGTAGAACCCGCCGTATTCCGCCGCCACCCCGCACAGCGCCGCCACTTCCTCCGTCTCCGCGTAGCACCCGGGCGGATAGATCAGCCCCGCCGACAATCCGAACCCGCCCGCCTCCATCACGTGCCGCACGTCGTCCTTCATCCGCTCCAGTTCCTCGCCCGTCGGCTTCCTCTGCGCATACCCGATCACCGACGCCCGGATCGTCCCGTGACCCACCAGCGCCGCACGGTTCACGCTATACCCGACGGACTCCGACTTCGCGAAATACCCCTCGATCTCCTCCCAATCCAGATCGATCCCGCGGCTCGACATGAACACCGTCTGTTCCTTCCGGGCCTCCCCCCTGAGCGGAAACGCGCTGCCCCCGCAGTGTCCCGTCAGTTCCGTCGGCACCCCCGCGAACACCCGGCTCTCTGCCAGC
>CAZVTD010000269.1:310-3553 GCA_964629945.1 uncultured Planctomycetota bacterium | reverse complement strand
GGCCCGCTTCGTTTTCAGTCTGTACCGCTTACCCCACGATCATCACCGGACAGGGCGCATCGTCGATCAGTCCCTGCTTCTGCTGACAGATCAGGTCACGCTTCACCATCGAATACTTGAACCCGCCCAGCACGATCAGGTCCGCATTCACCCGTTTCGCCTCTCCCAGCATCGCCCCCGTCCACGAGCCCTTCAGCAGTTGCGTCTCCAGCTTCACCCCCGCCTCCGCCGAAAGCTCCTCCGTCATCCGAAGATACTTCCGACCCCCTTCCGCCAGGTCGTCTTCGAACTCAGCCATCTCCTCCGCCACCAGGATCTTCCCCGACAGCAGTTGACGCAGGGTCCCCGTGTCCACCACGTACGCCGCGTGCACCGTCGCGCCGACTTGCGCCGCCAGTCCAACCGCCGCACGTGCCGCACGGATCGCCGAATCCGAGCTCTCCACCACCAGCATGATCCGCTTCAGACCTTCGTCTCCCATTCGATCCCTCGTTTCCCCTAGCCCCGCGTTGCCTCACCCCGGCCCTTGGCGATCTTCATGATCACCATGTCCTCACGTTCACGTTCTTCCAGTGCGTCCGCCACGTACTTCAGCGTCTCCCGGTAATCCGGAATGAATAGTCTCTCCAGCGCGTTCACCCGGCGCTGCGTCTTCTTCAGCTCACGGGCCAGCCTCACCACGGCGTTCTCCAGTTCCGCCAGAAGCGTCACCTTCTCCAGCACCTCTCCGAAGCGCGCCAGAACTTCGTCCGACAATGCCGTCCCCTCCCCGGGCGCGAACCGGGCGCCTGTTTCCGGAAGCTTCGCGTCGATCTTCGGCAGGTCCAGTCCCATAACCCGTTCGTGCGACAACATCGCGCTCGGACGTTCCGCTCCCAGCGCCTCGCCCGAAAGACGCTCCGTCCCCGAACGCAGCGCCGCCTCCCGCAGCGCCTCGAACGCATGCGCCATCAGTTCGTCCGTCTCCTTCTGGATCGTCCGCGTCCGCTCCAGCCGGCTCATCAGCTCGAACACCAGGATCTGACGCTTCTGCTCCAGAAGCTCGAAACCCTCCGTCGCGAACCCCAGGTTCCGCTTCAGCTCCAGCGCGTTCGATTTCGTCGGCGCAACCTGAAGCCTCACTGGCCGCCCTCCCCACTGCCCAGCGTCTCCACCTTCTCCGATCGGTAATGCGCCTCCAGCTCCTGTTCCGTCAGACGGTGCAGTTCACCCTTCGGCAGCCGCGAGACCACGTCCCATCCCTTCTCCAGCGTCTGCTCCAGCGTCCGGTTCTCGTGCTCGCCCTGCGTCAGGAAGTCCCGCTCGAAACGCTCCCCGAACTCCACGTACTGCTTGTCCAGAGGCGACAATTCCTCTTCCCCGATCACCGCCGCCAGTCCCCTCACCTGTTTCACCCGGCTGTACGCCGCGAACAATTGCGACGCCAGGTGCGCGTGGTCCCCACGCGTCTTTCCCTCGCCGATCCCGTCCTTCATCAACCGCGACAGGCTCGGCAGTCCCGCGATCGGCGGATAGATCCCTCGCTGGAACAGGTCGCGGTCCAGCACGATCTGCCCCTCCGTGATGTACCCCGTCAGGTCCGGGACCGGGTGCGAAATGTCATCCGAAGGCATCGTCAGCACCGGCATCTGCGTGATCGACCCCTCCGACCCCGACACACGTCCCGCCCGCTCATACAGGCTCGCCAGGTCCGAATACAGATATCCCGGATATCCCTTGCGCGCCGGGATTTCGCCCCGGGCCGTCCCCACCTCCCGCAGACTCTCGCAATAGTTCGTCATGTCCGTCATGATCACCAGCACGTGCATCCCGCGCTCGAACGCCAGGTGCTCCGCCAGCGTCAGCGCCGTCCTCGGCGTCTGAAGCCGTTCGATCGACGGCGCATCCGCCAGGCTCAGGAACATCGCCACCCGGCTCAGCACGCCCGACTCCTCGAAGCTTCGAACAAAGAACTGCGCCACGTCGTGCTTCACCCCCATCCCCGCAAACACGATCGTGAACTCCACGTCTTCTTGGAGCAGCTTCGCCTGACGCGTGATCTGCGCCGCGATCCCGTTATGCGGCATCCCGCTCCCCGAAAAGATCGGCAGCTTCTGACCGCGTACCAGCGTGTTCATCCCGTCGATCGCGCTGATCCCCGTCTGGATGAAGTCCGTCGGATACGTCCGTGCCGACGGGTTGATTGGCCGACCGTTCACGTCGCGCGCCTCGCCCCCGAAAGGCGCCGGAGCACCATCCGCCGGCCGGCCCATCCCGTCGAATACCCTCCCCAGCATCTCCTCCGAAACCGACACCTCCAGCGACCGGCCCAGGAACCGCACACGCGTCCCGGCGTTCGACAATCCCGTCGTCCCTTCCAGCACCTGCACCACCGCTCGCTCCGCACTCACGTCCAGCACCCGGCCCAGACGCAGGTCGCCGCCCGGCGCACGAACTTCCACCACCTCGTCGAATCCAACGTCTCGAACGCGCTCCACGAACACCAGCGGACCGTCCACGCGCCTCAACCCTCTATACTCCAGAGCGCTCGTCTTATTCGCCTCGCTCATCGACCATACCTCCTCGTGAGCTCTTCCATCTCCCTCTCCATCTTTCGCTGAAGCGCCCTCATCCCTTCCGTGTCGTCGTTGGCGATCGTGTACTTCGCTCGAACGATCTCCTGCACGCAACTCAACTCCCTCACCATCAGCAGCGGCGCCCCTGCGTTGATCGCCGCCAGACCCTTCTCATGCAGCGACACCATCAGCCGAAGCATCCCCACCTGCTTGGCCGGACTCGAATACATGTCCACGTCGTCGAACGCGTTCTGCTGCAGAAACCCGTTCTTGAGCAGTTCCGCCACGAACAGCACCAGACGCTGCTGGTCCGGAAGCACGTCGGGCCCCACCAGCTTCACGATTTGTTGCAGCCGGTCCTCTTTCACCAGGATGTCCAGCGCCGACTGCCTCAGGCTCACCCAGTCCACGTCCACGTCCCGCCACCATTCCGACACGTCGCCCACGTACTCCGAATAGCTGCGCAGCCAGTGGATGCTCGGATAGTGCCGCGCGTTGGCCAGCGTCGTGTCCAGCGCCCAGTAGCAGCGGATGAACCGCCTCGTGTGCTGCGTCACCGGCTCCGAGAAGGCGCCGCCGGGAGGAGAGACGGCGCCGATGACCGTCACCGAACCGCGATTGCCGCCCAGCGTCTCCATGGACCCCGCCCGCTCGTAGAATTCCGCGATCCGGGTCGGCAGATAGGCGG
>CAZVTD010000269.1:0-300 GCA_964629945.1 uncultured Planctomycetota bacterium | reverse complement strand
CCCACGATGCTCACCGACCCCTGCTCGGCGTTCAGCGTCCTCACCATCCCCGCGCGCGCATAGAACCCCGCCAGCCGGCTCGGAAGATATGCCGGGAATCCTTCCTCCGCGGGCATCTCCTCCAGCCGTGCCGCAAGTTCCCGAAGCGCCTCCGCCCATCGACTCGTCGAGTCCGCCATCACCCCGACGTGATACCCCATGTCGCGGTAGTATTCCGCAATCGTGATCCCCGTGTAGATCGACACCTCCCGGGCCGCCACGGGCATGTTCGACGTGTTGGCGATCAGGATCGTCCGCTCC
>CAZVTD010000268.1:0-3556 GCA_964629945.1 uncultured Planctomycetota bacterium | reverse complement strand
AAGGCAACGCTTACCACGGTATCGCGCAGCTCCTGGTTGCCTTCAGTCCGGACTCCCGGCGGCTGGCTTACGCCGCCCAGCAGGGCGAGAAGTGGTCTATCGTCGTCGACGACGTCGAAGACAAGGAATGTGACGGGATTCTGGAAGATATGTTTGCCTTCAGTCCCGACTCTCACCGTCTGGCTTACGCGGCCAAGCGCGGGGAGAAGTACGTTGTGGTTGTGGATGGCGTCGAAGGCAAGGGGTATGACGCGATCGCGGACGGTCTGCTTGTCTTCAGCCCGGACTCCCGTCGCGTAGCCTACGCTGCTCAGCAGGGAGAGAAGTGGTTTGTCGTCGTGGATGGTGTCGAAGGCCAGGCGTGTGACGGCATAGTGCGGAATTCCTTGGTCTTCAGCCCGGACTCCCGGCGTGTGGCTTACGCGGCCAAGCAGGGCCCGAAGTCCTCTATGGTCGTAGATGCTGTGGAGCAAAAAGCATACGATGGAATTGGAGAGGTGGGGCCGGCCTTCAGTCCGGATTCCCGTCACTTGGCCTATGCCGCCAAGCGTGACGACCAGTGGGTTCTCGTGGTGGATGGTGTGGAAGCGAAGAATTCGTATCCAGGGTTCTTGGCCGGGAGCAGAGTGGTTTTCGACGGTCCCGATTCACTTCATGGGCTGTCCATTACGGAGCGTGGGTTTGTGCGGGTCGAAGTGCGAATAACCGAAAAATGAAAACCAGGCGGGAGACCGCGGACACTCTCAGACAGCAGGGAACATGACGTGACCAACTACCGCCTCCAACTCGAATACGAGGGCACCGACTTCTCAGGCTGGCAGCGTCAGCCCGACCGTCGGACCGTCCAGGGCGTCCTCGAACGCGCCATCGCCGAGACCATTGCCCAGCCCGTGACCGTCCAGGGATGCTCGCGCACCGATACGGGCGTCCATGCTCTCGCCTACGTCGCCAATTTCAAAGCCGACTCCCATCTCCCCCCCGAGCGCATGATGCTTGCCATCAGTTCCCGCCTCGACCCCGACGTCACCGTCACCGCCTGCGACCTCGTCCCCGACGCCTTCGACGCCTGCTCCGACGCCCTCGGCAAGGTCTACCGTTACACCACCGTCCACGGACCCATCCGACCCGTCCTCTCCCGTCGCTGCGTCAACTACTGCCATCACCCCCTGCGGGCCGAACCCATGCGCCGGGCCGCCCGGGCCTACGTCGGAACCCACGACTTCGCCGCCTTCGCCAACCAGCTCGACCCCGCCAAGGACACCACCCGCACCATCTGGGCCGTCTCCGTCACCGAAGCCCACCCCGCCATCACCATCACCGTCCTCGGCGAAGGTTTCATGTATAACATGGTCCGCATCATGGCCGGGACCCTCATCGAAGTCGGTCGGTCCGTCCGCGAACCCGACTGGGTCGCGCACGTCCTCGCCTCGCGCGACCGAACCCTCGCCGGTCCTACCGCACCCGCGAAGGGCCTCTCCCTCGTCGAAGTCATCTACGACCCCGACCGCTTGGCCGTCCTCAAAACCGGCCTCGCACCTGACGGATCAGGAGCCCACACACCATGAGAGTCATCCACGTCATCACTCGCATGATCCTCGGAGGCGCACAGGAGAACACCCTCTTCACCGTCGAGGGCCTCGCCCGACGGGGTCACGAAGTCCTCCTCGTCACCGGACCCGCCCTCGGACCCGAAGGCGAACTCCTCTCCAGGGCCCGTCGCAGCCTCGTCTCCACCGTCATCGTCCCCTCCATGCGCCGCGCCCTCAATCCCGTCCTCGACCTCGCCGCCTTCCTCCGCCTCGTCGTCATCATCCTCCGTTTCCGTCCCGACGTCGTCCACACACACTCCTCCAAAGCCGGCATCCTCGGCCGCCTGGCCGCCCGCCTCTGTCGCGTCCCCGTCATCATCCACACCATCCACGGGCTCCCGTTCCACCGCGACCAGAACCCCCTTCTCAACGGGCTCTACATCGCCCTGGAACGCTGGTGTGCCCGCTGCACCACCCGGATCATCTCCGTCGCCGACGCCATGACCGACCAGGCCCTCGCCGCACGCATCGCCTCCCCCGAAAAATACATCACCATCTATTCAGGCATGGAGGTCGAGCCCCTCCTCGCCGCCCGCATCCATCGCGACGCCGCCCGCGCCGAACTCGGCATCGCCCCCGACGAACTCGTCGTCGGAAAGGTCGCACGCCTCTCCGACCTCAAGGGACACACCTATCTCTTTGACGCCATCCCCGCGGTCCTGGAGCGTTTCCCCAACACCCGTTTCCTCCTCGTCGGCGACGGCTGGCTCACCGACTCCCTCAAAGCCCGTGCCGACCGCCTCGGCATCCGCGACCGCATCCTCTTCACCGGGCTCGTCCCGCCCGACCGCATCCCCGCGCTCCTGGGCGCCATGGACGTGGTCGTCCACACCAGCCTTCGCGAAGGCCTCGCCCGCGTACTCCCACAGGCCCTCATCGCCGGGCTCCCCGTCGTCTCCTACGACGTCGATGGCGCTCGCGAAGTCGTCATCCCCAACGAAACCGGCTTCCTCGTCCCCCCCAAGTCCATCCACGAACTCGCCGACGCCCTTTGCGCCCTGCTGGAATCCCCCGACCTCCGGAACAGGATGGGTGTCGCCGGACGCACCCTCTGCACCGAACGCTTCCGCGCCGAAAACATGGTTCGCCGGATCGAACAGACCTACCGCTCATAGCCCGTGTGGTAAGACGATCTGCATCGGTGGAATAGATTGTGCTGCTTGCTGCCGAACCTGAACGTCCTCAGCGGGTTTCTTCACCCGCCTTCTTGATCTTCTCGATCCGTTTCTTCAGCCATTCCGCCTCTTCCTTCATCCCGTTTTCCGCGCAGAACTTCTGCATCTCCTCGTACCGCTTTACCACGTCGAACCCGATGTTCCACTGCAGTTTCTTCAGGCACACCGGACAATAGAACAGCGGCTGCCGGTCGCTCTCGTCCAGGCTGTTCGACCCGTTCATGCAGCAGTGATACGCCGTGCAGTGCCATATCCCGAACATGTGTCCCGTCTCGTGCACCAGAACCTTGCACGTCCGGCGCAGAAGTTCCACGTCCGTCTCCGCCGTCCGTTCCTTCCCATAAAACTCGGGCGTGAACCGCACCAGCGAATACACCCCCACGCGGTCCTTCAGCGACGCCTGTCCGAACACGAAGTTCCACGACGCCTCCGGATACAAATCCGCCATCGTCACCCCCAGGCACGCATAAGCGTCCTTCGCCAGCCTCGGCTGAAGGACCTTGTACAGCAGGTGCACCGTCAGATACTGCGTCTTTCCCGTGTAAGGATTGTCTCGGCGGGTCCCTTTCTCCTCCGGAAGTCCGACCCCCGCTTCCGTCCGAACCTCCATCTGGAAGAAGATCCTCGCGAACTCCCCCGCCTTGGCCAGCAGCGCCGCCTGGTCTTTGTCGAACGGACCCACCGGCTGGATCACCAGCACGTTCCGAGGCTTCTCCACGCGCAGCGGCTTCGCCCCCGCGTACTCCGCGAACGTCTGTCCCGGCTCCTTGTGAACCGCCAGCCAGTCCGATG
>CAZVTD010000267.1:0-3559 GCA_964629945.1 uncultured Planctomycetota bacterium | reverse complement strand
CTCACCTGCCCACCCCCACGCCTCCATCCGGCCGCTCGATCGCGCACTTCCCCGTCTTCAGAGCCGCCGCGTTCCCTTTCTCATCCCGCCACGTAATCCGCACCTGAATCTCGCTTCCCACCTTCAGGTAAGGCCCCGCGTGCGTGATCAGTTCCACCTCCCGCTTCTCCCCCGCCTTGAGTGTCCCGTCCCATTTCTCCGCCACCTTGAACGTCACCACGTGCGCCTCGCCCTTCTCGTCGATCACCGCCGCCTCGAAGCTCAGCCTCTTCGCCTCCCCCTTTCCGTTGTCCAGCCCCACCGCCACCTTCGCATACAAAGGCGACCCCCCGTCAGGCCCGGGCTTCTCCACCACGGGCATCCAGTCCCGCCACGCATAAACGCTCCCCAGTGTAATCACGCACCCTCCGACCGTCCCAGACGTCGGCTCCTCCACCTTCGCCTTCTCTTGCGCCGTCGCACACCACGTCATCGCCAGCGCCGCCAGCCCCGCCGCCAACCCAACCCCGATCACCCTCATCGCTCCTCCTGCCTTTCCCCTCCGCCTGACTTTTCTCACAACGCTCGACGTTATTTCCGCCCCGCGCTCTTCTTCCCTCTACGGCTCTCGCTTTGCCTCATCGGGGCGTTTCCCCTGATCTCTCGTGGAGTCTTCCACGTCCACTCCTTCCGGAGGCGTATAGCGGAATGTCTCCGGGGCCACCTTCTCGTTCAGCCGGATATTCCGGTACCGTTCGGCGAGGACGTAAGGCTTGTCGCCGCCCGGCATCGTTGCCATCACGAGCCAGCTACGAAGCATCAGGTCGTCCTGCCCCACCCACACCTCCAGCGTTCCGTCATTGCCCTTGGGCTCCTTTCCCGTGCCCACGTCCCAGGCCGTAATCCGTTCCCAGCGCCATATCCCTTTCAGCACGTACACCTTCGTGCCGTCCACCGTCTTTTCGCCGACCACCTGCAGCGAGTAATTCTTCAGGTCCTCCCCGGTCAGGCTTAGCACGTCCAGCGCCCAATCTTCATCCCCGGCGCGGGCCTTTGTGACCCGGAACTCTTTCCCCTTGCTCCCGTTGTAGTGAGACTCCGTCCACACGATCTCCCCGTCATTTACAACCTTCGATTCTTCTTTCCCCTCGCCGCCGTTCGGATAGCGATAGCTCCTCTTGCGTCCGATGAAGCTCCTGGTCCGTGTCTTGCCTTCCTTCTCGAACCGCTCCAGGACCATGTGTTCGGAAAACTCCATCATCCGTTCTTCATCCGCGTCCGTCCCCTCGATGTCCACCTCGAAGCTCTTCAGCCCGGCGACCTTGGCCTCGACCTTTTTGAGCAGTTCCTCCGCCGTCGGCAGCGCCCACAAGGTCGGCGTCAGCAGCCCCCAGCTCAGAGCCGTGGCGAGAGCGAGCTTACAAGTCGTCATACGCATCTCCTTGAACCTGTCCTTCTCCTCGACCGTGCCGGAGAGTCACTTCCGCCGGCCATAGGTCTCCCTGTAGAAATCGAACGCCTGTAGCGCCTGATAAGGCGGACCGCTAAATATGTTTGATCGCCCCGTCAGCCGCCATGCTCCCTGGGCATTCTCGGACCATGGCCAGCGCATGGACACCTCCCCGACATCCTCGGGATTCCGAGGATCTCTGTGGATCGGCCGGTTCATCCACCACCCTCCAAAGTCGTTGCTCGCGGGGGAATCGAGCCGAACCTTCTCCGGCAGATCGAACAGGAACTTGTTCAGAATGTATAATTGACCCGTTCTGTCGATCGTCGCTCCACGATCCGCCGCCAGGTAAAACTCTTCTGCGCTGCGAATGACGTCCGTATCGTAACCGGCGATTTTCCGGATGGCCGCCTCGATCTGCGCTTGCTCTTTTTCCTGCTTCTCCCAGGAGTGCAGTTTCACCCACGTCGGCATGCTCTCGATCAGCGCCACAACCTCCGCGGATGAAGTTTTCGGAGTGGCTAACTGAAAACGGCGACGATGCATATCGTACTGGAGCCTCTGCAGGTTTTCCATAATACCTCGAAGCGTATCGGGACTATCGTCTTCAAGGTCCATCACGTTGCGCAGCCACTCCCAAGCCTGTTTACGATCACCCGCACTCGTTTCTGAATTCTGTAGAAGTTCTATCAGACACTGCAGAGCTTTCTTTGACCCAAGTTCGGCCATAGCCCCTAACTGGAAGACATAGAGGGTGCCGTGACCATCTTCCAGTGCGCGATCAATCCATACCCCGACAATCTGTGCATGCATCGTGTCTAACTTGCCCTCGCGCTGCAGGAGCAAGAGATGGGCGGTCGCCGTAGTCCAACCACTTCCCCGGGATGCGACCGCGGAAAGGTAAATCGGCACGGAAAAGCCCCGCTGAAACCACCTCAGCGCGGCCATCGTCTCCGTGCGACGGCGATCGTCTCCAATGCGCATCACTTCTAGCACATGGTGTTCCATGCTATCAAGCCTGCCAAGTTGTTCCAGGATCGGCTTGAGTTTGGCGGACTTCTCCCGCTCTTCCCCCCTCAATACGCTTGCCTGATCAGGGACATAGAGAAGCATAATACGGATCACGAGGTCGCACTCACGCGTATTGTATCGTTCCCCCAGCCTGCGGAGTAATTCCTCCGCAACCACTGCGTGATCGCAGCCCAACAACATCTCTTCAGCACGCGCAGCGATTTCCGGATCATCACTGGACATCTCATGAAGATTCTGTTTGATCTCCGAGTCTCCCAGCCGGATCAGGGCAAACACAACCAATGCGGCTAGGGTGCAGAGTAATCCTGCGATAAGTGCGATCTTACGCTTGGGATTCTGCACAGTTTATCTCCTCGCTACCCAAACTAACATACTGAGCCGACACCCACGTGTTTTGCGTGAATAGTCCCGGACAGCCCCGGGGACAGCAACTTCTCCGTCCCCCGCCTATTTCGAGTCGCCACCTCCCCACAGTGCCTTGGGATTCCGGATCTCTTCGACGATTTTCATCGATGTGGGTTTCGCGCCGGCGGCAAAAACCTGTTCTCGAAGAAGCTCGACGCTTCTCTGGCTGTGCATCTCCGCCAGGCGTTCAAGAGGCCCCTCGACACCCGCTTTGAAAGCCAGCGGAAGTTCGATGTCATTCAGCTTGATATCGCCCGTGACGGAAACCCACAGCCTGACGTCCCATGCCCGCCGATGCTGCGCCCCATTCAGTCTCTCTGTCGACCACATCGGCCCCAGTTCCATGCGCCAGTTGAACTCGACGTGCGTTTCCGTTGGCGCTCCCTCGTCGGCAGGATTGAACCCCGTGACGAGGGTGGCCTCCCCCTTGTCATAGGACAGGATGATCGACAGGCTCACGTCAGAGGCCGATGCCAATTCCTGGAGGGTCTTGTTCAGCGCCTTCGTATCTCCCTTGAAGTAGAACGTGAATTGTTCGTCGCCTCCCTCCCCATAGACACGCTGCTGACCGTTGATTGCTCGAAGGACTTCTTCGGGGACGCTTTTGAAGGAGAACTTCTCTTTGTTTTCGACCCGGCCGTGCAGGGCGTAGCCCGCACCCGATACGAACACGCCCCCGACAAGGACACACGT
>CAZVTD010000266.1:0-3571 GCA_964629945.1 uncultured Planctomycetota bacterium | reverse complement strand
CCTTCCGGCAGTCCGTGCCGCCCCAGACCAGGTCCTCCACGGTGGCCGATGCCGAAGGCGTCCCCATGAACTTCCACCTCATCACCGACCCTCACGGAACCTTCCTCTATTGGCAGGTCGTCTCCAAAAAAGGAGTGTTCTTGCCTGCCCTCTATCGGGCCTCCTTCGACGGCGCCGCCTTCGGACCCGTTCAGTCCTTCGATCTCGGTGAGCCCCTCGTCTGCGTCCTCGTCCCCGAAGACGATCACACCCTCGTCCTTGCTGGCCGACCTCGTTCTCCGCTCCTGATGCTGGCTCGTCCCATCCAGCGTTTCGTCATCCGGAACGCCGAACTCTCCACCTCCGAACCCGTCAACATCCCCCGTTTCCGCGACGCCTTCATCCACGAGGACGACTTCACCGCCGCACGCTTCCACGACAAAACCCTCCTCCTCCTCTCCGGACGTGCCCAGGGCCTCTTCTTCACCGGCATGTACTCCTTCCAGCTCGACGGACCCGATGCCCGCGACGGCGTCCGATTCCTCGATCCCAACTCCGAACAACTCAGCCAGATGGCCTTCTGGTTTGTCTCCGTCATGCTCACCTTTGCCTTCCTGGCCGCCGCCTTCTTCGGCTATCTCCGCCGGGACCTTGACCTCTCACCTTGCTCCGAACACGTCGCCTTCCCCTGTGCCACCGTCATCGAACGCGCCATCGCCACCGGACTTGATATCTCCTTCATCTCACTGGTCCCCTGGACCATGAGCAACCTCTTCGACCGACCTGCCTCCGAAATCGCCATCGCCACCCTCGTCGCCTGGTTCGCCTACACCACCCTCACCGAAAGCGCCTCGGGCCGGACACTCGGAAAGCGCGTCGTCGGTCTCCAGGTCCTGACCCTCCAGGGCGCTCCTCCGGGGCTCTTCCGCTCCCTCCTCCGGAACCTCCTCAAGCCCGCGGACCTCCTCACCATGGGACCCGCCATGATCCTCGCCACACGACGCGCCCAGCGTCTCGGAGACCTCCTCGCACGCACCATCGTCGTCTCCAATCCCATCCTCCCCAGGCCCCACGCCGACCGACCTGACCAGGAGAACTCCTGAATGCCTTCCGATCCCTCCACGCCATGGTACGCCAAAGGCCTCCGCTTCCAGTGTCAGCGCTGCGGTCGCTGCTGTGGGGGCGAACCCGGGTACGTCTGGGTCACCCGTGACGAAATAACACAGATGAGCACCCACCTCGGGATCTCCGTCCGTGACTTCCGCTCCCGCTTCCTCCGTCGCGTCGGCCTCCGTCTCAGTCTCATCGAAAAACCCAATGGCGACTGCATCCTTCTCCAGAACGGCTGCTCCGTCTATCCCGTTCGACCGCGTCAGTGCCGGACCTTTCCCTTCTGGGAGGACGCCCTGGACAACCCCGAGAACTTTCAGACCATCATCAAAGCGTGCCCGGGAGTAGGGAAGGGGAAGCTCTACTCCCGAGACGAGATCGAAACCATCTGTCGTCAGGGCTTTCCCACCGGAGACTCCCGTGACGACCTTTGATCTCCGAAGCATCCCGCCCGAAGCCCTCGACCTGATGCGACAGCTCTACCAGCGCCTCGACCGCGAGCTCGAAAACTTCAACGTCTCCTGCCGCCGCTGCGGACGCTGCTGCGACTTCCCCACCTCGGGACTCCAGCTCTACCTCAGTCCGCTCGAAGCCGCGCTCTTCTTCGAGCAGCCGACGCCCGAAATCAGCAGTTCAAAAACATGTCCATACTTCATCAACTCTAGCTGTACCAACCGCTTCGGACGAAGCATCGGCTGCCGGACATACTTCTGCGACAACGCCGTTCGAGACCCCCTTCAGGACCTCCACGAGAAATATCTCGCCCTCGCCGGACAGCTTTGCGAACGTTTCGGCATCCCCCGCCGCTACCAGTCCCTTCCCCGCTGGATCATCGATCTCCATCTGATTCCTTGAGTTGCGGAGATTGTGTAACCCATTGGCATGAAAGGAGTTGTGGCGGATTTCTTCTCGCGTCGAACCTCCCGCCGTGCGGTCTCGACAACCCGAACAACCTGGCCCTAACCCTCACGGGTGGTTGTCTTTAGCGGGATTTTCCGGTTTTTCTCTTGACCGTTTTGGCAGTATGTGGTTAGTTGATATGGACTTAGCGCGTTCGAAGGGGGGAACACTGGAACTTCACGATGCACGGTTCACGGTGCAACTCTCTTGCGGTTCTTCGGGTGTCCGTATAGTCGGCAGGTTCGTTCTCCGTTACTTTTGCGATAGGGTGAGCACGTGAGCACTGACATGAGCGCTGGATGGGGGTCTCAGGAGAGTGCGCGAAATGTGGAGGAGAGGAGACTCGCCGTGACCAAGAAGGAAATCGTGAAGACCATCTCGGAAGACGTGGACTTGACGCAGCTCAAGACCAAAGAGGTCGTGCAGAAGGCGTTCGATGCCATCATCGACACCCTCGTGCGAACCGGTCGAATCGAGCTGCGTAACTTCGGCGTCTTCGAGGTCAAAAAGCGCGAGCCTCGGAAAGCCCGCAACCCCAGGACCGGGGCCGAGGTCTACGTGCCGGCCAAGAACGTCGTTACGTTCAAGCCCGGCAAAGAGATGGCCGACAAGATCCGTTGGGCACAGGCCGCAGAGTCCTGAGCATCCGACGACGCGTGTCGTGCTCGTCTCCGGCGCAGCACCCGAATCCATGGCCTTGTTCGTTCTCCGGGTTGCACTTTGGCACCGTGCTTCCCTGCGACTCGCCCGGAGAACCGCTGAGGCCCAGAGCATGCAGCCTTGATGTCGAAGACATGAACACGCAAAACGGGAACTTCCTTCGGTTTCCGTTTTTATGTACCCCCGATCCTCCGCTTCGGAGGCGTTGCGTCTGAAATGGTCGAAATCGCCATAACCGACGTCGCCAAAAACTTCGGAACCGTCCACGCCGTGGACCACGTCTCCCTCACCATCCCGTCAGGACGTCTCTTTTTCCTCCTCGGACCCTCAGGCTGCGGAAAAACCACCCTCCTCAGGCTCATTGCCGGCTTCGAAAAGCCCGATGCCGGGCATATCACCTTCGACGGAAAGCCCGTCCACGACGTCCCACCCAACCTCCGCAACACCGGCATGGTCTTCCAGAATTACGCCCTTTGGCCCCACCTCAACGTCTTCCGCAACGTCGCCTACGGGCTCGAAGTCCGAAAAGTCCCTCGCCCCGAACGCCACCAACCCGGCCTCGACGCCCTCGACCTCGTCCGCCTCTCCGGGCTCCAGGACCGTTATCCCGCCGAGCTCTCGGGAGGCCAGCAGCAGCGTGTCGCCCTCGCCCGGGCTCTCGTCATCAACCCGGGCGTCGTACTCCTCGACGAACCCCTCTCCAATCTCGACGCCAAGCTCCGCGCCGACATGCGCCGCGAGATTCGTCGCATCCACGACCAGACCCGCATCACCATGATCTACGTCACCCATGACCAGGTCGAAGCCCTCTCCTTGGCCGACCGCATTGCCGTCATGCGCGACGGACGCCTCGAGCAGCTGGGGCCCCCCCGCGACCCCGACCGGGCGCCCGCCCACCCCGTCGTCGCCGCCAACCGCGCAA
>CAZVTD010000265.1:0-3584 GCA_964629945.1 uncultured Planctomycetota bacterium | reverse complement strand
GGTCGGGCTGTCGCCTGGCGACGGGTTCGGCGAAAAGGACGAGCCGGCGCGGGGTGGGGGTGGAGGTGACGGCGGCGGGTGCGGGGAGTCCGGCGTCCTGGAGGAGCTTGGCGAAGGCGTCGCGGAGGGCCTGTCCGGCGGGGGCGAGATAGGAGGCGGGGATTTCCTCGGTTCCGATTTCGAGCAGGAATTTATCCGACACGTGAAGTTCCTCAAGAAAGGATGTTGCGGTCCGAGGATGACTCTTACCAGAAGGTGGCGGAAAAGTCAACTGGGGAGGTGGTTTGGGTGAAGGGAGGCGAGTGGGAGAGCCGATGGAGTTGGAAGAGGGCAGAGGGTGCGTACGGGACGCACGGGCCTTTCTGAGAGACGTAAGACGGGAAGCGAGGGAGCGCAGTGACAATCGACGACCTGTTCAAAGAGGTGATTGCGCGGGGCAGCTCGGACCTTCATCTGAAGGTGGGTCGTCCGCCCTTGATGCGGATCCAAGGGGAACTTCTGCCGACGGAGTATGAGGTGCTGACGGCGGAGAGTCTGAAGGCGATGGTGTATCCACTTTTGCGGCCGGAGCAGGTGTCGATGCTGGAGAAGGACCTGGAGCTGGACTTTGCGTATACGATTGCGGGGCAGGCACGGTTCCGCGTGAACCTGTTCCACCAGCGTGGTGAGCTGGGGCTGGTGAGTCGAATGATTCCGCTGCGTGTGCCGACGATCGACGAACTGGGGCTGCCCGATACGTTCAAGGAGCTGTCGCTTCGCAAGCAGGGACTGGTGCTGGTGACGGGACCGACGGGGAGCGGGAAATCGACGTCGCTGGCGGCGATGGTGCAGCACATCAATCAGAACCAATATCGTCACGTGGTGACGCTGGAAGACCCGATCGAGTTCGTGCACGCGGACATCAACAGCACGGTGAACCAGCGGGAACTGGGACTGGATACGTGGAGCCTGAGCGAGGCGTTGAAGCGAGTGCTGCGTCAGGACCCGGACGTAATCCTGATCGGGGAAATGCGTGATCCGGCCACGATGGAAACGGCGATGCGCGCGGCGGAGACGGGTCACCTGGTGCTGTCGACACTGCACACGAACGACGCGAAGCAGTCGATGGACCGCATCCTGGACAGTTTCGAAGGTGGGATGCAGAACCAGATCCGGACGCTGCTGTCGCTGACGCTGCTGGGGGTGTTCAGTCAGCGGCTGGTGCCGAGGGCGGACGGGAGCGGTCGGGTGGCGGCGGTGGAGATCATGGTGAACTCGCCGGCGGTGGCGAAACTTCTGGCGGAGGGGAAGACGCGGGACATCGAGGCGGCGATCGGCAAGAGCACGGGATATTACGGGATGAGGACGTTCAACCAGGCGTTGAGTCAACTGGTGGTGGATGGGCTTGTGACGGCGGAGACGGCGCTGGCGAACTCGACGACGCCTTCGGACCTGAAGCTGATGCTGAAGGGGATCGGATCGGGTTCGGCGGCGATCGACAAGCTGCGCGAGGAGCCGGCAAAGGTGGCGGCCGGGAGCGAGACGACGGAAGAAGAGCCCGAGGTGAAGAAGATGAAAGTGGAGCGGGGATTCGAGTTCTGAGGGAGTGGTTCGGCGCATCAGCACGTCGAAGAAAAACGCGAACGGCGCGCGAAGAACAGCGCGAATCACCACAGTAATGCGGAGTGAACAGCAGAAGGGGATGGTGAGGAAGTCAGGGAAGATGAAGCCGACCCGCTCGGAATGAGGGGGTCGGCTTTTTTGTGGGTGCGCAGGGCGGGGTCAGAGTCCGAGGGCTTTTTTGTGGAAGGCGATGGCGGCCGGGACGTTGGGATCCCAGGTGGAGAGGGAGTGGATGCCCGGGAGTTCGGCGTATTCGTGGGGGATGTTCAGCTTCTGGAGGTGGGTGTGGAGCCGACGGGCGTCGGAGAGGAGGGTGTCCTCGGTGCCGCATTCGAGACGAATGGCGGGGAGAAGGGTGCGGTTGACGGATTCGGCGAGCTGGAAGACGTTGTTGTCCGGTCCGAGGTCCGGGTCGTCGCCGAAGATGAGGGTGCATTCGTCGGTGAGGTCGGGACGCTTGAAGAGGTTGGTGAAGTCGTAGACGCCTGAACTGGCGACGAGGCTGGAGAAGAGGCGAGGGTGTTTGAGGGCGAGTTTGACGGCGCCAAAGGCCCCCATGGACCAGCCCCCGATGGCACGTGCGCGACGTTCGGGGATGGTGTTGAAGCCGCGATCGACGAAGCCGATGACGTCCCTGATGATGTGGGTTTCGTAGGGAAGGCCATGACGGGCATCGGTGTACCAACTGCGTCCGCCATCGGGCATGACGACGATGAGGGGGAGGGTGTTGACGTAATGCTGGATGCGAGTGGCGTTGGTCCACATGGTGTCGTCGCCCTGCATGCCATGGAGGAGGTAGAGGACGGGGAAAGGGCCCGGTGCGTCGGTCTGGTCGGGGAGGAGGACGGTCATGTTGGTCTGCTTGCGGAGGGATTCGGCCCGGAAGCTGATGCGCATTCTGGCCAACGGGGGTTCCTTTCGAGAAGGCGAAACGTCTACTGCTGCGGCTGTGCGTCCCGGGAGGCATCAAGGGCGGCCTGGGGGTCGATCTGGTTGAGGAGTTTCCGGATTTCTGGGTCGGCCAGGAGCTTTCGGACCTTGGGCAACGCGAGGAGGCGGAGGAGTTTTCGCTGTTTGATGAGCTCCTGGACCTCGGTGTCGTTGATGACGGCGCGGACGTCGTTGTTGTTCTGGAGTTCGATCATAGGGGGCTGGTCCTGGAGTGCGCGCTGGGCTTTTTCGTCCTTGAGGACGTCGGCATAGGCGGCGAGGTTGACGACGAAGCGGAAGTCGCTCAGGGGGTTGACGTGATCGAGTGTTCGGATGACGAGGGAGCGCTGCATGTCGGCCTGGACGGCGGGTGCGGCCCTGAGGACACGGGGCGGGAGGATGTCGAAGACGCAGAAGATGAAGCCGGCGATGAGGAGTCCCTTGAGGAGGCCGAGACTTGCGCCGAGGAAGGAGTTGGTGTGTTTGGCCGGGGCGTCTTTGGCGGTAGTGAGGCGCGTGACGATCATGCCTAGGATGGCGAAGAAGAAGTAGATGAGGATGACGCCAGCGATGAGTGCGATGAGGTAGGCGGTGAGTTCGGAGAAGCCCGCGCGGGGAGCGATGAACGCGGCGGTGTCCTCGGCGAGGAAGCGGAAATAAGCCCAGACGGCGACGAGTCCGATGAGTCGGAAGATCTGATTGAGGACGCCCTGGAAGAGCCCCATGATCATGAAGAATGCGACCAGTGCGACGAAGCCTGCATCGAAGAACATGAGTGGCTCCCCCTTGAGACGGAAGACGATCAGGACCGGGAATCTATTATCCGGTCCCGGAAGGGTTTTGTCCAGCAGGAAGGTGAAGGGTGCGGTCGATTGACGTGGTGGTGCGAGGTGTTCCGGGTGATGCTTGACAAGCGGGTCGGCAGGGCTCACACTGCGGGGACCAGAAAGGAAGGTTCGGGACGGTCATGCGGACGGAAGTTTTCAGGATGACGGGGAACCGGGAGGGGGACCGGGAGATGATCGCACAGGCGGGCCGTGTGCTTGCGGGGG
>CAZVTD010000264.1:0-3587 GCA_964629945.1 uncultured Planctomycetota bacterium | reverse complement strand
CCGTCCCCCGGTTGCCTTCGGAGGAGGCGTCGCCATCTTCCTCGGGTTCATCCTCCCGGTCCTGCTGGGCATGCTGTCGATCACCTGGTTTCATCGCCAGGGCGTCCCCACCTGGCTCCCGGGCGTCTTCACCGACGTTCTCCCCCACCAGTCCGGGGCGCTTGCCACCGTCCCCCAGCTTGCCGCCATCCTCATCGGGGCCTTCGTCATCCTCCTTCTGGGGCTTGCCGACGACCGCTTCCGACTCCGTCCCGTTCCGAAACTCATCGTCGAAATCCTCGTCGCGGGGTTCCTCGTCCTGGCCGGGGTCCGGGTGACCGCCTTTGTCGGTCATGGCGTCCTCGGCGCCATCACGACCATCCTCTGGATCGTCGCCATCACCAACGCCTTCAACATGCTCGACAACATGGACGGTCTCGCCGCCGGGGTCGCCGCCATCGTCGGCATCATCCTCGGTGTCGTCGCACTTCAATCCGGACAGTTCTTCATCGCCGCCCTGCTGGCTCCCTTCGTCGGGGCACTTCTCGGCTTTCTTCTCTTCAATTACCCCCCGGCTTCCATCTACATGGGTGACGCCGGCTCCCTCGTCCTCGGCTTCATGCTCTCCGTCATCGCCGTCCTGCTCACCTTCAACGAGGGCTCCGGTTCCTTCCGGCCCGTCGTCCTTCCCTTTCTGGTCTTCTCCGTCCCCATCTACGACATGACCTCGGTCATCCTGCTGCGTCTGCGCGCCGGGATCGCCCCCTGGAAGGGCGATCGCCGCCACTTCTCCCACCGGCTCGTCAACCTCGGTCTCTCCGACCGTGCCGCCGTCCTGGCCATCCATCTGCTCACCCTGGGCATCGGTCTGTCCGCCACACTCCTCTACCTCGTTCGAAACCCGCTCGTCGAGATCATCACCATCGTCCAGGCCCTGGTGATTCTCGTCGTCATCATCATCCTTGAACACGTGGAGCCACGGTGAAGAACGCATCGGCCGGCCTGCAACAGCCTTCTCCTTTTCTCACACGTCTCAGCCGCTTTCTCGACCTGACCGCCCTCTTCCTGCTCCTGTTGGCCGTCTCCGTCCGTCCCCTCTTCCCGGGGCTCGCCGTCAGTCCCGACGTCAACATCCTCACCACCGCCCTGCTCCTGGCAGCGGCCGCCCTTGTCGCCCTGCGTGCGATACTCCTGGCCCGCTGGCCGCTCACCGTCGGCTGGCCGCTCATGCTCCTCGGGGCCTACGCCCTCTTCGTCATGCTTCTCGTCCCGTTCGCCCCGTATCGTTACGCCGCCATCCTCAAGGCCCTCGACGTCTTCGCCCTCTTCCTCCTTCTTTTTGCCGCCGGGGCGCTCCTTCGAACGGTCACCCGTGCACGCTTCGTCTTCGCCGCCCTCCTGGCCACCGCCCTCACGGTCGCCCTCTTCGGGATCTATCAGCGCTTCATTCTTTTCCGCAACCTCGCCGAAAATGTCCAGAGCTACGCCCTCGAACTCCTCCAGGGAGGCCGCATTTCCTCTGACATGGTCTCCGCCTTCCAGAGCCGCGTCGCCTCACAGGAGGTCTTTTCGACGTTCATGCTCTCCAACTCCTTCGCCGCCTATCTCCTCCTCCTGTTGCCCCTGGTGTGCGCGTTCGTCTGGAACGCCTGGCGTCGCCGAAGTCTCATGCCCCTGATCACCACCGGGCTCTATCTCCCTCTCGTCGTCCTCGTCCTCTTCCTGACCGCTTCCAAAGGCGCCTGGCTCGCTTTCCCCCTGGCCCTGGCGCTCACCTTCGTCCTCTTCTGGAAGACCTGGCCCGTGCTTTTCCGACGCATCGGCCTTGCGCTGTTGCTGGCCGGCTTCCTGCTGGTCGTGCTCTTCGTCGCGCTTCGTCCCCTCCCCGAGGCCGTCCGGGGCTCCGTGGACGTGCGACTCGGCTACTGGCAGGGCGCCCTTCAACTCATCAAGACCCATCCGCTCTTCGGCGTCGGTCCCGGCAACTTCCGCGACGCCTACACCCAGGTCAAGACGCCCGAGGCCAGCGAGGTCCAGCATCCCCACAACGGCTACCTCGAAATCGCCGCCGAGACCGGTCTTCCCGCACTCGCCCTCGTGGTCGTCTTCTGGCTCCTCGTCCTCATCCGAGTTCGCAAGACGCCTGTTTCTTCCGACGCCCTCATCGGCCCCCCAGAGAAGACCGTCCGCCTGCTCATCGGCGCCGCCGGACTCCTCGCCTTCCTCTTCCAGGCCTTCCTCATCCACGTCCCCGAGTTCCCCGAATATCTCCTCCTCCTGTTCGTCCTCGTCTGGACTGCCCTGTACACTCTCCTCACCACCACCGATCTCTTCCAGACGATCACCGAACGTCGCACGCTCTCCATCGCCCTGACGGCCGGACTGCTCGTCTTTCTCCTCCATGCCCTCATCGACATCGACATGATCGTCCCGGGCATCTCGTGGGTCGCCCTGGTGCTTGTCGCCTGTGTCTGCGGCCTGCGTCCGTCCCCGGACGCCGATCCCGCCACCCTCGAACATCCCCCGGCACGCAAACCCCTCTGCTCCGGACTCCTCACCACGGCCCTGTTCGTCGTCTTCGTCCTCTGGATCTTCATCATCGTCCCCATCGGCACGGGCGCGTCGCACATGGCCCAGGCTGAAATCCACCGATCCAAATTGAACTTCACCGAATGGATCAACGAACTCGACCAGGCGAAAAAATCCTCTCCGGGGAACCAGCAGGTCTACCTGGACATCGCACAGGCGCATGCCTACAACTACGCCCTGTCCCACACCACCCAGGACCTGGACCAGGCGGTCGCCTTCTACGAACAGGCCCGGCGTCTCCGTCCGCTCGACGAGCGTTCCTCGCTCTACCTCGCCCAGCTCTACCGCAAAGCCGGACGCAAGCACGACGCCCTCGAAGCCGTCGAACGGGCCCTCCAGGCCTATCCCACGCATCCCGACATCAATCTCCTCCGGGGCGAACTCCTCGAATCCCTCGGCTACAGGGAAAAAGCCATCCAAAGCTATCGCACCGCGCTTGATTACGCCGAACGCTCAAGCCAGAGGGAAAGACGGTTCTCCCCACAGGAAATCCGCGACCTGCTCGATCGAATCGACAAGCTCACCCCGGTACAGAAAGAAACCGCCCCGGCTGCTCCCTGAGGCGGTTTCCGTCAGGCGCTTCCCACGTCACTCACTGAGACTCTTGATGATCTCGTCCGGCATGTCGAAGTTGGCATACACGCTCGTGACGTCGTCGTGATCTTCCAGTTCGTTCATCAGGTCCAGCACACGCTTCGCCACGGCGGCATCCGTCACGGGAATCGTGCTGCTCGGGATCTGCGTGATCTCCGCCATCTCCGCGGCAATCCCCGCCTTCTCCAGCGCGGCACGAACGTTCTCGAAGTCTTCCACCTGGCTTGTGATCTCGTACTGCTCGTCCCCTTCCCGCATGTCTTCCGCACCGGCCTCCAGCACCAGCTCCAGCAGTTCATCCTCCTTCGCCGCGTCCTTCTTCACCGTGATGAACCCTTTCCGCTGGAACATCCACCCCCCCCCCCCCCCCCCCCCCACCGGTGCCCCCCGCAACACGCAGATAATTGCGGCCGCTCCCGCCCGCC
>CAZVTD010000263.1:0-3591 GCA_964629945.1 uncultured Planctomycetota bacterium | reverse complement strand
CGTGGCTCTTCCAGGGCCAGCGCTTCTGCTCCGAGACGGGGATCTACTACTTCAAGAATCGGGACCACGAACCGAATCTGGGACGCTTCCTCCAAAGGGATCCGGAAGAATATCCAGACGGCATGAATGTATATGAAATGGTGGCAGGATGTCCTATCCGCTTAGTTGATCCCTATGGTCTCGCGAAGATCTCTAGTGAGCGGATGCAAAAGTGCTGTCCGTGTGCAAAGAAGCCGGCTGAAGGGAAGCAGATGCGTTGTAAGGTTGCGTCCGGCCCATCGTACAGCCTGACAGGCAAAATCCGTCCTGTCGTAGTGGGGGATCAGAAGATTTTCCCTCGTTTTGGCTTGAGTGCCGAATTTGTGCAAGACCCAGATAACGGTTTCTGTGCCACGTGCTGTGAGGTGCGCCAGTACATTATGTGGAAAAACACCCCGCCTCCTTATCACGATGGTTTTCAGCCTGCGAGTCAATACAATACGTGGACGTGGTATGAGGACAGAGACGACATAGACAAACGCTACGGGCGTAGGGAGGGACGTTATTCAGATCCGCAGGCGTGCGATCAATATACTATGCCTGATCAACTGTGCGGTACCAAATATTCAGGATTTGACCAACCGCAATCGCCTATTATTTTAGCACATGGTACATGGAAGTTCAAGCTTAAGGTTCATGATGTCTGTAATGGGAATATCGTTGTGGCGAAGAGTGATATTCTAGTCTTACGTTGGTGATATAGGAGGACAGAACATGAGAGGAAATCTGTGCTTTTGGCTTTGGATTACAGCGTTTGGATGGTTGCTCTGCGGGGGAGGGTGCTGCGGGGCGGCGGGTGACCGAGAAGGAGTGCAAGAAATCACGGTCGAACTTGATGCAACACAGTGGCCTGAGGTGAAGTTTATCATTTCGAATGCCGGAAAGAAGCCGCTGCGAATCTGGCAGGATTGGAACTCATGGGGATGGGATAACAAGTCATTAATCATGGTCTTGAGGGATGGGAGCGTCTTCCACGCAGTCCGAAAGGGGTATGCTTTTACGAGGAACTTCCCCAGTTTTGATGAAGTAGTGCCGGATGCATCCAAGACCATCACCTTAAAGTTGGAGGATGGTTCTTGGGTGTTGCCAAAAGGGGCTGATTTGAGGAGGGACGTCCTATTCATCGCCGCGATGTTCCATATCGCTGAGAGCAAAGAATCCGTTGAGCACCATGTGTGGACCGGGACCATCGTCAGTGAATGGGTACGGATGCCAGAGCCATCGAAGAAGTAATGGCCTAGAGCACACAAGGCGGAAGAAGTTGGGGACATGTAACTTTTTCGCTATAGCGCGTCCTCGACGGCCAGACCTGGGAAGCCCGAAGACAATACGTCTTCGGGGGCCAGTATCTCGATGAAGTCCTGATCTTTGACAACGACACGGATGATGATGGGGATTGCACGGAAGGGGAAGGCGCCGGCTCGACGCGGTACCTCTACTGCACGAACAACAACTTCAACGTGATGGCGCTGACCGACGCCAACGGGGCGGTGGTGGAGCGGGTGAAGTATGACCCGTATGGTCAGCCGACCTGCACACGCACGAGCGACAGTGATGTGACGACCGCGTCGCACTTCGCCAACCCCTGGCTCTTCCAGGGCCAGCGCTTCTGCTCCGAGACGGGGATGTACTACTTCAAGAACCGGGACCAGAAACCCGACCTCGGTCGCTTCCTCCAGCGCGATCCGATAGGATATGTGGATGGACTCAATCTGTATCAGGTCGTGCAGTCGAGACCGATTGCCGGATTGGATCCCTACGGCGAACTTGAAGTAGGCGATGGTGGAAGTCCGATGCCAAGTGCTGGATATGATCCGGACGACCCGAGAGGCATCGGCCAAATCTACTCGAAGTATCATGTGACGGATTGGGGCGCGGGGTCCAGTTGGAGTCAAGGTCGTAATACGGTGCGCATTTCTGGCTCCATCATCGGCGGGACAACTTGTAAAGATAATTTACAGGCTTACATCTTCATTACGGATACGCGGATTGAGCGTCGTTGGTGGGCCGCCTTTTTTGGGGATCCCACGGTATACTCGTCGCAAGTTATCGTCTCGATACCGTACGAGATTATCTCTGATGATGTTAAGAAAACCTGTGAGATCAAGTTAGGCACGCCTACCCACGAGGGAGTCGTATCCAAGGTCGGGGCGTTGGATGTCTCAGTTTCATCGGATGCGAAGTATGACGAAAAAGCAACGTGTTGCTGCAAGGGGAATGTATATCTCCAGATAACATATACCAACAAGAGGTCTTTTACAGGGGGTGGCAGCATAAGTGTGAGTGTTAAGAAGGACCCGGTAACGGTGACAGGAGGTCTTAGTAGTTCGACCACAGACAGCGGCGGGGAAGCCAGTTCGGTGTGGCGCTATAGCCTTCTGCATGGGAAGTGAGAGCAGAGGAGGTTTCCCGATGCGACAGAAGATGCGTTGGTTATACGGGCTTGGCAGCGTGTGGGTGTTTTTACTCTGGAGTGTGTGGATGGCCTCGGCAGGTTGTGCGGATGATGACTCTGATTCCCTAGCCAGCCTCATCGTGTCCGCAAGTGGCACGCCCGATGAGGTCCGAACCGCTGGAACAAGGGCAAGCACGCAGGAGACCGTGGAAATCTTGGAGAACGGCCTGAAGAGTGCGGGGGGCACGCCACAAGATATCGAACAGATGAGTATCCGGGTATCCTACAATGTGGTAGAGGATGCAGGAGGTGAACGACTGGATCTTGAAGTCCGTTATTCCGTGACGCAGAAAATGCTCAAATCTCTCCAAGGCAGAGATCTCCAGATTCCATATCGACGAATTGTGCGCCGAGGTTGCCGTGAAGCGTTGAATAAGTATTTCGGGCGCATTACTCAATCCCCAATGATGGTTCTAGAGCGAGTGATGTTGCGAGCTGTTCCCCCACGAGATGCAAAGGATCCGAACACCGATGCGGCATCCATTCTCTCTGCGATTGACCCTGTCATCAAGCGTATTCGACAAGAGGGGGAAGCTGAACTACATAAGGAGCTTGGCAAAGGCGCTTCTTGTGTCTTGGGGGCTAGTGTGGTGAGCAGATCAGATGGTGACGAGCGCAAGAGGGAAGTGATCTTTTGCTTGGAGTTCAGTGAGTGCTTGGACGAACGCGCTGAGGAGGCGGGCAATGTTTTGGAGGAGGCCCTTCGGCAGCGAGGGTGGAAGACGGACGGGTGGAAGTAGCTCCGCAAAAATGGGGACCCCATCTATGAGCAAGTCTCCGTCAAGCGGAAGGTGGAGTCATACCGCGTTTTCGCCGAGGAACGCGAACTCGACGGCCAGACCTGGGAAGCCCGACGCCAAGGAGCTTGCCCGCCGTCTTGTCGTCCGTAGCTGGCCGACAGGTCGTTGAGCGAAGGATGAAGCCTTGACGAAGGTGGGTCTTCGGGGGGCAGTACCTCGATGAAGTCCTGATCTTTGACAACGACACGGATGATGATGGGGATTGCACGGAAGGGGAAGGCGCCGGCTCGACGCGGTACCTCTACTGCACGAACAACAACTTCAACGTGATGGCGCTGACCGACGCCAACGGGGCGG
>CAZVTD010000262.1:792-3611 GCA_964629945.1 uncultured Planctomycetota bacterium | reverse complement strand
GTCCCCGCCGACACCTCCACCGTCTCCGACGCCTTTCCCACGCACGACGGACACACCAGCCCCCCCGACGTCACCGACACCGCCGTCCGTGCCGCCTCCCCGCGCGCCCCCCGCTCGCACAGCACGCACCGGTCCAGCACCAGTTCCGTCCCCAGGTGGCGCAGCAGCTGAACCTGGAATGCCGCCAGGTGCACCTCCACCTCCTCGGGCCCCGCCTCCGCCAGCCGACCCAGCGTTCGACACGACAGATCGAACACCTCAGGCACGGGCTCCCCCTCGTGCAGGACACCCAGCAGCAGTTCCCCCATCGCATGCGCCGCGTATGCGTTCCTCAGCTCACGCCTCAGTCCAGCGTACACCTCGATCGGCGACGCCTCCGTCAGAATCGCCAGTTCCGAGCTTCGGCGTTCCAGGATCACCACTTCGTTCAGACTGTACAGGTCCAGTGCCCCGAAGAACCGGCTCTTCGGACGTTTCGCACCCTTCACCAGCGCCGCCGTCCGTCCGAACGCCTCCGTCAGAAGCGCCAGCACCAGGCTCGTTTCCGAGTAATCCGTCCGTCGCAGAACCAGCGCTTTGGTGACCGTGTGATTCAACGCGACCTCAATCGTCCACGCCCGGAAGTTTCCGAACCCGCAGACGCCCGATCGAACGCTCGTCCGCCTCCAGAACCTCGAACCGCGCCCCGTGCGCCTCGAACGTCTCCCCCCGGCTCGGGATCCGTTCCAGCATGTGCAGCACGAACCCCGTCACCGTCTCATATTCCGGGTTCTCGGGCAGTTCCAGCCCCAGTTCCTCGTTCAGTTCCTCGATCGCGCACCGCGGACCCACCTCCACCGTCTCCGCGTCCACCCGGCGGATCGGCTGCTCCGCCTTCCGGTCGTGTTCGTCCACAATTTCCCCGACGATCTCCTCCAGGATATCTTCCACCGTCACCAGTCCCGCCGTCCCCCCGTACTCATCCAGCACGATCGCCGTGTGCATCTTCCGCTCGCGCAGTTCTCTCAGCAGGTCCGAAATCCCCTTGCTCTCCGGAACGTAATACGCCGGACGCATGATCTCGCGCACCGTCTTCTTCTCGCCCTTGCGCAGTTCCGCCATCAGGTCATTCAGAAGCGCGACCACAACGATATTGTCCAAGTTCGTCTCGAACACGGGCAGCCGCGAATGACCCGTGGACAGCGCCAGGTCCAGCGCCTCGTCGATTCGCCGCTCTCCCCGGATCCCCACGATCTCCGTCCTCGGCGTCATCACCGCCGCCACGTCCGCCTGGCCCAGCGAAATCACCCCCTCGATCATCTGCCCCGCCTCGTCATCCAGCGCCCCCGACTGTTCCCCCTCCGTCACCGCCGACAGGATCTCGTCCGTCACCTCCTGGACCGTGAACTCCTCCTCGTCCTGCCCCGCCGCCCCCCGCAGGAAGCTGTCAAGCCAGTGGTCCAGCCGGTGGATCGGCTCGAACGGAATCGAAATCACCGACATCACGGGCGACGTCTTCAGCACGATCGACTCCGCATGTACCCGCGCCACGATCTCCGTCAGACCCTCGCACACCAGTCCCATCAGGATCACCGCAAGCACGATCGCCTCCGCGATCGTCCACATCCCCGCCGCACCCGTCTCCCCACACGCCCCGATGAGTGCCGCCGACCCCATCACCACCAGCCCCCCTTCCAGCACCCCCCCAAGGATCGCCGCCGCCCCCTGCATCCGGTCATAGCTTGCCAGGTATTTCTCATACTGTGCCGACTGCCCGCTCTCTTCCGCCATCTCTTCCAGATGATGGTGGCTCACGTGGTGAAAGCTCCGTGCGATCAGCACGAAGAACGCCGCACACACCAGCAGAACCACGATCACGGCGAACTGAATCAAGTCCTGAACTCCTTATTTCGATCATCGCCCGTTCCCGCGTGGAAGCCCTTCATGATCTCCTCCTGTCGCTTCCACATCTTCTGTCGGGCGCTTGCCTCCTGGTCGTCATAGCCCAGAAGGTGCAGCAGTCCGTGCACCGCATACAGCGCCAGTTCCTCCTCGGCACTGTTGCCGTGCTTCGGACCCTCTCGGGCCGCCGTCTCCGCCGAAACCGCCACGTCGCCCAGCGACCTCTCCTCGTCCCCCTCTTCCTCTTCCAATCCGAACGACAGCACGTCCGTCGGCCCCCTGTGCCCCAGGAACCGCTCGTTCAATTCCGCGATCTCCTGGTCGTCCGTCACCAGCACGTTCACTTCCGTCGGCCGGCCCAGCTCTTCGACCATCACCGCCTCCAGCAGCCGTCGAAGACCGCTGCGCGACACCACCACCTGCTTCTGCCTGTTGATCAGATGAACGGACACCCTCATCCCCTGTCGTTTCTTGACTGCTGTTGCTGTTTCTGCCGTTGTTGTTGCCGTACCGGTTTCCCGTTTCCCGTAGGCGGCTGCTTTTGCCGTTCTTCGCACGTCATTCGCGGTTCTTCTTTGGCTGCTTCTGCCGTTTCCCTTGGCTGTTTTCGCATGCCATTCGCATGAACCGCTTCTTCTGTTCCCGGTGTCCGGTTTCCGGTCCTCAATACCGCACCCGGCTGTGATAAATGCTGTTCAGTCCCTTCACCAGCGCCCGTTCGATGCGGTTCAGTTCATCCAGCGTGATGTTGCAGTCGCTCAACTGACCGTCGTTCAGACGGTTCTGGATGATCTGGTCCACCAGCCCGTCGATGCTCCCGGGCGTCGGTGCGCTCAGCGTCCGCGACGCGCTTTCCGACGCCTCCGCCAGCAGCCCCACCGGCGGGGACTTCGTCTTCGGCGGCGGAGCCGCCAGCCGGAGCAGGGGGAGGGCCGGCG
>CAZVTD010000262.1:0-782 GCA_964629945.1 uncultured Planctomycetota bacterium | reverse complement strand
GGTAGAAGTCCTCCAGCACCGTCGTCCCGTGGTGTTGTGCGATGATGTCCCTCACCGCGGGCGGGAGCCCGAGGTCCTCCGCCATCTCCAACCCGTCCTTCACGTGCGCCGTGATGATCAGCGTGCTCATCGTCGGCGACAGGTTCTCGTGACGATACAGCGCCGAATTCGTGTTCTCGATGAAATACTCCGGCTTGCTCAGCTTCCCGATGTCGTGGTAATAGCTCCCCACCCGCGCCAGCATGTCGTCCGCCCCAACCGCCTCCGCCGCCGCCTCCGCCAGCACCCCCACCGTCAGCGAGTGGTTGTACGTCCCGGGAGCCTCCAGCGCCAGGCTGCGGAGGATCGGCTGGTTCAGGTCCGCCAGTTCCAGCAGGCTGATGTCCGTCGAAATATGGAACGCGCGTTCCAGGAAGGGCAGGGTCCCCGTGATCAGGAACCCCACGAACACCCCGTTCACCATCCCGTACATCGACTGGTTCAGCAGCGTCATCGGACCCGCCTGCTCCAGAAGACCCACCGCCCAGATCCCCACCACCTGCACCGCCCCCGTCAGAACCCCGATCACCCCCAACACCATGGCGCTGCCTTTTTTCACGCCCGCCCCATCCCGTGTATCGATACGCCTCTCGTCTACTCCCCTGAAAAAACCATTAAAAACTATGTTTACAGCGTACACTGTCTTACGCCAAATCGTCCAGCGTTATTCCCGATGCCCTGCATTCACACTTTCTCACACGCCCCCGGTTTGATAACAAACAGCCAAAGGAAAGAGGTGGGGG
>CAZVTD010000261.1:0-3612 GCA_964629945.1 uncultured Planctomycetota bacterium | reverse complement strand
TGTGGGGAAACCCGTGGGGGTTCGATTCCCCCTTCTCGCACCATGTGGAACTGACTGTAACCTCCGGAACACCCACATAGGATACCCGATCCATGAAAGCAGCCGTCCTTGAAACCGCCTACAGGGTCGTCGTCACAGACCTCCCGGACCCTGAACCGGAAGCTGACCAGGTCCTGGTGCGGGTCGAGGCCTGTGGTGTCGCCGGCACGGACCTCCTGATCTTCGAAGGCGCCAACCCCTGGGCCCAGGAAGCCAGCGAAGCCCGACGCAGCAGTGCCGCCAACGTCACCCTCGGCCACGAATTCGCCGGCGTCGTCGAAGCCGTCGGAAAAAGCGTCCCCAAAAAAATGGTGGGACGACGCGTCGCCGTCATGCCCTTCCACGCCTGTGGAAAGTGCGACCAGTGTGCCGCCAGGCAGCCCAACCGCTGCCGGGCCATCACCTATCTCGGACACAACACCGGCTGGTCTCGTCGACGCTTCTACCCAGGAGGAATGGCCCAGCGATGTGCCGTCTGGGCCGATGCCGTCAGGGAACTCCCCACCAGGGTCAGTTTCGAAAACGCCACCTTCCTGGACAGCCTCGCCACCGCACTCCACGCCGTCAACCTCGCCGACGTCAAACGCCACTCCGTCGTACTCGTCATCGGCTGTGGACCGGTCGGACTCTGCCTGGCACAATTGGCCAGAAAGCGTGGCGCCGGCATGGTCTTCGTTTCCGACACCTATCCCCTCACCCTTGATGTCGCCGCCAAGGTCTGCCCCTCGGCCACCTGTGTGAAAGCGGATACCGAAGACCTCACCCGACGCGTCCGAACCGACACCGCCAACACAGGGGCCAACTATGTCTTCGACACCGTCGGCATCCCCGAAACACAGCGACAGGCTCGAACACTCCTCGCCCCGGGTGGAACCATCATCAACCTCGCCGTCACCGATCACGAATTCTCCATGTCGCTCCGCGATCTCTCCGCCGAACGAGCCATGACCAGCAGCCTCAACTACCTTCCCGACGAATTCACCCAGGCCGTCAAGGCCCTGGCCGACGGCGTCGTCAAGGTCGCCCCATACATCACCCACAGGATGGGGCTCTCCGAATTCCCCAGAATTATCGAGCGTCTCCGTGTGCGAAAGCGTCACAATGCCTTAAAAGCCGTCGTTTTCCCGCAACAGGACTGAGTCCACTCCCGGACCGGTCGTCCCGAACGTTTCGTGAAGGAGTTCTGATGGACCTGACTTTCTTGACCGGATCAACGGTCATCATGGTTCTCTTGGGAATCATCTTCGGAATCGGATTGGCACTCGCCTCCAAGCGCTTCGCTGTCCACGTCGACCCCAAAGTCGAAGCCCTCGACGGAGCGCTCCCACAGTTGAACTGTGCCGCCTGTGGCTACAGCGGCTGCCTCGACTACGCCAAGGCCGTCGCCGCCGGAGGCGTCTCCGCAAGCCTCTGCGTTCCCGGTGGAAAGGACGTCGCCGAAAAGCTCTCCACCATCGCCGGCATACCCCTCGAAGAGATCAAGCCCGTCCGCGCCTTCGTCTTCTGCCAGGGCGGCCGCTGCGAAGCCAACGACGCCTTCGACTATCACGGAGAACTCGACTGCCGCGCCGCAATCCTCGTCCATGGCGGACCCAAACAGTGCAAGCATGGCTGCCTCGGCTTCGGAACCTGCACTCAGGTCTGTCCCACCGGGGCCATCTCCATCACGGAAGACCGACTGCCGCTCATCGACCTCAACCGCTGCACAGGCTGCGGAATCTGTGTGAAGGCCTGTCCCACGAAGGTTATCAAAACCCTCCCGCTCGGTACAAAGGTTTATCTCGGCTGCTCTTCACCGGAACGCGGCGCCATTGTGAAGAAAAAGTGCTCGGTGGGCTGCATCAGTTGTCGTGCCTGTGTCAAGGCCACCCCCTCCGGCGCCATTGTCATGGAGAAAGAGGATCCGCTCCCGAAGCTCAATTACGATATCCAGGAAAGCTTCGAGGGGGCCTACGAGAAGTGTCCCATGCACTGCTTCGTCAAGGCTTCTGAGGACAAGAGCGTGGACTTCGAGGCTCAGACGGCCCTGCGCACACCGAAGGAAAAACCCGCACCCAAGGAACCGGCCGCAGCGGCATCCTGATCAGGACCACCTCACCCCGAGGCGGAACACCCTCACATCAGAAACCCCGACGGTCAATCCGCCGTCGGGTCCGGGTTCCAGGGCGTCTCATCGGCGGATTTCATGGCGTAGCCGTCCACTTCACTCTGCTTGACCGACCCGTCCAGGAACAGAAAGTTGTCCTGTCCCCCGTGAATCCCGAGACAGTTGTTGCCCTCATCAACCGCGATATCCACGTGGTCGTGAAGGAACACCACGTCACCACACTGGTCGGACATCCACGGACCGGTGCCGTTCTTGTCGGCCAGCTTGATGTTATACGTGTAATCGAAACGTTTCCCCGTCGCGGCACTTGCCGGACGACGGTTCGCAGGACAGTCGAACACCTTGTACTTTCCCCTCACTGCCGAACCCCAGTCCGCCTCGTCCTTCACACGAACGTCATCGTTCCACTCCCCCAGACCCCGCGGACGTCTCAGCGCATCCGCCCAGTCTTTCGTCTGTCCACTGGAGTTCGTCCCCGTCACCTTCGGAAGATAGCCGTCACTGCTGGCCGGATCCAAATAAAGACTCAGCGCCGTCCCCAGTTGCTTGAGATTATTGACGCATTGCGTCTGGAGCGCCACTTTCTTCGTCGTGTTCAGCGCCACCGTCAGAATCGCCGCCAGAACACCGATGATGGCGATGACCACCAGCAGCTCGATCAGCGTAAAACCTTTGTTCATTCTTCTCAGTCTCTGACTCATAGCTCCCTCCGGAACATTTTTCCCCCTCCAACCACATTATAGCGGCTCCCGACCCCTCTTTCAAGCAGACACCCCCCATGCCGACGCACTTCATCGCACCGGAACCTGAACCTCCGCATAAGGCAGGCGTTGGAAATCCAGTTCCCGAGCCGCCGCCTTCAGCAGAACCGCCGGGTCCGCCTCCACCTTCCCGGAAAACGCCGTCTTTCCGTTCACCACAATCTCCACCGGCTTGCTGAAATCCACCAGATCCGGGTGCAATTGCACCGTCAGGCGCGTCGCCCTCGTGCACGTGATCACCACGCGATTGCCCGCCTGGACCTCCCCCTGGACATGGATCAGCAGCTTGTCAACCGCTTTCGACGCCAGACGACGCAATTCATCGTCCGGGGTCCCGGGCTTCGCCTCGATCTCCACCGCCTGGCGCGGGTCCCACTCCGCCCCCTCGATCTCCTCCACCCTCAACCACCCCGCCCGAGCCTGTCCCAGATGGTGTGCCACCTTGCTCACCTTCTTCGGCCAGCTCGTTCGTTCATGCTTCCCCAGCCACTTCAATGCTGCCTCGCTGCCCGCCTCGTACGGCCGATGTCCCGCACCCGCAAACTCCACGTATACCGCATCCAGCCCCAACCCCTTCAGCCGAGTCACCGACTCTCGGTTCCTCTCCGGCGAGGTCCCGTCAGGCGGCCCCTGCATCACGTAAACACCCGAACCCCCAAGGTTCGAATCATACAGGACGCTCGCGCTGTATCCCCCCTCAACCAT
>CAZVTD010000260.1:0-3625 GCA_964629945.1 uncultured Planctomycetota bacterium | reverse complement strand
CCCCAAGGGGCGGTCCTTCGAACAGCAGAAGAGGCGGAACCCGCCGAAGCATTGGATTCTCTCCAGTTCGGGGGAAGACAACACGCCCTTCCTCCCCGTCCCAAGGGACGGGGCTTCCGGGCGAAGGCGGGTGAACGAAGTCATGTCGGTTGAATCGTGATCCGTGGGGCAGGGGGCGCTTGACGCCTCCTGCCCCGTCGTCTATAGGGCTGGGACGGAAATCGGCTGCAATGTTGTCTCGCAATCGCTTGTTCTATAGGCTTGTCCTTTCGCAGCGAACGAAAAAAACAGGAGAATGGTCCCGTGACATCATGGGTCAAAGACTTCGCAAATCCTTCCGCCGCCTATCGAGGCAAACCGTTCTGGGCCTGGAATGGTCGGCTTGAGCCGGAAGAACTGCGTCGCCAGATTCGTCTCATGCATCAGATGGGTCTGGGCGGCTTCTTCATGCATTCTCGCGTCGGTTTGGCGACGCCGTACCTTTCCGGGGAGTGGTTCGACTGCATTCGAGCGTGTGTGGATGAAGCCAGATCGTTGGGCATGGAGGCGTGGCTCTACGATGAAGACCGCTGGCCCAGCGGCGCCGCCGGTGGACTGGTCACGAAAGACCCAAAATATCGCATGATCAAGCTCCAGATGACCCGTACACGGAGCACCCGAGCCTGGAAGTGGGACGCCGATACGCTCGCCGTCTTCACGGCGCACGTGGACGGACACGACGCCTTCAACGTGCGACCCTTGAAGCGTGGACAAAAACCGCGACGGCTCGCCGGCGACGAAACATTTCTGGTCTTTCACATTGTCCCACTCGAACTGATGGATTGGTTCAATGGACAGACCTATCTCGACACCCTCGGCCATGAGGCCGTCCGAAAATTCATCGACGTCACCCACGAAGCGTATCGCCGCCAGGTGGGCGAGGAATTCGGCCGAACGGTCCCCGGAATCTTCACGGACGAACCGCATCACGATGAAATCGCTCGGGCCCTTGGGGACCGGCGGGAACCCACCATGCCCTGGACGCGGAAGTTCCCCGTTGTGTTCCGAAAACGCTATGGCTACGATCTGCTCACCCACCTGCCCGAACTCTTCTTCAACGTAGATGCCGAGTCGATGCACCCGGCGCGCTATCACTACCACGATTGCCTGACGCACCTCTTCTGTGACGCCTTCGCCCGCCAGATCGGTCAGTGGTGTGAAAAGAACAACCTGCTCTTCACCGGCCATACGCTCGCCGAAGCCACCCTGTCGCACCAGGTCTCCGTGAGCGCCACCATGCGCTTCTACGAGCACATGCAGGCCCCGGGAATGGACCTGTTATGCGAGATCAACCGCGAATACGATACCGCCAAACAGGTCAGTTCCGTTGCCAGACAGTTCGGACGACGTTGGCGACTCACCGAAACCTACGGTTGCACCGGTTGGGATTTCCCCCTCGCAGCCCACAAAGCCCTCGGCGACTGGCAGGTCGCTTTGGGCATCAACCTTCGTTGCCAGCATCTGTCCTGGTACACCATGGAAGGTCAGGCCAAACGCGATTACCCGGCCAGCATCTTCTACCAATCCCCGTGGTGGAGCCAGTACGGCAAAGTGGAGGACTACTTCGCCCGCATTCACGCCGCCATGACGTGTGGACGGGAAGTGCGCGATCTGCTGGTGCTGCACCCGGTTGAGAGCATGTGGATGTTGTTTCACGTCGATTGGAAGAAGGATTCCGACCGGAGTCGCTACGACGAAATGCTCGTGCGTCTGCGGGATTCCCTGTTGGCCGCCAACCTCGATTTCGACTACGCCGATGAGGACATCCTGGCCCGCCATGGCCGCCTGCGCAAAGCCGGACCCACCCTTTTCGTCGGCCAGGCCGAATACAAAGCCGTGCTCGTTCCGCCGCTTAAAACCATGCGACGCACCACGGTCGAACTGCTGCGTCGTTTCGCCCAGGCCGGCGGAACCGTCGTCTTTGCCGGCGAGCCGCCCCGATACGTCGAGGCCGTGCCGTCTGACGACCCCGTGGCCCTGGCTGCGCGCTGTGCCAAAGCCCCGGCCCATGGACCCAAGCTCGCCGCGGCCGTCGAAGGCGCTGCCCGGCGAATCTCGATCCTCGACGAACACGATAAGCAGATCGTCCCGGCCCTGCATCTGCTGCGTGAGGACAAGAAAGCGTTCTACCTCTTCGTCTGCAACGTCGGGCACGATTTCACCCGCCCGGGCAGGCACCCGCTGCGCGATCCCCGCGTGAAAGACCGTGTCGCCGAATTCAAAAACGTCCGCATCGTGGGCTTCGGGGAATGCAAGGGCGCTCCCGTCGAGCTGGACCCCGATACCGGTGAGACGTTCGCCGCCGATGCGAAGCGCGTCAAAGGCCAGTGGTGTATCCGCACCTTCCTGCCGAAACTCGGCAGCCGCCTCTTCGTGATTCCCAAACGGCCGGGGAAAGCCGTGCCACCCCGCAAGCCGCTGCGCGATGTCCGCCGACGCGTCCTGCGTTCGACACGCTGGGACGTAACGCTCTCCGAGTGCAATAACCTCGTGCTGGACCGCCCGCGCTTTCGAGTGGACCACGGTCCCTGGCAGAAGGCCGACGAAGTCCTTCGCGTGGACCGCAAAATCCGTGAAACCGTCGGGCTCAAACCTCGGGGTGGCAGTATGAAGCAGCCCTGGGCCGAAACACGCCGGCAGGACTGTCAGCCAAAGGAAATCGAGTTGGCATACACCTTCCAGGTCCGCACGCCCCCGGGAGGAGACCTGCATCTGGCCCTCGAGCGTCCGGAACTCTACCATGTGGAAATCAACGGACACGAACTGCCCATGGACCTCGAATGCGGCTGGTGGGTGGACCGATCGCTGCGGAAGCTGCCCGTCGATCCTCTGGTCCTGAAGCCGGGCCGGAATGAAGTGCGGCTGCGTTGTCGATACGATGCCCGACACCCCGGCCTGGAGATCCTCTACCTCCTGGGCGACTTCGGGGTTCGTGTCGTCGGCACGGAAACCATCGTGACGGCCCCCGTCCGTACGCTTGCCCTGGGCGACTGGGTCAAGCAGGACTTGCCCTTCTACTCCGGCTCCGTCGCCTACCGCAAAACCGTCTCCAACGACCTGCGCAAGGGACAGCGGCTCTTCGTGCGCGTCCCGGACTATCGCGGCGTCGGTGTGCGCGTGCTCGTGAATGGCTGCCCCGCCGGCGTGATCGCTTGGGAACCCAACGAGGTCGAAATCACCTCATGCCTTCAGACCGGCCCGAATCAACTGGCCATCGAGGTGCTTGGACATCGACGCAATTCCCACGGCCCGCTGCACAATCAGTCGAAGTGGCCTGCGTGGACCGGACCGGCGGAGTTCCTTGAGAACTACCAGGAGAACTTCAGTCTCGTGCCCTGTGGCTTGATGACCCCGCCGCAGCTCATCGTGCGGTGATGCCGTAACTTGGCGCGGGAGATGACGGACATCCCGCTGCGAACCGGTGCCGTTGGGGTTCCTCAGAGACGTTGCATAGGTCAGGAAGGGCAGGGGGCGTTTGACGCCTCCTGCCCTTCGTTTTTGAATGGAGATTGTGAGTCTGTCGGTGTGGTCGCTGCAACCTTCAGCTGACCGTCCAGCCCGTCCCGCCCGCACGGTCTTCCAGCGT
>CAZVTD010000259.1:0-3630 GCA_964629945.1 uncultured Planctomycetota bacterium | reverse complement strand
TGACGCAGCGCGTCCGGGGGTCAGCTTTTCACGTCAGTTTCCGAATCGCTTCCTTTGTGACGAATGATGGAACCCTCGATGAGATAGACGACGTCTTCGGCGATATTGGAGGCGTGGTCGGCGATGCGTTCGAGGTAGCGCGAGACGGAGAGGAACTGCATGAGGGGGATGATGTGGGTGAGGTTTTCGGAGATGTGCTCCTGGATTCGGGTGAAGTTCTGACGGTTGGTGTCGTCGATCTCTTCGTCGAGAGCGCCGACCTGGAGGGCGAGCTGAGTGTCCATGTTGATGAAGGCGTCGAGAGATTTTCGGAGCATGACCTGGACCTTGTCGGCCATGGAGTGGAGGTCGATGGGTGTGGGGATGGGTTCGCGAGCGGCGAGGAAGGCGGCGCGTTCGGCGATATTGACGGCGAGGTCCCCGATGCGTTCGAGGTCATTGTTGATTTTGAGGACGGCGACGAGGAAGCGGAGATCGCTGGCGACGGGCTGATGGAGCGCGAGGACCTTGAGGCACTCCTCTTCGATGTCGACCTCGGTGAGGTCGATGTCGCGGTCGGCGCGGACGATTCCTACGGCGAGTTCGGGGTCGCGTTTTTCGACGGCCCGGACGGCGCGTGCGACGGATTCCTCGACGACGGCGCTGAGGGCGAGAATTCTTCGCTTAAGACTTTCCAGCTCTTTCTGGAGCACGTGAGACATGGTTTCCTCCGATCTCAGCCATAACGGCCTGTGACGTAATCTTCCGTTCGCTTATCTTTGGGTCTTTCGAAAATATCGACGGTCCGACCGAATTCGACGAGGTCTCCGAGGAGCATGACGGCGGTCTCTCCAGCGACGCGAGCGGCCTGCTGCATGTTGTGGGTGACGATGACGATGGTGTAATCGTGGGCGAGGGTCTGCATGAGCTCTTCGATGTGTCCGGTGGCGATGGGGTCGAGTGCGGAGCAGGGTTCGTCCATGAGCAGGACTTCGGGCTCGACGGCGACGAGACGCGAGATGCAGAGGCGCTGCTGATGTTCCGGGGAGAGATCGAGTGCGGGGGTGTTGAGGCGGTCCTTGAGGTCGTCCCAGACGTGCGTGGCGCGGAGCGCGGATTCGACGACGTTCTGGAGATCGGAGCGGCGGGTCATGCCATGGACGCGCCGGCCATAGGCGACGTTGTCGAAGACGGAGAGGGGGAAGGGGTTGGGTCTCTGGAAGACCATGCCGACGCGGCGACGGAGCTCGGTGAGTGGCATGTCGTGGGAGAGGACGTCGCGGCCGTCGAGGAGGATCTGTCCGTCGACGCGGACGCTTTCGATGAGGTCGTTCATGCGGTTGAAGCACCGCAGGAGCGTGGACTTTCCGCAGCCCGAGGGTCCAATGATGGCGGTGATGAAGCGGGGACGGATGGAGAGGGAGACGTCACGGAGGGCGTGGAATTTTCCGTAGTGGAGGTTGAGGCTGCGTGTTTCGAGTTTGTGGTCGGTGTTCTGGTCCATGTGAATCCTAACCGAAGTTACCGATGATGTAATCGTTGGTGCGTTTGTCGACGGGTTGTGTTAAGAGGCTGGAGGTGGGACCGACTTCGACGAGTTCGGTCATGAGGAAGAAGGCGGTGCGGTCGGAGGCTCGAGCGGCCTGCTTGGTATTGTTGGTGACGAGGACGATGGAGTAGCGGTTTTTGAGTTCAGCGAGGGCGTCCTCGATTTTAGCGGTGGAGATGGGGTCGAGACCGGAGCAGGGCTCATCAAGGAGGAGGACTTCGGGTTCGAGGGCGAGTACGCGAGCGAGGCACATTCGCTGCTGCTGTCCGCCCGAGAGGTTGTGAGCGGGTTCATCGAGTCGGTCTTTGACCTCGTCCCAGAGGATGGCGCGTTTGAGGGAGGTTTCGACGAGTTCGGTGAGGACGTGGGGGTCTTTGATGCCGGCCATTCTGGGGCCATAGGTGAGGTTATCGCGGATGGACCAGGGGAGGGGGACGGGGACGGCATAGACCATACCGACGCGACGTCGGAGTTTGGAGACGTCCAGGTCGGGGTTGTAGATGTCCTTGCCGTCGAGGAGGATGCTTCCGGAGTGTGCGAAGCCGGGGGTGAGGTCGTTGAGTCGGTTGAGTGCGCGGAGGAAGGTGGTTTTTCCGGAGCGAGCGGGACCGATGACGGCGAGACGTTCGTTGGGCATGACGTGGAGGGAGATATTTCGGAGGACGGTATCGTTTCCGAAGCGTGCGGAGAAGTCCGAGATGGTTATTTTGGGCTGGATGTTATTCATGGTTTATACCACGCGGGTCACGAAACGTCGCATGAGCCAGTAAACGACGAGATTGATGACGAGGATGGAGAGGATGAGTACGGCGGCGGTGGCCTGGGCTTTCTGGAGGGAGAGTCCTTCCATGACGAGGACGAAGAAGTGGAGTGCGAGGGTGCGTGACGAGGCGAAGAGGGAGGAGGGGAATCCGAGTGCGTAGCCGGCGGTGAGCATGACGGCGGCGGTTTCGGAGATGCAGCGTCCGATGGAGAGGACGATGCCCGTGGCGATACCGGGGAGTGCGCAGCGGAGCACGACGTGGGTGACCATTTGCCAGCGTGTGGAGCCGACGCCATAGGAGACTTCGCGGTAGGATTTGGGGACGGCTCGGATGGCTTCTTCGGAGGTTCGGATGATGGTGGGGAGGCACATGATGGCGAGGGTGAGCGATCCAGCGAGTACGGAGAAGCCGAGCTGGAGGTAGACGCAGAAGAAGACAAAACCGAAGAGTCCGAAGATGATGGAGGGGATTCCCGCGAGGCAGTCGGCGCCGAAGCGTATGACGGAAGTGAGGAAGGATTCGCGGGTGTATTCGGTGAGGTAGATGGCGGGGACGACGCCGACGGGGGCGGCGATGAGGAGCGCCAGGACGGTGATGAGGACGGTTCCGACGATGAGGGGGAAGACGCCTCCTTCGCGTCCCATGTCGCGGGGGGATTCGGTGAGGAAGCTCCAGGTGACGTGAGGGAGTCCGTGGTAGAGGATGAAGGTGATGATGAAGAGGAGGACGGCGATGGTGAGTGCGGTGAGGAGCCAGAGGAGCGAGACGATGATGCGCTGGGAGTTGACGGGGGAGATTTTCATGACGAGGTCCTCCGGGAGGAGCGTCTTCGGGAGACGGCCAGAGCGATGGAATTGAGGATCATGATGATGACGAAGAGGGTGAGTCCGGTGGCGAAGAGTGCTTTCTGGTGGAGTCCGGTGGCATAGCCCATTTCGAGGGCGATGTTGGAGGTGAGGGTCCGCACGGGGGAGAAGACGGAGGTTGGGATGGCGAGAGCGTATCCGGCGACCATGATGACAGCCATCGTATCACCGATGGCGAGTCCCATGCCGAGGATGCCGGCGGAGACGAGTCCGGAACGTGCCGCGGGGAGCATGACCATGCGGGTGGTCTGCCAGCGTGTGGCGCCGAGTGCGATGGAGCCTTCGGGGAAGGATTTAGGGACGGCCTGGAAGGCGTCGACGGCGATGGCGGTGACGGTGGGGAGGACCATGACGGCGAGGACGACGGCGGCGGCCAGCACGGTGGAGCCATTGCCGTCATGGAAGGGTGTTGGGATTCCGAGGAGCGGGATGATGGTGACCATGCCCATGTAGCCATAGACGACGGAGGGTA
>CAZVTD010000258.1:2650-3640 GCA_964629945.1 uncultured Planctomycetota bacterium | reverse complement strand
CAGTCGCATGCCCATATCACTGGGGTTTAACGGGTTCGACAAATTCACCTGGGGATGGGGATGGGGGGGGGAGGGCAGGGAAAAGCTGAGCGGTATTCTCGTGTCGCAACTCCTTATCAGGTAATTTGTTGCGTCGTCCTCCGGGGTTATCGGGCAATATCTGTCACAAAATGAAGCGGTTGGCACGGGATTTGCGGTAATGAGAGCTGAGCGAGCTTACGGGCTGCTTCAACGGGCTCCGGTTGCGTGAGAGGTCCGTCTCCGAGGGGGAGGCAGCAGGGTCGCAGTGTGCTGCGGTCCTGGATTGCAGAAGAAAAGGCTGGGACTATACCCCTGAGGAGTGGAGATGATGAAGACGAGCAAGCATTTCTGTGCGGTTTCCCTTCTGGCGGTTCTGGCATTCCTGCTGTGGTCGAGCAGCCCTGTGCAGGGCTACATGACGCACCTTCCGACGAACTACCAGGTGACGTCGATCGGGACGCTTGGCGGGGACGAGAGCCGGGCGTACGACATCAACAACGACGGACAGGTTGTGGGTTACGCGCGGACCGCGGACGGTCGACGCAAGGCGGTGCTGTGGTATGACGCGAACAACAACAACGTGGTGGATGCGGGAGAAGTTCGCAGCCTTGGGACGCTGGGCGGCAGCGAGAGCGGTGCGTTCGCGATCAACGAGAGCGGCCAGGTGGTGGGGTGGTCGTGGCTTCCGGGCGATACAAACCACCAGGCGTTCCTGTGGACGGACGGGAACGGGAACTGGTCGTATGACGCCGGCGAACTGACGTCGCTGGGCGATCTGGGCGGCGGGAAGAGCCGGGCGTATGATATCAACTCGGCCGGTCAGGTGGCGGGATTCGCGTTCACGAGTTCGGGTGTTCGGAAATCGATGAGATGGACGGACCAGGACGGCGACTGGGCGGGAGACGCCGGGGAGCTCACGAGCCGTGGGACGCTGGGCGGGAGGCCCTCGTCTGGGGCGGGGAGCACCAC
>CAZVTD010000258.1:0-2640 GCA_964629945.1 uncultured Planctomycetota bacterium | reverse complement strand
GGGAGAAGGCGTTCCGATGGACGGACACGGACGGATACTACGTGCTGGACGGCGGCGAGCTGGTGGACCTTGGGACGCTGGGCGGGGCCAATTCGCGGGCGTGGGCGATCAATGATTCGGGGATCGTGGCCGGGCAAGCGGAGACGAGCACGGGCGAGACACACGCATTCATCTACAACGACTTGGCGGGCATGGTGGATATCGGGACGCTGGGCGGAAGCGACAGCTGGGCGTATGACATCAACGCCCAGGGGCACGTGGTGGGGATGAGTCTGACGGAGGATGGAGAACTGCACGCGTTCATCTGGGACGGGATCGGGATGACGGATTTGAACGCTCTGCTTCCGGAGGGTTCGGGCTGGGTGCTGACGGTGGCGCGCGGCGTGAACGACCGGGACGAGATCGTGGGTTGGGGTTATTACAACGGAGAGCAGCGTGGTTTTGTGATGACGCACATGCCTGAGCCGGCAACGCTGCTGATGTTGGGCACGGGCGCCCTGATGACGCTTGGGGTGCGTCGGAGAAAGAAGATGTAAGACCAATCCAGCGGGGTGCAAGCGGTGGGGCTTCATGGGCCGAGTCGTCCGGGAATGGACGACTCGGCCCGGTTCATGAATGGCGAGATGGTTTGCCTGAGCGTGGGGCGAAGGGGGGATTTTGAGTGCAAGAGGCGCTTGACAACCTCCGGTCAGGGGATGACAATGACCCGCGGCGATCGAAGGACGCCTCCTGGTCTGCGGGAAGGATCGAATCCACCTTCGTGGGTGCACTGTTGCTGCGCCTTCTTTCCGTCTGTGTTTGCAGACCCCGGACATATTGTGGAAAGGAGGCCCACCGTGGCCCGTGTTCTGCCGTTAAAAGCTGACCTGCGTTATCTGCGGGAAGAAGCCAAGGACCTGCTGAAATCCCATCGTCGTGGTGAGGTTGCGGCGTGTGGGACGCTGAAGCTGCACCATCGTTTTCGAGGCCAATCCGACGAGGATATCCTTGGGCAGGACGTGTCCCTGCAGGAGATGCAGCACGCGCTTGCTCTGGACTACGGGTTCAAATCCTGGCGTGATCTGAGTCTTCATGTCAAGCGGATGCCCGCCGTCGTGGACGTGGCGGACGAGTTCCGCAAGAGAGGGAACAAGGCCGCTCCGGAAGTCGCCGTGGCGGCGGTCAAAGACGGCGCGACGCTGGACCGTGTGTTCGCGGGGGTCGCTTCACGCGAAAAGAAGGTCAAGAACGCTGCGGCGCTTGCGCTGCGGATCATCAGCGAGACCCATCCCGAGTGCATCACCCCGCGCATCGGTGTTATTTCGGAACTCCTCGACGGCAGCGACAACATTCTCAAGTGGAACGCCACACAGGTGGTGGGAAACCTCGCCGGGGCGGACGTCGCCCAGGGGCCGGATGAACGTCTGATCGAACAGTTGCTGCGTCTCTCCGTCGATGGGACGATGATTACCGCGGCGAATGCCGTGATGGCGCTGGGAGCCGTCGCGGCGGGCAGGCCGGAGTTTCGCGAGAGGATCACGTCCGCCCTGCTTGTGGTGGATCGTGTCGAGCGGAACCCGGAGTGCCGGAATATCCTCATCGGGCGTGTGATCGATGCGCTGGGGCGGTACGTGGAGCAGCTTCCGGATCCTGAGCCGATTGTGGAATACGTGCGCGGGAACCTGGGAAATTCACGTAATTCCACGAGGAAGCGCGCGGAGAAGTTCCTCCGGGACTGCCGTAAGCGGTCGGTCGGCGTCGTGCGGTCCTGATGTGTGTGGATGTCAAACGGAGACGGGTCGGCAGGACGCCGACCCGTTTCATGTACTGAAGACCTCCGAGGGGGTCAGCGGGCCATCCAGCCGCCGTCGACGACGAGGGTGGTTCCGTGGCAATAATCGGAAGCCTTGGAGGCGAGGAAGACGACGGAGCCGGCGAGGTCGGCGGGTTCTCCCCAGCGTCCGGCGGGGATGCTCGAGGCGATGTCGGGGGCGCGTTCGGGGTCCATCTGGAGGGGAGCGGTCATGTCGGTTCGGAAGTAGCCCGGCGCGATGGCGTTGACGTTGATGTGATGACGGGCCCATTCGACGGAGAGGGAGCGGGTGAGTCCGGCGACGCCGGCCTTGGAGGCGACGTAGGCGGGGATGTAGAGTCCGCCCTGAAAGGAGGCCATGGAGGCGATGATGATGATTTTTCCGGGGGAATCGGTTTTGATCATGTGTCGGGCGGCGAGCTGGGAGAGGTGGAAGACGGCGGTGAGATTGACTTCGAGGATGGCGTCCCAGCGGTCGATGGGGAAATCGACGGCCTTGGAGCGGTGGGTGATGCCGGCGTTGTTGACGAGGATATCGATGCGTCCGAACTCGGCAAGGGTTTCGGCGATGATCAACTCGTGATCGTTCCGGTTGGCGAGGTCGGCCTTGACGGGGACGAACTGTCGGCCGAGGTCTTCGACGAGTCGCCGGGTTTCGTCCTGGTCGGTGCGTGCGACACCGACGACGTCGGCCCCGGCCTGGGCCAGTGCGACGGCGACGGCCTGTCCGATGCCCCGTGAGGTTCCGGTGACGACGGCGACCCTGGAATCAAGTTTGAAGGCGTCAAGGATCATTGAGGGGCCCCCTTGGCATCGGGCGGGGTGCTTTCAGAGGGCGTCTGGGATGG
>CAZVTD010000257.1:0-3650 GCA_964629945.1 uncultured Planctomycetota bacterium | reverse complement strand
CAGCTCCCCAACCACTTCGACGCCTTCTGGAACGCCGGAAAAGCCGAACTCGAAAAACTCCCCCTCGACCTCAAGCTCACCCCAAAGCCCGAGTTCTCCGACGACAAGCAGGACACTTTCCACATCTCCTTCGCCAACGTCGACGGCACCCGCATGTATGGCTTCCTCTCCGTCCCCAAGGGAAAAGGCCCCTTCCCCGCCGTCTTCTTCCCGCCCTCCGCCGGACTCGTCAAGCCCACCAAGCCCACCGATCTCCGCTGGCCCCAGCAGGGCGTCCTCTACCTCGACATGTGCATCCACGACTTCGACCCCACCGATCCCCCAGCCGACATCGAAAAGCGAACCGCCTACACCCTCATTGGCGCCCCCGATCGTGACAAATACTACTTCCGTCGCGCCATTCTCGGACTCAATCGGGGCATCGACTATCTCGTCTCGAGACCCGACTTCGACAAAAAACACCTCGTCATCCCCAGCGGCTCCCAGGGAGGCGGACTCGCCCTCATCCTCGCCTCGCTCAATAAAAACGTCACCGCCATCTCCATCACCAAGCCCGCCATGTGCGATTGGCAGGCCCCCCTCGCGGGACGCAAAGCCCCCTGGCCCCAATTCCTTCAGCCCGCTGCCCACCGCACCGACGAATGGGTCAAAATGTCCGAATACTTCGACGCCGTCAACTTCGCACGCTCCGTCAACGTCCCCGTCCTCGCAAACGTCGGCTTCATCGACGACACCTGCCCTCCCTCCACCTGCTACGCCGCCTTCAACGTCATCCCCTCCAAGGAAAAAACCATGATCAACTTGCTCACCCAGGCCCACTTCTGGACCGTCAATGACGAAGCCAACGCCTGGTGGGACCTCAGCGGACGCTGGGTCAGGGGACAGCTCGGACTCGGCCCCCTCGTCGACCCGAAGGAAAAAGATAAAAAATAATCCCCCTGGATTGTGAAATGGAGCCCTGAAATGTTGGATGTAAAACGGTGTGTGCTGTTGCTGTCCCTCCTCATCGCCCCCGTCGTTTTCGCCCAGGAGGCCGAGCCCAAACCTGACGTCGTCGTCAACGTCGTCACCGACCGTCCCGACGCACTCTACAAGGTCAATGAGCAGGCCACTTTCCTCATCTCCGTCTCCGAAAAGGGCGAGCCCCTCACCGAGGGCGAAGCCGACGTCAAGCTCACCCTCGCCTTCGGCAAACTCATCGAGCAGAAGACCATCACGCTTCAGAAGGACCTCGTCAAGGTCTCGGGCACCCTCGCCGAGCCGGGCTTCCTTCAGTGCCAGGTCACCGTCTTCAGGAACATGAAGCAGGTCAAAGGCCTGGCCGGCGCCGCCTTCGACCCCGCCGGAATCAAGCCCGTCTGCAAACTCCCCGACGACTTCGACGAATTCTGGCAAGCCGGACGCAAAGAAGCCGCCGCCATTCCCCTCGACATGAAAATCACCCCCATGCCCCAGTTCTCCGACGAACTCCAGGACACCTTCTACATCGACTACGCCAACGTCGGGGACTCCCGCATGTATGGCTTCCTCTGCGTCCCCAAGGGCAAGAAGGGACCGTTCCCGGCCATGCTCTTTCCTCCCTCGGGAGGCCTGATCAAGCCCACAAAGCCCACCAACCCGAAATACGCCCAGCGCGGAATACTCTATCTCGAAATGGGCATCCACGACTTCGATCCTCTCCACCCGCCGGAAGGCATCGAAAAACGAGGTGGCCTGTTCTACGAAACCGTCGGAGCCCCCGACCGCGAAAAATACTACTTCCGTCGCGCCATCCTGGGACTCGACCGGGCCATCGACTACCTCGCCTCACGACCCGACTTTGACGGAAAGCATCTCGTCATCAACAGCGGCTCCCAGGGAGGCGGGCTCGCCCTCATCCTCGCACGACTCAACCCCCGCGTTTCCGCCATCTCCATCACCAAACCCGCCATGTGCGACCTCCAGTCCTGTCTTGCCGACAGGGGAAACACCTGGCCGCCCCTCGTGCGTCCCGAACTCCAACGCACCGGAGAATGGGTCAAAATGTCCGAATACTTCGATGCCGCCAACTTCGCCAGAGGCATCAACGTCCCCGTCCTTGCCAACGTCGGTTTCATCGACTCCACCTGTCCCCCGAGTTCCTGCTACGCCGCCTTCAACGTCATCCCCTCCAAGAACAAGATCATGGTCAACCTCATCACCCAGGGACATTTCTGGACCATCAACGACGAAGCCAACGCCTGGTGGCGCTACCAGAGCAAGTGGCTCGACGCACAGCTCGGACTCGGACCCGAAGCGGGACCACCCGACAAGGACAAGTGGACGCCCTGACGAATCCTCCTCGTCCTTCGGTGTCCGTTCTCGTGAAACGTCTTTCTTCAAGGCACCCGTCGACGCCCCCGTCGACGTGAGGTTCTGAAATGGAGCCCTGCCATGACCCGTAACAGACTGTGTGCGCTGCTGTTGTGCCTCTTCATCACCACCGTCGCGTCCGCCCAGCAGCCCGCTGCACCCCAGCCCGACGTCGTCGTCAAGGTCGTCACCGACCGTCCCGAAGCCCTCTACAAGGCCAAAGAGACCGCCACCTTCCTCATCTCCGTCTCCGTGAAGGGACAGCCCGTCACCAGTGGCGAAGTCAGTGTCACGCTGACCCGCGACCTCGCCACCCCCGTCGACAAGCGGAACCTCCCGCTCGGAAAGGAGCCCGTCCGCGTCACCGGGACCCTCGACCAGCCAGGCTTCCTCCATTGCCAGGTCGACTTCTCCCTCAATGGCGCCAAGCCGGTCACCGGACAGGCCGCCGCCGGTTTCAATCCCCTCGACATCAAGCCCGCCTGCACCGACCCCGCCGACTTCGACGCCTTCTGGAAACAAGGCCGCGCCCAGCTTGCCAAGATCCCCCTCGACGTGCAGATCACACCCCTCCCCGAGCAGTCCGACTCCGGCCAAGAAAGCTTCAAAATCAGTTTCGCCAACATCGACGGCACCCGCATCTACGGCTTCCTCAGCATCCCCAAGGGACGAAAGCCACCCTATCCCGCATGGGTCCATGTCCCCTCCGCCAGCGTGAACTCTCCCACCAAGCCCTCCCCCTGGTTCGCCAGGCTCGGCGCCCTCTACCTCGACATGTCCATCCACGACTTCGACATGACCGCACCGCCCGACGACCTCGACAAGCGCCCGCACTACTCCACCGTCGGCGGACCCGATCGTGACAAATACTACTTCCGTCGTGCCATCCTCGGAATCGACCGGGCCATCGACTATCTCGCCTCGCGACCCGACTTCGACGGAAAACACCTCATCATCACCGGCAGTTCCCAGGGAGGCGGACTCTCGCTCATCCTCGCCGGGCTCAACGAACACATCACCGCCGCCTCGCTCTCCGTCCCCGCACTCTGCGACCAGCGGGCCGATCTCGTCGGACGATCGGCCACTTGGCCCAGGATCCTCTGGACCCGGACACACCGCACACCCGACTGGATCGCCATGTCCGAATACTTCGATGCCGTCAACTTCGCCCGACGGATCAAATGCCCCACCCTCGTCCACGTCGGCTTCATTGACGAGACCTGTCCCCCGACCTCCGTCTACGCCGCCTACAACGTCCACACCCCCACCAAACACCAAGTCAAAATCCCCCCCCCCCGCCCAAGCCGCCCCCCCCCCCC
>CAZVTD010000256.1:0-3661 GCA_964629945.1 uncultured Planctomycetota bacterium | reverse complement strand
ACAACAACTTCAACGTGATGGCGCTGACCGACGCCAACGGGGCGGTGGTGGAGCGGGTGAAGTATGATCCCTACGGTCAGCCGACCTGCACGCGCACGAGCGACAGCGATGTGACGACCGCGTCGCACTTCGCCACCCCCTGGCTCTTCCAGGGCCAGCGGTATTGCTCCGAGACGGGGATCTACTACTTCAAAAACCGCGACCAGAGACCCGACCTCGGCCGCTTCCTCCAACGCGATCCGATCGGCTATGCCGATGGAATGGGCCTGTATGAGGTGGAAGGCAGTCTTGGGCTGTCTCGGCTTGATCCTCTGGGACTCAAAGAAGAAGAGTCACCTAGCTCGAACGCGGTTGAGGAAGTTCGTGATGCGGCAATAGAGATTGCTAAGGAGAAAGTATCTGACAAGATACAAAGTCCTGTAGCTGACCCACCTTCGAACAAGATTAAGTATGTGGATCGACCACTGTCCTCAAAGGCCCCCGAGCCTGTCAGACCTGTAAATCCGAAGGATCCTTTATTCAACAAACCACCCATGGGCGCAGTTGTATCTCTGGCTGGAATGGTGGTGGAATCAGGTATTGATGCCCTTAACGGTTTTTCGAACAGTCATGATTGTATGTCATGGTATAAGAGGACGGGAAAGTGTCTTGGGAAAGCGAGGCGCGGAGATTGCTGCTGCTGCAGCGAGATTGATGATTTCACTGCAGGTGATGCCAGCAAGTGCACCGACGATCTGGCAAAAGTGCCGGGGGCTGCCGGAGGATGGTACTCCGGATTCCAGGGTCTTGCTGCAAAGGTGGCCAGGAAGTGCCATGAGCAATGTGCCCCATAATTGCACAGGGGGTACTACGATTGCTCATCAAGGTGACATGGAAAAGGAGGTCAGGATGTCCCGATACCTGCTAATGGTCTTGTTAATGATGCTGTCTGTTGTCTGCGGAACATTTCTCGCGCCTTACGTGCCTTGGGGCGGGTCGAAGACACTCGTCCTGTCGCCCCTTAGCACCACAAGCCTTGAGGAACTGGTCGACTTTTACGAGACTTGGGAGAACTCTCAAGGAAGTATTCCGGAGGTAATGTTGTCAATGAAAGTGTCGAGTGCGCAGGCTAATCCCGCGCTTGTTGCGGAGTTGCGTGATCGGTTGAGGCTTCTTCAGAGCCAGCAGGCCGAAGCGAATACCTTGATCAGGTTGGCGGGATGGTTCACGGATGAGCCGCCTCATCTGCTTGTCGAGGCTCTGAAAGAGCGGTTGGATGGCCTAGATGATTCTCTGCAGCGAGAGATTCTGATATCGCTGCGCAAAATGCACGCATTTCCAAAGCCTGAAGAGTTACTGCCCTTAATGTCAAGCAGTGACATACAATTAAGGGAGCTCGTTGCGATGTGGACTCGGATTGAACACGGTTCTGCTGGTCGGGACATTTTCGTCAAGTGTCTTGAAGATAACTCGCCTGAAGTTCGCGCGGAGGGATTTTGCAGTTGCAGGGCCACAGGGGTTGACGTGCGTTCTTTGGCGAAGGCTAGGTTGCATTCCATACTCCAAGGTGCGGATGTCAAAACCTCGGACACAATGTTGTTTGAGTGTCCCCGCGAATTGCGCGAATGCATCCGCTATATCGAGAACGCCTACGGCGTTGTTCCTCCTTCTCGATATCAGTACCAACGACTTGGATCCTATGCGAATGCCATCCTGGTTTATGTTGAGAGTGTTGATGCGGCGCGTGCGAAGGCTCAGCAGATATTTGTGAGGGAAACGGAGTGAGGCCATCGACCCCCAGGGGGCGGTGGGCAGTTTCAGCGTGACCTCGGATGCCGCGGGCAATCTCTCGGTCCTTCCGGACCGCACCGACCCCACGAACAAAGCCGACCGCCTCACCTACGATTTCCGCAACCGTCTCCTAAAGGTCGAGCGGACAACGAATTACGGCGACCCGACCCCCGCCTGGACCACCCTGGCCGAATACCTCTACGATGGCTTCAACCGCCGGGTCAAGAAGGACTTGCCCGGCGAGGGAATCGATGTTATATTCCTGTATGATGGTTGGCGCTGCATCGAGGAGCGTGAGGACGACAACGGCTGGGAAGCAAGACGCCAATACGTCTTCGGGGGGCAGTACCTCGATGAAGTCCTGATCTTTGACACCGACACGGACGATGATGGGGACTGCACGGAAGGGGAAGGCGCGGGCAGCACGCGCTACCTCTACTGCACGAACAACAACTTCAACGTGATGGCGCTGACGGATGCTTCAGGAGCGGCGGTCGAGCGGGTGAAGTATGATCCCTACGGGCAGCCGACCTGCACGCGCACGAGCGATTCGGATGTGACGACCGCGTCGCATTTCGCCAATCCCTGGCTGTTCCAGGGCCAGCGCTTCTGCTCCGAAACCGGGATCTACTACTTCAAGAACCGGGACCAGAGACCCGACCTCGGGCAATTTATGCAGAGGGATCCTCTCGGATACACAGGAGGGATGTCGCTTTATCAGCCCCTTCGACTTTCGCCTCTGAGAACTCTTGATGCTTTGGGTCTTGTCGACAGTGAGGGCTGGCATCCACATGGTGATCCCAAAACGACAGTCGTGAAAAGAAATCAGAGGATAGTAGTGATTGTGAAGCCCATCGGAGAGCCGATCAAAAATGGTGATCAATGCTGTCAGAAATTTCAGGCATACGAGGTAACCCTCGTGGATCTGTATGCCATAACAACACAGGAGCAGCACTACTGGAAGATGAGTAACACCAGTGCTGTTTCCAAGAGTGTTGCACTGGGCCTTGGATCAGTTATGCTTACTCCATTTGGTTGGCTCGCAAGCCCTTGGGTTACCATCCCGATGGGAGTAGTTGCGGCTGGTGCGGCAATCGTCGATGTTATTGATGACGACTTCTATGAGACTGATCAGAGTCGGACTGTCACCTTAGGCGAAACCTTGGTGAAGGAAGGGGATCAGGAAGCAGAAGTGCCAGTTGGCGCGCCGTATATGCAGGACGTTCCCTGCGATAAGGACAATGGTAACGGCAATGAAAACGGGAACGGAAATGCTCCGCCTGAGAATGGAAACGCACCGGCGTTGCCGTGACTTGTAATTTCTACATGGAACTTTGTTTTCTGAACCGCACCTGAAGTGAAAAACGCGTGTTGTGGTCTGTGCCAGTCGTTAGTTGTCTCAAATCAAGGAGTTGGCGATGAAATTCGATCGATCACTAGACGGGGGGTATTATAATCCCCGGAACCCGTTCTTGTATACGTTTGCCTTGTTTTTTGGGGCCGGGGCGGCTGGGACTTTTACCCGCAATCCTTGGTTGGTCACGAGCGTGGCTTTGGTGTGTACCGCTGCTGCTCTTTGTGGATCTTGGTTCGCGGAAAAGCAGGCTCCATCATCAAACAGCGTTCATTTCTTCCGACCGATGAACTTCTTCCTCTGGTTAAGCATAATCAATGCTGGGTGGGCTTGGACGAACCTAATGCGATGATATGTGTAGAATAAATCGGAGAAATTGGAAGAGGGGGGGAGTTCTAAGTGATTTGACAAGTTGGCGCTGCATCGAGGAGCGTGAGGACGACAACGGCTGGGAAGCAAGACGCCAATACGTCTTCGGGGGGCAGTACCTCGATGAAGTCCTGATCTTTGACACCGACACGGATGATGATGGGGACT
>CAZVTD010000255.1:0-3663 GCA_964629945.1 uncultured Planctomycetota bacterium | reverse complement strand
GATGTGGGGGGTATGGTGTCGAATGCGGATTTTTGCGGACGTGGAGGGGATCCGGACGTGGGGCGTGCAGGTCGAGCTGAAAACGGCGGATGAGGCGAGGGGGAACACGGCGGGGGAATGGCCGGTGTGCATCCAGCGGCTGCGTCCGAGCCGGGTGGTGGTGGATGGGACGACGCGCGCGGTGCGGGTGACGCTGGAGGGGGGCTTGTTCCCGAACGGGCTCTGGGTGGGAGGCGCGGAGGCGACCCGCGACGACGCGCGGGCCCAGGGGTTGAAAAAGTTGATGAGACTGGCGCCCGGGGTGTACGTGTGGTATGAGTAGAGTCGTCGCCACTCGCATGTGGCCACTTTAAAGTCAACAGCCAGAACACGTGAGCATGGATCGAGGAGAGAGGGATGAAGCTATTGTATCGGCGGGATGAGGGGGCGCGGGTAAGCGATGACGTGTCGGTGAAGGGGATGCGCGTGGTGATGATGGAGAACGAGGCGCTTCGGGTGAGCGTGCTGGTGGACAAGGGCGCGGCCATCGTGGAGTTCGTGGACAAGGCGAGCGGGGTGGACGTGCTGTGGCGGAGCCCGATCGGGCTGCGGTCGATCAAGGATGAGCTGAGTCTGATGAGTCACGAACAGACGCACACGGGGTACTACGAGGGGGGCTGGCAGGAGGCGTTCCCGCACGCGTCGCAGCCTCTGACGATCGGGGACGTGAGGGAGCCGATGCACGGGGAGGTGCTGACGCTGCCCTGGAAGTATGCGATCCTGGAAGACCGGGCGGATACGGTGACGGTGAAGTTCTGGACGCACACGGTTCTGACGCGGTTCCGGCTGGAACGTGTGATGCGGATCAACGCGACGGAGCCCGTGGTGCACTTCCGTGAGACGATGATCAACGAGGGCGCAAACGCGTTCGACATCATCTGGGGACACCACCCGGCGTTCGGAGCGCCCTTCCTGGAGGAGGGCTGTCGGATCGAGCTGCCGAAGGGGAAACTGGTGGACGGCGAGGCGAGGATGCTGGAACTGCCAGGACGGGAAGCACGGTTCCACAACATGTTCTACCTGACGGATTTCCAGGAGGGGTATTACGGGATCCGGAACGGGCGGACGGGACTGGGGTTCGGGATGCAGTGGGAAGCGGAGCTGTTCCGTGTGATCTGGATCTGGCAGAAGTCGGACGGGGACCGATACGTGTGCGCGGTGGAGCCGATGACGAGTTTTCCGGCAGGACATTATGATATTGTGGGACGACGACGGACCGAACCGGGCGAGGTGCTGGAGACATCGTTCGCGGCGTTCCTGTATCGTGGGGCACTCGGGGAGACGCTGAAGCGTCTGGGGTGAGGGGTGAAGGGACCGATTTCGGACAAGGCGTGCGAGGAATAGAAAAGGCACACCGTTCCCGGAATCAGGAACGGTGTGCCAGGCACTTTCGAGATTCCATGCGACCAAGGCCTTGAAAAGCCGCACGGACGGAGAGCAGAAGAGGACGGCTAACTACTTCTTCTCTTCCTTCTTGGTGTCGTCCTTCTTGGGCTCTTCCTTCTTCTCAGCGGGCTTCCTCTTGGTGAGTTCGGTGGTGACGTTGGTGAGTTCCGTCTCCAGCTTCTTCACGTCTTCCTCGGCCTTCTTCACGGCTTCATCAGCGGTCTTCTTCGCATCGCCTTCCTTGCCTTCAACGGCTTTCTTCGCTTCTTCGACCTTCGCCTTGGCTTCCGTCACCTTGCCCGGGAGCTCCTGCGCCATCTTCTGGAGTTCCTCGACCGTCTTCTTGGCGAGGGGGTTGGCAGGGGCAGTGGACTCATCACCGCCACATCCAACCATGAAGAACAGTGCTGCAATGGAGACCGCCACGACCGACACGAACAGGGTTCTCATGCGCTACTCCTCCCACTGCCTGACCATCCTGTGTGTGCCGGGTGGCGTACACGGACCCGATGTCCGGACGTCCCGGCCCTGGTATATGATTGACAGTATTCTCTGCGGATGCAAGCATTATCTTGGGGGGTGAGTCAACTTTTTTCACAAGGCGGAAAAAAGGGGGGAGCCTGGAAAAATGTGGTTGGGTCGGACTACGGGGGATTTTGGTGTGGATTTCGGGACTTGACGCGGGGAGATGGGGGTGGTAAGTTGAAGTGACGGACGTGAAGCCACGAGGAGACATGGACCCATTCCAAGAAGATCAAGGGGGTAAGACATGCCGAGCAAAAAAGTGATTGATCTGCTGAACCAGGCGCGATCGCGGGAACTGACGGCGATCCTGCAGTACATGGCGCAGCACTACGAGCTGGAGGACAACGACTTCGGGAAGCTGGCGAAGAAGCTCAAGGAAATCGCGATTGCGGAGATGAAGCACGCCGAGGCGCTGGCGGAGCGGATCCTGTTCCTGAACGGCGTCCCGACGAGTCAGCCCGACGGGAAGGCGAAGAAGGGTGAGGAGATTCCGGCGCAGCTGGCGACGGACATCAAGCTGGAAGCGGACGCGGTGGAGATGTACAACGCGGCGTCGGTGGTGTGTGCGGAGGAGAAGGACCAGGTGTCGAAGGAACTGTTCGAGAAGCTGCTGGCGGACGAGGAAGGACACCTGGATTACTTCCAGAACGTTCAGGACCACGTGGAGAAACTGGGTGCGGCGTATCTGGCAACCCTGACCGATTGAGCACGAGAAGCAGACATTCAGGAGACGAGGCCGGCCGATCCGCGAGGGTCGGCCGGTTTTTTTGCGTGGTGTGTGCGAGTCCGCTCAGGCGGCACGGCGTCGCCTGGTGCGGAGGGTGAGGAGCGTGCCGGCGGCGAGGAGGAGGAGCGAGGCGGGTTCGGGGAGCGCGGTGGCGAGTTCTCCGGGAGGCAATCCGGCGAGCTCGCAGGCTTCGAGATAGACGACGAGGTCGTCGGCCTGGAGGGACTGGAGGAAATCTTCGCCTGTCGCGGCGGGCAGAACGGAGAGGTACCCGAGGGGGTTGTAGTTGGACTGCCAGATGGCGAGGTCCTGTCCGTCGATCCGGGAGTCCTCGTTGAAATCACCGAGTGTGAAGGCATTGGTTCCGGCATGGGTTGCGGTGGGGGCGTAGTTGGACTGCCTGTTGGCGAGGTCGGGACGCTCGGCTATCCAGTTTCCGTCGGCATCGCCGGCGAGGAGGGAGATGGGGAGTCCGTTGAGGAAGGTTGCGCCTTCGTCGTTGAGGTGATGAGCGTAGAGGTGGAGCCCGGCGAGGTCGAGTGTGGTCCCGGCGGCGAGGTTGAGGGTGTCGACATAGAGGGATTCGTCGGCGCCGCCCGAGCCGGAGCGATTTCCGGAGTCATAGGCATCGAGGAGCTGGACGACAGAGGTCTGGTCGAGGGTGAGCGTGGCGAGCGAGAAGTTCTGGAGGAAGCCGGTGTTGGTTCGACCGAGGTCAGCCCCGGCGAGCTCGAAGGTCTGGGTGGTGGAGCCGTCGCCGTCGCAGATGAGCTCAAGCTTATCGAGGTCGGCGAGATTGGAGGGGGTGGAACTCTGGAGTTGGAAGTGTGCGCCGGTGAGGTGGATTTTTGAGCCTGAAACGAGGGAGAGATGGGCGTTGGGACCGAGGATGAAGCGGTCGGTGAGTGTGACGAGGGTGGAGGCGCTGCCGATTTCGAGGGTTCCGGAAGCGGAGCCTGAACCGACGACAAGACCTGCGGCGCGGA